>DASXUZ010000176.1:0-41021 GCA_036504555.1 Prolixibacteraceae bacterium | reverse complement strand
TGGATATCGTTTGCCTATGATTACCTGTTTGCCAATGGCTCCACCTGTGGGGAAAAGCTTCTGCTGAAGGGTTTCGGAAAGGGCGATGGTGCTGGGTTCATTGAGAGCACCTGCCTGGTTTCCGGCTATGATCTTGATGGTGAAGACATCGAAAATAGAATTTTCGGTGAAATAGCCATGCTTCTCGAAGAGTTGCTCTCCGGAGGGCAAGGTGAAAAACATACCTGAGCCCTGGCCACCCGACACTTCGCGCATCAGCAATGGTTGTTCAACTTCGGGTAGATCGGCTGTCACATGGTAACGAATGGCCGCAGGACTGAAGGTGCAAAAGTTGGTAGGGTGGGAGTCTTCCTGCCTGGTTTGAACCCTGTAGATGCGGTCGTAATTCTTGTTTGACTTGTCATAGTTGAACTCATAGCTGACCACCATTCCCAAGAGGATAAAAGTAGTGAAGCCAATGGTTAAATTCGTCAGGTTGATTAAGGTGAAGATTTTATCCCTTAAAATATTCCTGTACATGCTGGTAAAAAAATGGCTGATCATTGCTTTGTTTTCTAAAGGTTTTGACAATTACATTGAGATTACCCAGAAACTATACCACAAATTTAATCAATTGATAGTCAGATTGTATTGCTGTTTGAATACTGTTTTTACTGTAAAAATATTAGACAGAATCCGTATATAAATTTGTCAAATCAAACATTCATCAGAGATTATTCCAACCGAAGTGTTAAAGTTTTTGTTTCCAAATGGCTTATTTGGATTTTAAAACTTATAAAAATTAACCTCTATTCGTACCTCAGCGCCTCCACCGGGTTCCTTGTCGCCGCCTTCCAGCTTTGCCAACTCACTGTCAGCAGGGCAATACCCAAAGCCATCAGACCCGCCAGGGCGAATATCCACCAGCTCAGTTCTGTTTTATAAGCAAAGCTTATAAGCCACTTGTTCATGGCATAGTAGCCAATGGGGCAGGATATTACAAAGGAAACAGCCCCCCATTTTATGATGTCCTTATTGAGCATGCCAATTACTTCTGAAACCTTTGCCCCATTGATCTTTCGTATGCCAATTTCCTTTACCTTTTTATTGGTGATTTGGTCGATTAAGCCTATTAATCCAAGACAGGAAATAATAATGGCAAGTAATGAAAATACTTTGATTGCACTTGCCTGTTTTTCTTCTTTGTGATACATGGTTTGGAGCCAATCATCGTAGAACAAATATGCCATGCCACTTTCAGGTACAAATTTTACATATATTTTCTCAATCGCTTTCAAGTCCTTTGAAACATCACCACGTATTTTGATATTTAAATAATCGGCATAGCCATTCACTTGCTGCAATTGAAGATTTCCAATTTCAGTGTACATGTTTTCGTAATGAAAGTCTTTAACGACACCTACGACTTTCATTCTCATCACTTCCTTCCCAGTAAGATCGTCCCAGGCAAGTTGATGATATAAATGTTCATTGATTAGGCAGGCATTCGAATCAGTCATCTCAATGTTTCTTCCGGCAATTATCTTCAGTCCAAATGTTTGTACGAAGCTTTCATCAACCGAAAATGTTTTGACCTCAATCATTTTCTTTTCACCTGCCACATCGTACTGATTACTGTACCACGAAGGAATTTCCATTGGAGTTCCGCCTGAAGCTGATACTGAAATGATTTCAGGATTTGCAAGCAGCTCGTTTTTTAAAGCTTCCCAGTTTCGGGAAGTTGTACCGCCAAGGTTCAGTTTAATCATCATCTCTTTATCGAATCCAAGATCCTTGTGTTTTACAAATAACATTTGTTTCTGTATAAAAAGCAATGAGATAATTAGTACGGTAGTAATCATGAACTGGACTGCGATCACCCCTGACCTTTGTCCCTTTCTTTTGAATCCTTTTTGATGAGTCATCATTTGAAGTGGTGATACTCTTGAAAAGGCCATTGCAGGATAGATGCCTGACAGGATCCCTGTTGTTAAAAAGATCAGGATTTCCCCTAAAACAATCTTTGGTTGAGAAAATACTGCTTGCAAGTCGATTTTTTTATCCAGTATATCTGAAAATAAGGGTGCTATAAAAAATGCAATCATTACCGCCAGTATCATTGCCAAAAGACTTGCGAACATCGATTCAGTCAGAACCTGCCTGAATATATCATGCCTGGTGGCACCTGTGGCTTTTTTAATGCCAATCTCGTTTAATCGTTCGTAGCCGCTTGAAATGGATATGTTTACATAGTTGAAAATAGTCATTAAAAGAATTACAAGCGCAATGCTGGAAAGAAGGTAGATCAGGTGTAAATTGGCGTGTTGATGATTGTCATTTGGCAAAGTATTAAAATAGACTTTGCTCAATGGTTCTATTGATAATTTCACATCCTTAAAGATCTGCCAATGATTAATCAAACCCGAGATTTGCTGACTGACTATTGCAGGGTCAACTTTTGAATTAAGTCTCAAAAACGCATTATGAAGGACATGGTTCTCTTCGCCACTAGTCATTTTTTGATTATTCGCCAACTCAATATTTAGGAGTGCATCAAAACTGAAGGAAGCGTTTTTGGGTACATCGTTAACAACCCCTACAATTGTGTATGGCTGGTCGTTGATGTCCAATATTTTACCTACTGGATTCTGGGGTCCATACAATTTCTCACTGAATCCTTTGGTCAGTATAATATTTGATTTGATGGACAAGGTGGGGTTTGAAGATTGATAGATAAATTTAAAGGAAAATAGATCCAGAAAATCATCTTCGGTGGCATTAAAACTAATCCATTTTTTTTGATCTTTATTTTTATAAGCTCCACCAGAAATGGTATATAAACACATTTTTTCTACTCCGGCTACTTGTTCCTTTACATCATTCAACAATGTTGCAGGTACCAATGCCTGGTTGTCTGAACGTATGATGCGATAGATGTCACCACTCCTGTCAAACCCAGTGTTTACATTTTTTTCGCCAATAATAAACGTGGTCAGTATCAGTAATACCGCCATGCTAACTGCATACCCACCAATGGTGATGATGGATTTTACCTTCTTTCTCTTTAATGAGCGAAAAAAAATCTTTAATGTATTCCACATATTGAATGGCTGTTAAGTGTGCTTTTAAAAATCATCAACTATCATCATCTTATTATTCATATCTCAGCGCCTCCACCGGGTTCCTCATGGCAGCTTTCCAGCTCTGCCGACACAGATCCATTTTACGGTTTCTCTTCTCCCTTCTCCCTTCTCCTTTCTCCCTTCCCCGTTCTCCTGTTTCCTTTCTCCTATATCGCCATTTCCCCCATCTGCATCTTCACCTCTTCAGTAATAATCTGTCCATCGAATAAATTGACTACCCGGTGGGCAAATTCTGAATCATGCATCGAGTGTGTAACCATTACGATGGTGGTTCCTTCACGGTTGAGTTCAGTGAGCAGGTTCATCACTTCCAGTCCGTTTTTTGAGTCCAGGTTACCTGTTGGCTCATCGGCCAGGATCAGCTTCGGATTGGCTACCACGGCACGGGCGATAGCTACACGCTGTTGTTGCCCACCAGATAATTGCTGTGGAAAATGTTTCTTGCGGTGACTGATTTTCATTCGATCCAATACTTTCTCGACCATCTCCTTACGCTCTTTTGCACTCAACTTTAGGTAGATCAATGGAAGCTCCACATTTTCGTATACGTTCAGCTCGTCGATCAGGTTAAAACTCTGAAATACAAAACCGATGTTGCCTTTGCGCAGCAGGGTACGGTTGCGTTCTTTGAAACTACCCACTTCCTGTTGGTCGAAATAATACTCGCCGGAGCTTGGATTGTCCAGCAGGCCAATAATGTTAAGTAATGTCGACTTGCCGCAACCCGAAGGACCCATGATGGCTACAAACTCACCCTTCCGAATGTGAAGGTTTACTTCGTTCAACGCACTGGTTTCGATCTCCTCTGTGCGGAACACCTTGTTTAAATTGACAGTTTTAATCATGATGGTAAAAATTGCTTGGGGCTTGGAGCAGGGGGCTTGGTGGCCGCTCTGCACTGGCCTCAATTGTTATTATTTATGTTTTCTATTCAATGTCAAGTGCTTGGAGCTTGGAGAATAGGCCAAGGGCTCCATGCCCCATGCCCCACACCCCATGCTTATTGGAGGCTGATCTTATCGTTCGTTCCAAACATTTCATACCCCGAAGTTATTACTTTTTCACCTGAACTGAGTCCCTCCAGGACTTCATAATACTGGGGGTTCTGCTTACCGATTTTGATGTTGCGCTTTGTTGCTTCGGTGCCATCGTTGTTCAAAACAAATATCCATTGCCCGCCTGTGCTCTGGAAAAATCCACCACGTGGAATCATCAGTGCCTTTTGCGACTCACCCAATTCGAGTTTTACATGATACGTTTGTCCAGTGCGCACATTTTCAGGAGTCTGTCCATCAAAAACCAGGTCAATCTTGAATTGTCCTTCACGAACATCGGGATAAACCTTTTTCAACATCAGATTGAAATTGGCTCCGTTGCGTTCCAGTGAAGCAGCCAGTCCATGTACAACCCGGTCAATATAGTGCTCATCAATTTTTGCCGTTACCTTGAAGTTGTTCAATACGTTGATCTGGCCAATGCGCTGACCACCATTGATCGATTGTCCGATTTCGGCATCCAGCATTCCCAGCTGTCCATCTACCGGTGCTTTTACGTTCAGGTCATTGAGCCGTTCGTGAACAAGGTCCAGCATTTGCCGCATCTTTCCAAGGTCACTTTCCAAAGTTATCATTGACGTTGCCCGAAGTATTGAATCATTCTTGGCCTTCAGTTTGTTAATAATTAATAGATGACTTTCGTATTCATAATCTTCCCGGGCCTGAAGATAATCTTCTTTGGAGATAAGTTCTTCTTTATAAAGCGATTCATACTGGTTGAATGTCCGTTTTTTACGGGTAATCTTGTATTCGCTATCCAGAATATTTCGTTTGGATTGAATCAATTCCGACTCAAAGTTGATCCTTGTGTTGCGCAGGTAGTTTTCTTTTTCAGCCAGTGCAGCTTCACTGTTTAGAATCGTTTGATACAATTGGCGGTTTTCAAGTCGCAGGATCACATCGCCTTTTTTCACCATGGCACCTTCTTCAATAAAACGTTCTTCCACAGTTCCTCCTTCCATGGCATCCAGAAAAATAGTGGTAATGGGTTCCACCTGCCCAATGACAGTGATGTAGTCGTTAAATATACCATCCTCCACACTGCTCACCGAAAGCTTATCTTTCTCAGCCCTGAAAACCGATGAATGGTCTCCAAAGGCCATTTGTGCGATTAAAACAATGAGGAGCAATATCCCAAAGGCCCAGAAAACATGTTTTTTCTGAATCCCCTTTTTCTTTTCAATTACTTTATCCATTCCCATGACAATCAGTTTAAAGTTCCAAGTTTAAAGTTTCAAGTTCCAGCCCTCCGGTTCGATACCGGTTTCTCAATATTCCATATTCCTTATTTTCTCACCTTCTCACCTTCTCATTTTCTCACCTTCTCACCTTCTCACCTTCTCATCTTCCCACCTTCTCACTTTCCCAAAACCTCTCCCCCCTATAAAACTCCAGGATCCTTTTCTTCATCTCGTAAGTCAGTCTTGAGTGCAATACCTGGCTGGAAGTGTTTGCCAGCCTGTTTTTAATGGTGTAGAGTTCAACGGCATTGATCATTCCTTTTTCAAATTTTTTCTGTGCAGCCTGAAAGGCCAGGGTATCGGCTTCCAGTTGCCTCCCAGCCTGCTGAAGTTCTTTCCACGAAGCATTCAGTTCATTGTAGTTTCCCTCCATTTCATACCTGACGGTCTGTTTGGCCAGTTCCAACTTTGCTTGCGATTGTTCCATGGCAAGCCTGGAGCGTTTTACATCAAACCTGACTGAATTTCTGCTGAACAGGGGGATACTCAACGAAGCACCGACAAACTGACTTCGGTTGAATTTAATCTGGCTATTAAAGTCAATCACCTGGTTGTTCTCATCTTTCTTTGTTTCGGAGAACCCGGTATTGTAAGCGGCCTGCAACCTGATGGAAGGGAAAAACCCACTTTTGCTCATATTCATATATTTATGACTGGCCTGTACTTCACTCTCGAACAAATGGATATATGGCGACCACTCAATGTGTTGCCTGAACAGCCCGGGTAGATCTTCAACAATCTCAGCAACGGCTGCTTCTTCCTTCTCTGGAAGTGCCAGAGTGATTGGCTGATCAGCAGGAAGGTTCATGGCTTTTTTTAGGCTGATCCTGGACGATCCAATGTTGTTGAAGGTCTGGATACAAAACAGTTCTTCCTTTTCAAAATTGGCCTTTACTTCCAGCAAGTCCGTTTGTGCTTTTAATCCGGCTGTAACCAATACCTCTGTCTTTTTGACGTTCAATTGTGAAAGTGCTTTTTGCTCATTGGCAATTTTCAGCAATTCTTCATAATAGACCACATTAAAGAAGGCGTTCATCACTGCAAAAGCCAGATCATCGGTTGCATTCAAGCGATTGTTTTCCGCGGATTCTTTCCTGAATTTCTGGTAGCGGATTTGGTTTTGAAGCATAAAACCACGAAACAGTTCCACCGAAGCGCCCATATAATAAGAGTTATTGAAAAACGAAGTATTCACAATCCCGTTGGTCACCGGATCAACTGAACGGCCGTAATTCATTCCCGCATCTGCTCCTGCACCAAGGCCGGGCAACAAGTCCCATTTCGATTGACGGTAATTGAGACCAGCCATCTTTTCATTCAAATCAGCATCCTGTATTTGCAGGTTATTTTTGATGGCAAAAGCGATGCATTCATTCAATGTCCACTTCTCCTGGGCAGTAACTTGAAGGCTCAGAATCAACACAATCAGGAATGCTAAATTTCTTTTACAGCGTTTCATCGTTTTTGGTATTTTAAATGTACTATGCCATAACAATGCCAAAGACATAAAGCTTCTATTTATCAGTGACTTAGTTATAGGACGACTTCTCAGTAGTTAAAATAATAGACAATAGAGTGTCAAAATATTTGACACTCTATTGATATTGATTTCTACATTATGTAGCTTTGATAAAAAAAAACATGGCCAAAGGAAACATTCTGATTGTCGATGACAACAAGAGCATATTGAGTGCATTGGAGATTTTCCTGATCCCAGAATTTCAAACCATTACCACCTTGTCCGATCCCAACCAGATTCCTACGGAACTGCGCAAGAAAGAGTACAACTTGGTCATTCTGGACATGAATTTTAATGCAGGAATCAATACCGGCAATGAAGGTATTTACTGGTTGGGAAGAATCAAGGAATCCAATCCCCAAATATCGGTGGTCATGATTACTGCCTATGGCGATATTGAATTGACCGTGAAGGCATTGAAGATGGGTGCCACTGATTTTTTCCTCAAGCCATGGGACAATAACAAATTGCTGGCGACCCTCAAGTCGGCCCTTCAGTTAAACTGGTCAAAAAAAGAAGTGGACCACCTCAAGGAAAAGGAAAAAGGACTCAAAACGGAAATCAATCGCGAGCAGAAATTCATTATCGGCTCCTCTCCCCAACTGATGCACGTGCTGAACATGGTTCGTAAAGTAGCCAAGACGGATGCCAATGTGCTCATTACCGGAGAGAATGGAACGGGGAAGGAACTGATCGCCCATGAGATTCACCGCCTGTCGGAACGTTCCCATGAAGTGATGGTGAGTGTTGATATGGGCGCCATCACTGAAACCTTGTTCGAGAGCGAACTGTTTGGTCATGTGAAAGGGGCATTTACCGATGCCCGTGAAAGCCGGGCAGGTAAATTCGAAGTGGCCGACAAAGGCAGCCTTTTCCTGGATGAGATTGGTAACCTCTCGTTTCACCTTCAGGCCAAACTACTGGCCGCCATTCAGAACCGCCAGATTTCACGCATTGGTTCCAATCAAACACTTGCCATTGATATCCGCCTGATTTGCGCCACCAACAAAGACCTCGAGAGCATGGTCCGTGAAGGACTTTTCCGCGAGGACCTGCTTTACCGCATCAACACCATTCAAATTGAGGTTCCCCCATTGCGCGATCGTGGAAACGATGTGCTGGTGCTGGCCGATTTTTTTCTGAAGAAATATGCCTCCAGGTATGACCGACCAAACCTCAAAATCAACCAACAGGCGCAGGATAAACTGCTCAAGTATTCATGGCCGGGTAACATCCGTGAACTGCAACATACCATCGAAAAGGCCATTATCCTGAATGATGGAAATCTATTGAAAGCAGAGGATTTTGTCATGAGGCCGGTTCACATGGGTAAAAACAATGAAACCGAAATTACATTGGAAGAAATGGAAAAACGAATGATCGCCCAGGCGATTGAAAAAAACAATGGAAACCTCAGCGCTGCTGCCGACCAACTGGGGGTTACAAGACAGACGCTTTATAACAAAATTAAAAAGAACGGATAATGAACTTTAAAAACCATTATCTGCAAATAGTCTACAGGGTTGTCCTGATTGTAGTGCCATCGGTTTTAGTGGGCTGGACAATGGCAAAGGGATTTTCAGTGCCTGTGATTCTATTGTGTTTGTTTCTGATCATTCCGGTGGTTATTAACCTGGTTTATTTTCTGAATACCTCTAACCGGAAGATTAGTTATTTCCTGGAATCGGTTCAAATGGATGATTCAACCCTTTCATTTCCATCCGATGCTTCCAATCGGCCAGTGCTCGAAATTTACCTGGGCCTGAAGAAGGTAAACCAACAAATTCAGAAACTAAAGATTGAAAGTCGTCAGCAGGAACAGTATTTACAGACCTTGCTTGAACATGTTGCCACGGGAATCGTGACTTTTAATTCCAAAGGATTTGTTCTTCATGCCAACTCGGCTGCAAAAAAGATGCTCGGTGTCGAGGTGCTCACCCACATCAACCAATTGGAAAAAGTGAACCTGAACCTCTTTCAGTCGATCAGGAGCATCCAGCCTTTTGAGCAAAAACTGGTATCCGTTGCAACCGAACGCGGTACCATACAATTATCTCTCAAGGCATCCTCGTTTAAAGCAAATGATAGAGAACTTAAATTACTATCGGTGCAGGATATCCGATCAGAGCTGGACGAAAAAGAACTGGATTCGTGGATGAAGCTCATTCGGGTATTGATGCACGAGATCATGAATTCGATTGCCCCCATCACTTCGCTTTCTGAAAGCTTGTGTAAGTTTTTTACCATTGATGGTCGCCCGGCCCTTCCTGAAGAAGTGAATGAATCGACCATCCAAACCACCCTTAGGGGATTGAATGTGATCAAAGAGCAAGGTAATGGCTTGATGGTGTTTGTGGAGTCCTACCGAAAACTGACACGCCTGCCGAAGCCCGACAAAAAAACATTCAGATTGGACAATTTAGTCAACCGGATTAAAATACTGTATTCGTCGCTCGAGAATAGTGACAAGGTAAAGCTGACTGTTGCCGTTGCTCCTTTGGAAATGGAACTTTTTGCCGATGAAAACCTCATTGCACAGGTATTGATCAACCTGGCCAAAAATGCCTTACAGGCCAATGAGAAAAACCCTGAAGGTAAAATTCACATTACCGCGGGAATTAATTCCGACCATCGGCCTGAAATAAGGGTGACTGACAACGGACCGGGCATTCCTGCAGATATCCTCGAACAGATATTTGTACCTTTTTTTACGACCCATGAAAACGGATCTGGAATCGGGCTGAGTCTCTCAAGGCAAATCATGCGCCTGCACGGCGGAAGCCTGCAGGTACGATCGGCTCCAGGTAAGGAGACCGCCTTTAGTATGATTTTTTAAAGGTGCATAATCCAGGAAAACAATTTTCAGCCTTTTCTGCTTTGATGTTAGGAAGCTATCTGCTTTAAATTTTAATGAATAACTTATTAATATACAGCCAGTAACAAATATACCACAGGGCCGCCCAAACCGCTGCACTAGTGATAATAGCCACCGAAAGGGGATTGGTCCATGAAAATAAGGCATTGGTGAAAGGGATGAAGATTCTACGTAAAAAATCGCTTCCCCCTATTTCGAAAAACAGATAAATGAAAATGGAGTTCATCCCGACAATCTTGAACATGTTTGGTCCTGTAGCAAATGATCTTTTAATGTCGATCAACCAGTAAAACAGGCAAAGTACCAGGATCGCCCATCCACCGCTTGCAAAAACAAATGAAGAGGTGGCAATTTTCTTGATAATGGGTGTAATGTTCAGCATATCAAGTGAAAATCCAATCACCAGGGCAGCAATGCCCGCGACCAGCAATGTCTGGACTTTCTTTCGCGCAGGGATTTCACTCATCAACAACTTACCGCATAGAACACCCCATACCGTGTGGGCGGTGGTTGAGATAACATTCAACGATGCCCATTCACTGGCTTTGTCAACCCCCTCGATTTTATTATTGACCCAAGCTCCCAGATTTTCGAAATTGACCCATGGATGGTTAAAACTCTCAACAGGAAAAAAGCGGTACGCCAGGTCAATGAGCAGGAGAATTGCCAGCGTGAAAATGATCTGAAAGGAATAACTTTTATTTCTGATCAAAAATGCAACCAGATAAGTCACCGAAAGCTGGGCCAGCACGTTTTGAAACTGCCAGACTATTTTGCCAGGGCCAACACAATAGAGTGCCCATCCGAAAAGAAGCAATAGCAAGGACCTTTTAACGGCATGTCGGGTAATTAATTGAATGGAATCTCCCTTTTTCAACCTGTTGGCTACGGCAAAAGGAATACTAACCCCCACAATAAACATGAAGAAGGGCTGTATCAGGTCCCAGAATTGCAGGCCATGCCATTCATGATGATGAAACTGTTGGGCAAGTGACTGAATGAACGAATTATCCACCTCCAGGAACCGGGAAAAAATCTGAGTACTTTCTCCGGCAAGAAGAAACATGGTAAGTCCACGGAAAAAATCAATGGAATTAACCCTTCCAACTATTGGTGAATCCATATTTTTTGTCCTTGAATCCTGTGTAATGGTTTGACTCATAGCTTAGAATTGATTATTTTCCGTTTAATTCCCTGGCAACTACTTCTGATAATTGTGGCTCTTGATCCAAATAGCGTTTAAGCAGGCTTACCTGGTTGAGTCCGCGTACAAGGTTATGACCCTCATACCTGGAGCCATAATAAATATCATTGTTTAAATAATCGGTAATGAAGCGAAGGGCCTGCATGTAAATCATGAATTTTCCCGAATAGACAATTGATTCTTTTTCCGCTGCAGTGAGTTCATCTTTCATTTCACTCAAATACCCCTGTACAATGGCTTGAAAGAAATCAATTCGAACTTCTATTTTATTGAAATCCTTTTCTTCTTCACTCACCGGCGAGAGGTAGGTCCGCATCATATCGCCAAGATCGCTGATAAAATACCCGGGCATCACAGTATCCAGGTCGATTACACACAAACCTTTGTCCTCCGAATTAAATAGAATGTTGCTTATTTTTGTATCGTGGTGGGTAACCCTTAGTTTAAATTCAGGGGACTGGATTATTTCCTTGTATTTATCGGCAATGTTCTGATTTTCAATCAGAAATTGAATGCCTTCCCTGGCATTTTCATATCTTGCAGGCGATGCATTTTTTAAGCTGTCAGTAAATTGCTCGTACCGAAGGCTGAGATTGTGGAAATCGGGAATGGTTGTTTTTAAATCTGATATATTGATCCCGGATAATAAATTGGTAAATTTCCCGAATTGTTTGGCCGCCTCATACGCCTGAACTGGTTTTTTCAATTCATTGTGGGTGATTGATCCATGGACATACTTAAAGAGCCGGAAATAACCACCATCCTGGCTTTTTATCATATCCGAACCATTGGTAGCCTTAATGGGCGATGTGAACAGGTAGTCAGGATGTTTTTCCTTTAAATAATCATCGACCAGCCTGATGTTGTAGGTAATGTTTTCAGGAAGTTTAAAAACCTTGTCATTTATTTTCTGAAAAACGAAATCCTTGCCCGATGAGATTTCAGTCACAATCCAGGTTGAATTGATCAGTCCGTCACCCAGGGGTTTTATTTTACACTTGTCTGGATCAATACCGAAGTCTTTTAAAATAATTGATGTATTCATGGTTTAATAATATTTTTATTGGCGTGGTTTTAAGTCATTGAATCCAGGATTGTGTTTGTACTGAATCCTGGTTTGTACTTCCTATATCATTCAAAGTTAGTTTTTTAATAGCAAGGTTGCATTGGTATGATAAAGTTTATTCAATACCTCTTTGCCGAGCCCGAATCCATTCAAGGCCCAATGGTAATGAAATAATCCGGTTTCATAAAAATGTTCATCATTGGATTCCAACACCCTGAAAGTGATCCTGTACATCGGGCTGTCATAGCCCATGTCTGTTCCGTACAGCAATCGGTCCTGGTACTGCTCGTAAAATGATTTCATGGCACGCGGGATGGTGGCCGACTCGGCATACCGGGCTGAAATGTCGGCATACAGATTGGGGTATTTATCCAGCAATTTCCCCAGTTGATCCATATCATGATTCAGATTGGCAAAATGGCAGGCGATGAAGGTTGTTTTCGGATTCTCCTTCACCGTATTTTCAAGTGTTTGGATCAGGGCATCAAAACCATAAATGCCAGGCTTTGACTGATCAATCCTCCATATTTGTGCATTCATGAGCCCGTCATTGGTCTCATCCATTGGCTCATACATCCAGATCGGATCGGCTAAATGAACATTGATGGGCATGTGTAATTCAGCACATTTTGCATACAGGGGTTTCATCCGGGGATCATCAAAATGCATTCCCTTGTCCTTGTGAAGATCCGAATAATGTGCTCCCAAACCTTTGTCGCTCAGCTCACCAACGCCCCGGGCCCCCATCTTGTAACAGCGTTCCAGTTCCTTCACGGCGGCAGGACCATAGCCCGGCTTGTCGAAGTCAGTATAATCAAAGCCGCACCAAACCTCAAAGCGGTCACCATAAGGGGCATATTTATGGAGCGTGGAATCAAATTGAGCGCCAGTTTTGCCCGACAGGATAATTGTTTTTTCAATACCGCAGGCATCCATGTTTTTCACCCACTGTTCAACATCCTGAGCCGTTTGGGCATAATCATGTGAATGCATGTCAGTGACCGGGAAGGCAGCCTTGTTGACTTGCGTTACGGGAATCTTATAAATTGAAACCGGACGGTAATCCTTCAGTAACAATTGGTTGACCTCCTGTGCCACTGCCGAAAAGTGAGTGGCCGTTAGCACAACTGTCAGTAAGAGTGTTAATTCCTTCCACGAAGGGTGCTTTGTGTTCATATGGGGTAAATTTTAAAACCACCTTTTAAATTCTACTTCATTTATCCGCTTACCTGATTAACTTTCGAATCACCGGGTAGAGGCTTTGTGACATTCGTATAAAGCCCAGATCTGTTAAATGAACTCCATCAACGGTTCCCTCACCGTCGTCACCAATCAACTGATCGGCTTTCAGGTAATAAATATGTGAATCGCCTTTTTTCTGTCCCGAGTAGATCTTCTTCAGCAGGACATTCTTTTCCTGGATCGATGAAAAAACGGTCTGGTCAAAATACATAAAAGGATAATCTATATTTTCCAAAAGTAGAATGGGAACAGTCGGTTTCTTTTCACGGATGATATCCAGAAACCTGATGTACTTTTCATTCATTTGAGCCGTGCTTACATTTGGCAGACAGTCAATTACATAACAGGAAGCATCGATTTCAGCCATGGCTTCCGCGATCTCAAGGTCGAGTTGTCCGTTGCCGCTAAAGGCTAAATTGATAATCTGCCTGTCAAGCATTCGCGACAACTGATTGGGGTAAGCCATCCCTGCCCTGGAGGCGCAACCTCCCTGGGTAATGCTGGTGCCATAAAAAACCACCGGCTTATCCTTTTGCGGGGAATCAATTTGTGGAGACCCGATGGTGGCCGATGATTCCACCCCAAGTTCCAGATTGACCAGGCCATCGTAGAGTGGTAAATACAACATATACTCCCGATCGGTTTTATCCATGTGGTCAATAATTATGGCAGTGCTTGTTTTTGCTGTCGGGCGCGCCGAATTGACAAACTCCCACTTTCCCTTATTCAGGCAATAAAGATCCAGACCTTTAATTCCTGAAGGAGCAAAGTGGTTCATGGTAACATTGCCTGTAACTTCCCATTTTGCTGCAATGATCCGCGAATCGGTATGAAACCGCAGAGCCAGCCCTGAACAGTTTTTTGACAATGTCCACACATCTGGACGTGTCCTGGCTTCCAGACTGGCCGGCAGACGCTCGTATCGGCTTTGGGTATCAGAAAATCCTTTGCCGATCAGTTCAAACCCATCTCCATTCACATACTTCAAACTATCTGAAGATGCCGCCATCCCTGATTCAGCAATTGAAAAGGATAAAATCAAGATCAGTAACAGACATTTCATGGACTTGAATTTTATATTTTTTTCAAGTCCCTTACAATGGTCGTTCCGCCGCCTTTTAATGTCAGTTCCACGGGGGCATTGGTTTTCCATGCACCATTGGTAAAGTCGGGGATATCAACCGAATTGGAACGGTTGGCAACCGATTTTTCACTCAATGGGGCAATCGCACTCCAAAGGGCGGCATCATAAACATCTTCATCCAGTGGAAGTCCGTTGCGCAGGCAATCGATCAAGCGCCAGTCCATCATGAAGTCCATCCCTCCGTGGCCCCCGATTTTCTTGGCCATTTCACCCATCAGTTTTACTATTTCAGGCGTATATTGTTCTTCCAGTTTCTTCATTTCCTCCTCATTCAGCCATTCATGTCCTGTGGCAATGCGCGCTGGGTCAGGATATTTGCTGGCAACCCCCTTGGTTCCGCTGACCAGGTGAATGCGTGAATAGGGCCGTGGGCTGGTCACATCGTGTTGTACCATGATGGTCCGTCCATGCATGGTACGGATGGTGGTGGTGTTCATATTTCCCCTGAAAGTCTTGCCAGCAAATTCATTGAAGAAACTGTCTTTGGAAGCCAGCTCGTTGGCCATGGCAGCCATCTGGAAGTCAGACGAGGACATTGAACTGAGGTATTCCATCTGGTCGCCACGGTTGATGTTCATTACCTGGCAGATAGGTCCCAATCCATGCGTCGGATAAAGGTTGCCGTTGCGCTTTTGATTTTCTCTCAGTCGCCACATGTCGGTATAACCATTCTTGTCGAAATTCAGGCTGCGCAGATCGTGCAGGTAACCTCCCTCGCCGTGGATAATTTCACCAAAGAAGCCTTGGCGGGCCATGTTCAGGGTCAACAATTCGAAGAAATCATAACAGCAGTTCTCAAGCATCATGCAATGCTTTTTTGTCCTTTCCGACGTTTCAACCAATTGCCAGCACTGGTCGATGGTCACTGCTGCCGGGACTTCCGTAGCCGCATGCTTGCCGTGTTCCATGGCATATACAGCGATCGGTGTATGCAATGCCCAAGGCGTGCAAATGTATATCAGGTCGATGTCAGGGTTCTCGCACATGGCTTTCCATGAATCCTTGCTTCCTGAATAAGATTTAGACCTTGGCAGACCTTGCTTTACGAGCAACTGCTGCATCTTTTCAACACGGTCTTCCAGTTGATCACACAAACCAACAATCTCAACACCATCGATGTACGACATCCGTTCAACGGCCCCCGGACCGCGTTGTCCCAAACCAACAAAGCCAATGCGCACCTTGTCAAGTTTCGGGGCTGCATAACCCGACATATTGAACCTTTGTGCTGATCTTTTTGCCTTATTTGTTTCTGATGGAGCTTCATTGAGTGAAGCGGCCTGACTTGCAAATCCTGTAGCCAGCATTCCGGTGCCGAGTAGCGTATTTCTGAGGAAATTTCTTCTGTTTGTTGTCATTTTAGAATCTGTTTGGTTTAGAATAAGTAAAATAAGTAAAAAACCAGCTATGATTTATAGAATTTACCTAAATAAATTTCAAGAAGTTTCAGAGCAATCATTCAACCAGCAAGCTTAGCATGGTCGGATGGTATTTTTAATGCCTGGTGGGAGGGCTGAACCTGAAATTATTGAATCGATATACACCTCGTCCCTGGCTGAATGGTCATTTCATAAAAGCTTGATTTAAACGGATTAAACCTTTATCTTTAGACAACTTTGCAGGGATGAAGAAACGTATTTTAAACCCTGGTAAAAGCTTGAATGGCTGAATGATGAAAAAATTAATCTACATTGTACTCATCGCCTTTTTTTCCATCAAAGGCTTTGCCCAGGGCATTACCACTGATACCACTCCCTATTTGCTGGCTACAAACCTGGATAATTATTCAGCTTGGTCATTCTCAAGGCAATCGGGAACCCTCGGGACGGTGAGCAATTACAATGGCTTAAATGGAAATGGTTTGCAGCTTACCTATAATTTTCCATCCACAGGAGGATGGGTCAACCTCGAAATACCGGTGGGTAGTTCATTTACCAAGTCAAATCCAATGGTGTTTTTTATTTATACGGCCAATTCACTTGATAATCTTGAAATCAAACTGATCGACCAGGATGGATCGGTATTCATGGTAAAGCCTGCATTGGCCAAATACGCAGGCGGATGGACGCATGTAACTGCTTATCTTGATAATATGAATTATGCCTGGGGTGGAAATACCATATTCGATACCCCTTCCAGGTTTTCACTCGCCATTTCAGGTGCTGGTTCAAGCAGTGGAAGGGTCTGTTTTGATGAAATAGGGATCGGCAAAGCTGGATTGGTCTCTTCATTTATGCCCACCCTCGATCCTGACCGCGAATTGGCAGGTGTCGGTTTTGCCCAAAGGCGCGACCTGGCCATTGCAACTGAAGATCCCTTGGTGCTTAAATATCTGGAAGCATTGCAAGACCAAAGCACCCTGGCCGGGAACCTGTTGCCGACTTACCAGGGCGGAACGCAGGCACAAACATTTAACAATTGTTTGGTGGCCATGGCCTTCCTGGTGAAAAATGAAAGGGCAAGAGCTGAACGGATCCTTGATTTTTACCTGAACGCCACAGACAGCGCCAATACCAATCAACTGAAGCAAAACTTCTTCTATAACCGTGAAGCCAGGGGCTTCTTCCAGGAATGCGACATCCATACCCTTCAGGCAACGGGTGCAAAAAACAGGTGGATAGGCGATATGGCCTGGCTGCTCATTTCGTGTAAGAACTATCAGCAGAAATACAACTCTGACAGGTATGACTATCTGGTCGTGCTGATAAAAAACCTGTTCCTTAAATTTTACAAGGAAGCAGCCACGGGTGGATACATTCAGCACGGATGGGAATATGGCGATACCCAACTGCATGAAAGCTATGGCCATCACGAAGGAAATATCGACTGCTACGTGGCCATGAAGCTTTGCGGGGAAGATTATTATGCCCATCAAATCAAGATCTGGATTGATGGCCAGTTGAACGGGAACACTGCCTTGCCGCTCGATTTGTATACCTGGCGGGTTCTGGCATTCGGTGCAATGGGTGAGTCCTACACCTCGTTGCTGAATATCCCGGAATACGATTTTAGGTACCGTAAAATAATTAACGTTCATGGAAAAGAGGTCATGGGAATGTATAGTTCACCCGATATTACCATTCAGAATTTCTGGAACGATGGAACAGGACACATCTCCTGTGCATTTCAGTCCTATGGTGACCGGCAAAGGGGCTACTTTTATGCCAACCAGTTGGATCCGCTGCTGGTCAGCCAGGTGGTCGGAACCGAAACTTCCCATGGCATTCCATACACACTCAATACCCAGGGCTATGCAGGTGTTAATCCCGCGGTGGCTGTGATTTCGTCATCGGCCTGGTATATCCTGGCCAAAAATGGCTGTAATCCATTTCTATCTGGGGATTTTAAGGATAACCTCACCAGCTCGGTTCATCCCTTGGAAAACAATTCATCCCGGTTAAAAGTATTTCCCAACCCGTTTACCACCCAATTAACAATCAATTACAAGGCTGAGGGCAATTCCCTTACAAGCATCCGTATCTTTAATGGTGAGGGCCTTCAGGTTAAAACCATCGAACACAAAGCCCTTTCGGAAGGTAATTATTCATTCACCTGGGATGGGTGCGATGATGAAGGGATAAAAGTGAATACCGGTGTCTACCTGATTCAACTTTTGTCGGATAAGTATCTCGAAAGCAGCCGTATTCTTTACCTCAAGGCTGGGTCGCGCGGTTTTTAACCACGCAAATATATCTACGGTACTCACCTGCACATCAATTTATTCAACAGAGCATGCCAGTTTCTGAAGCGTTAACCGGGTACCAACCTTGTTGTCCTCTGCCCGAATTCATTTGATCAGGTGTATGTGAATTCAATTCAAACCTTCAATCTACCTCTATAACCATCATTCAGGCAATTGGTTGAGTTTTTATTAAGCCATATAATTGGGTTCTGCGATTTGCAAATAAGAATGTACGAAGCGTGAAGGCCTTCTTCATTGGTTCATCCCGTGAGGTTAACCGGTTCGGGCCATGGCTATACCCTCCATGTATGCGGTTCATATTAAGGTTCTACCCAATCAATACTTTTTGGTTAGTTGCTACAAAGTTCATGCATATATCCTGTATGTTTTGATACAGAAAACATGCACGAACTATGCACAAACTAAGTATCAAACATAGCCTTGGCAGGAGCATTGTAAGAGTCAGGTATAGCAGTGCCCCAAACCTAGCAAGCAATTTGGTAGAAGCAAGGACAGGGCTAGGCCAATTCCTGAATGAAGAATGAGTCAATTGAAAAAAAATTGGGGGGTTGTTTGTGGGGCAAGAATAAAAAATGTGACGCGTAATAAATTAGCTTAAAATATTCATAACCAACGAACAATGGAGGTGTCTGGATTGTTGGAATAGACAGTTTTTATCAAAATAACAGGAGGGAATGGTCTTTTTTGGAGCAATCATTACAGAATGATTGATGTCTGAACTGACTTGGCAGGATGATTTGGAATCTATTGCATTGAGTGCAGAAAAGCTTTTGGCTTTTGAAAGTAGAATAAGAAATAGCAACTGCTAAATTAAATAAAATGAGTGAACGATCCTTCTATCCCCTGCGTTTCGAGCCGATCTATCAGTATCGGCTTTGGGGTGGCCGCCATTTGTCCCAGCTGCTGAGTGCACCACTTCCCGACATTGGACCCATCGGCGAAGCGTGGCTGCTTAGCGACCGTGATGACCATCAGAGCCAGGTGGCCGATGGACCCTTCAAAGGCTCAACCATCGGACAATTGCTGGAACAATTTCCTCAGCAGATGCTGGGAAAATTTGCAGGACGCTTTGCCCGCTTTCCATTGCTGCTCAAGTTCCTGGATGTCCATGAGATGCTCTCGGTACAGGTACATCCATCTGACCAACATGCTGAGCTGCTGCCGCCTGGCGAGAGTGGGAAGACTGAAGCATGGATCGTGCTGGAGTCAGGTCAGGAAAGCCGGATCTATGCAGGTTTGAAAACTGGAACTACCAAGGAAAATTTGCGCTGGGCGATCCGAAATGGGGAAGTGGAGGATCATCTGGCAGGCTTTACCCCCAAACCTGGTGATGGCATCCTGATACCGGCAGGCACGGTTCACTCCCTGGGCGGTGATGTGGTGGTCTTCGAGATCCAACAAAACAGCGACGTGACCTTTCGACTGTATGATTGGAACCATATTGATCCCCAGACTGGTCAGGCTCGGCAACTTCAGGTTTACGAGGCGCTTGACTGCATTGATTTTGGCAAGGGTGCAGTGCGTCCGGTGGTGCCCATACCTGAATCCGTATCTCCGGTGTTGCGTGAACATCTCTTTCTATGTAAGTATTTTAGCTTGTGGCGAATCAGGGGAGAATCGCAATTTACAGTCGGTGAACTCGAATCGCCACGGGTGCAGGTGTGCCTCGCCGGTGAAGGGGAGTTGGTACACCAGGGGTCCCATTATACATTCACCAAAGGGGATGTGCTGCTTCTGCCTGCCATTGTAGGTGCCTGTTCCTGCCACCCGGCAGGTCCCATCACCTTGTTGGAAATCTCAATACCTGAAGGAGGATAAGGCCATGAAAAAATTGGTTGTTTTTGATCTGGATGGCACTTTGGCAGAGAGTAAATCACCGCTCGATATTGAAATGTCCCTGCTCCTCAGCATCCTGCTGGGGGTGGTGAAGGTATCGGTTATATCGGGGGGCAACTGGCCCCAGTTTGAAAAACAACTCCTCTCGAATCTTCCTGACAATGACCATTTGAAGAACCTGTTTTTACTTCCAACCTGCGGGACAAAGTTTTACAAATATGATTCAGGTTGGACAAAACTTTATTCGGAAGACTTCACAGGAGAAGAAAAACAGAATATTATCAGTTCGTTGAATCAGGTAATGGCCTCTACCGGTTATCAGGCCCAAAAAGTATGGGGTGAAGTAATTGAAGATAGGGGCAGCCAGGTTACCTTTTCGGCATTGGGACAGCAGGCACCCATCGATGAAAAGAAAAAATGGGATCCCGATTTTGCCAAACGCAAAAAGATGAAGGCAGTGCTTGATAAGCTGATCCCCGAATTTTCAGTGAGCCTTGGAGGCACCACTTCCATTGATGTGACCAAGCATGGCATTGACAAGGCTTATGGGATTCGAAAACTCAGGGATACCCTCGGCATTGCAATTCATGAGATGATATTTATCGGTGATGCACTGTTCCCGGGTGGGAATGATCATCCTGCCATAGAGACAGGTATTGTAACCATACAGGTCAGAGATCCTCAGGAATCAAAACGGGTGATTGAAGCGATCATCGCATGTTTGGAGGAAACATAAAATGCAATCAAACAGGAGGGTGTAAAATTATGGGTGAAATAAAAATGAAACGATTGGGTCTGATCATGGAACCTGAGCCAGGCAATCCCATGGAGGCTGAGGGAGTCTTGAATCCAGCCGCTACAAGGGGCCCAGATGGCAATCTTTACCTATTTCCAAGGTTGGTGGCAAAGGGCAATTACTCACGCATCGGCATTGCCAAAGTGCTGTTCAACAAAGCCGGTAATCCGGTGGGGGTTGAGCGGCTTGGCATCGCCCTGGAGCCTGAAGCCGATTACGAACTTCGACCCGATGGCAGCGGTGGCTGTGAAGATGCCCGGATCACTTTTGTGGAACCACTGGGCCATTATATCATGACCTATACAGCCTTCTCTCCCCATGGTCCCCGGATCGCCATGGCACGCTCGAAGGACCTGTTCCACTGGCAGCGCCTGGGCCTGGCTACCTTTGCTCCCTACCAAGGAATTGAATTCACCGATGTGGATAACAAGGATGCCAGTATTTTTCCTGTCAGCCTACCCAATCCAAGCCTGAATCCCGAACTGGCCATCCTTCACCGTCCACTATTTCCAGGCACTCGCCCGGAGGAAACCAAGCATCACCCGACTTCCCGTGAAGTGGACCTTGATCGGGAAAGTATCTGGATATCCTATTGTCCGATCGCTCCGAAAGACCATGAGCCTATTCGTCATGGGCAGTTTACTTCTCACCAAAGGCTGGCTGCACCGGTAGCACCCTGGGAGAGGCTTAAAATCGGAGGTGGAACTCCGCCCATCCATTGCAGGCATGGCTGGCTGATTGTCTATCATGGTGTTTGTAAATGGACAGAGCCTGGAAATGAGGAACATGAGTTGTGCTATTCGGCCGGGATGATGGTCCTCTCGCGGGAACATCCGCGCGTAATACGCTATCGTTCAGAGGAGCCGGTATTAACACCCACGCTTCCCAAGGAACGAAACGGATTGATTCCCAACGTAGTTTTTCCCACTGGCATTGACCGCAGGGACGATCTTGGTTTACCCGACCGCTTTGATGTTTATTATGGAATGGCCGACAGCCGCATTGGTGTTGCACGCCTTGACATGCCGGAGGTTTTGAAGCATGAAGGCAGGGCCGATCCGCCGGATGCAAAGGTGTAAGGATATTCATATTTATTAACAGAAAATATGAAACCAAATGACTATGTTTTTGTACAGCAATACAAAGCTAACTGAAAGCAGATGCCTTCAAAGCCCAGGGGATCAAATGATACTGAACTGATCGAACTGAGCATGTTTTCATTACACAGGACAGATAAAATTAAAAATATAAACCAATGAATATTGAAGAAAAAAGTATCAATGCCATCCGCTGTCTTGCCATGGATGCAGTACAGCAAGCCAATTCTGGACATCCCGGTACACCCATGGCCCTGGCACCGGCAGCCTATGTTTTATGGATGGAGCATTTGCGCTATAATCCGTCCAATCCCAAATGGTTTAACCGTGACCGCTTTGTGCTTTCCAATGGCCATGCCTCGATGTTGCAATATGCACTGCTGCACTTGGTGGGATACGACATTTCACTGGATGATATCCGCAACTTCAGGCAATGGGGAAGCAACACCCCGGGACACCCCGAGTATGGACTTACACCAGGTATCGAAATAACCACAGGCCCCCTGGGACAGGGACTCATGAATGCTGTGGGTATGGCCATTGCCGAGGCGCACCTGGCAGCCAGGTTCAACATCGGCAAACATAGTCTGATTGATCACCATACCTATGTATTTTGCAGTGATGGTGATTTTATGGAAGGGGCCTCCCATGAAGCCGCTTCCATTGCCGGGCATTTTGGACTTGGAAAGCTCATCGTCTTATACGATGACAATCATATCACCATCGAAGGGAATACCTCACTTACCTATTCAGACGATGTGGCCAAACGGTTTGAATCCTATCACTGGCATGTTCAGAATCTGGGGGATCAAGGGAATGATCTCAAGGCTATTTCCGAATCTTTTACCAAAGCAAAGCAAGTGATTGACCAGCCCTCGCTGATTATCCTCAGAACTCACATAGGTTATGGATCGCCCAATAAACAGGACACCTCAGATGCCCATGGTTCTCCTTTGGGGGCTGAAGAGATCAAACTTGTCAAGAAATTCTATGGTTGGCCAGAGGATCAATCGTTTTGGGTTCCCGATGATGTGAAATCACATATGAATGGGGCCATTGAGAAGGGCAAGAAGCTGGAGGAAGCATGGAATAAATCATTGGAAGACTACAAAGATGCACAACCAGAGTTGGCCAAGCAATTCAAAGAATGCCTTGAGCAGGCATTGCCCCTTGGATGGGATAAAGCCATCCCGGTTTACCTACCCACAGACGGACCAAAAGCCACCAGGGAAATATCAGCCGATGTGATCAATGCGGTTGCAGCAAAATTACCATGGCTCATGGGTGGAAGTGCTGACCTGGAACCTTCGACCAAGACACTGATTAAATCCTCCCGATATTTTGAAAAGGGGAATTACGGCAACCGCAACATGGACTGGGGAATACGGGAACACCTGATGTGTGCTGCCAGTTCAGGGATGAGTGCACATGGCGGAATCCGTCCCTATGCTGCAACCTTCTTCATTTTTACGGATTACGCCAGGCCTGCTATCCGGCTTGCCTGCATTAGTGAATTGCCAGTGATCTATGTGATGACCCATGATTCAATCGGGTTGGGAGAGGATGGAACAACCCATCAGCCTGTTGAGCAACTCGCTTCCTTTAGGGCCATGCCCAATATGTGTATTATACGTCCTGCCGATGCCAACGAAACTGCCTATGCCTGGCGAGCAGCTATTCAACATTCAAAAGGTCCGACCATCCTGGTCTTATCAAGGCAAAAGCTTCCTATATTTGATAGGACCCGCTGTGCTTCTGCTGAAGGGCTGCTCAAAGGTGCTTACATTCTGTCAAAGGAACAAGGTCAGCAACCGACTATTATATTGATTGCCACCGGATCGGAGGTTCAGTTGGTTTTGGAAGCACAGCAGGAACTTCAGAAAGTATCCATTGATGCCCGCGTGGTGAGTATGCCAAGTTGGGAACTGTTCAGGGCCCAGAAACAGGAATACCGTGACCAGGTGTTGCCACCCGATAGCAAAGTCAGGCTTGCAGTGGAAGCGGCTGCACCCCAGGGATGGTGCGAATGGGTGGGCGATCAGGGCCAAATAATCGGCATCACTCATTTTGGAACGAGTGCTCCTTATGAAGAGATCTATCAGCATTATGGCATTACAGTAAAAGACATTGTAAGTAGAGTTAAAAAAATGGTAGGGAAATGAAAATAATTATTGCTTCCGATCACGCTGGGTTTAATTATAAGACCTTATTGGTGACTTATTTGCATGAAAATGGTTATGAAGTTCTTGATCTGGGTGCCTACAATGAAGAACCTTCTGACTATCCCGATCATGCGGCAGATGTAGCCCATGCACTGATGCATCACAAAGGTGAGAGAGCCATCATCATTTGTGGAAGTGGGGTAGGAGTATGTGTGGCTGCCAACAAATTCAAGGGCATACGTGCGGGTGTATGTCATGATACCTATTCAGCACACCAGTGTGTTGAACATGATGATGTGAATGTGTTATGCCTGGGCCAGCGGATTATCGGGATTGAATTGGCCTATGAAATCGTTTCTGCCTTTATCCATGCACAGTTTGTGAAAAAAGAGCGCTACCAGAGAAGACTTGAGAAGATAATTGCAATTGAGACTAAAAACATGAAGGAGGAATCAACATGAATCACAAAGGAGAAACTATCAATACCTTGTTTTTAGACATAGGCGGGGTATTGCTCTCAAGCGGATGGGGTCACATCGCACGTCGTCAGGCAGCAATCAATTTCAAACTGGACCAGGAAGATACCGAGGATAGGCACCAACTTACCTTCGGCCTGTACGAAGCTGGTATGCTGACCTTGGATGAATACCTGAACCGGGTGGTTTTTCACCAGGAAAGAAACTTCACAAAAGAGGAATTCAAAGCATTTATGTTTGGGCAATCCAGTCCAGTTGAAGGGTCCATCGAGTTCTTCAAATCCCTTAAAAGTAAACATTTATTGAAAGTAATTGCGGTAAACAATGAAGCGCGTGAACTCAATGACTTTAGAATCCAGAAGTACAAGCTGGATCAGCTCTTTGATGCTTTTGTTTCCTCCTGCTATGTGCATCTGACCAAGCCTGATATCGGGATTCTCGAGATGGCCTGTGGAATCGCGCATGCATCCCCTCCGAATATCCTGTACATTGATGACAAGCTCCTGTTTGTGGAAATTGCCCAATCGATGGGCATACAAGGGTATCATTTTCAGGCATTGGAAGAGGCAAAACTATTTATCCAGGCCATCAGATTTTCATAAATAAGAATAAATATAGAATGGAAGAGCAAAGCTATGACTACGGAATGATCGGATTGGGCACAATGGGGCGCAATCTGGTTTATAATATGTGTGACCATGGATACAGTGTGGCCGGCTATGACAAGGATGTCGCGATGGTGGAAAACCTGGAGCAGGGGAAAGGCAACTTTAAAATATTCGGTGCACGCAATCTGAAGGAACTTACAGATGCGCTGAAAAAGCCCCGTGTACTGCTACTGCTAGTTCCTGCGGGACCAATAGTAGATGCTGTGATTGAAAGCTTAAGGCCATTGCTATCAAAGGATGATCTGGTGATCGATTGCGGCAATTCTCATTTCACAGACACCGATCTGAGAATTGAAAAGCTGGCAAGAGAGAACATACATTTCATGGGCATTGGTATTTCAGGGGGTGAATATGGTGCGCGTACTGGTCCAAGCATCATGCCCGGGGGATCGAAAGCAGAGTATGAAAGGGTAAAACCTATGCTGGAAGCCATTTCAGCAAAAGCCAAGGGGGAACCTTGCGTCACTTATCTTGGACAGGGATCAGCGGGGCATTATGTCAAGATGGTACACAATGGCATTGAATATGCATTGATGGAAATCATTGCAGAAGCCTACCACCTTTTAAAACAAGGCGCCGGCTTGACGAATGAAGAGTTGCATAAAGTCTTCTTCAAATGGAATGAAGGATCGCTTCAATCGTTTCTGATTTCGATAACTGCCGACATTTTTAGAAAGAAAGACGACCTGACAGGAAACGATCTTGTGGATATGATCCTCGACAGCGCCCATCAAAAAGGAACTGGTGCATGGACAACAGAAGATGCCATGGCGCTCCAGGTGCCTGTGCCGGTGATTGATATTTCTGTTTCCATGCGTAATATTTCGGCATTAAGAGAAGAACGCCAGGTTGCAGACAGGTTATTGGGGGGGCCAGATCTGAAAATTACATTCCCCAAAGAAGAGTTGGTGAATACCCTTGAAAAGGCTCTTCATTTTGCCATCATCACCATATTTGCACAAGGTATGGAGCTGCTTCAGAAAGCTTCCACCGTTTACAAATATGATCTGAATCTTGAAAATATTGCCGCTATCTGGCGGGAAGGGTGTATCATCAGGGCATCGGTATTGGAGGATATAAGAACTGCTATTGATAAGCAGCCAACATTGCTGAACCTGATGCTGGGCGATGTATTCAAAGAGAGGCTGGCTGGCTTGCAGAATAGCGCACGTCAAATTGCACACATGGGCTTAGATTCAGGCATACCCTTGCCTGCCTTGATGACTTCAGTGGCCTATTACGACAGCTATAGAAGTGACTGGCTTCCTGGCAATCTTTTGCAGGCCCAGAGAGATTACTTCGGGGCACATACTTATGAGCGGACTGATAGAAAGGGAATATTTCATACACAATGGAATCAAAAATGAACGATCATTATGAATGAAGATAAAATTGCTGGTCCAACAATCATCGTCATATTTGGGGCAGCTGGGGATCTTACCCATCGAAAATTGATGCCTGCCCTCTATAACCTCTTCCTTGACGGGCTGATACCTGAGAAGTTTATGGCGATCGGGCTGGACATTAAGGATCTGACGACTGAATCCTTTCGAAAAGGATTATATGATGGTGTTGATGAATTCTCACGCAGGGAGAAAATAGATAAAATCAAATGGAAGATCTTTGAGGAATTTCTTCAATACCGAAAATCAGATTTTACCACTGATTCCACTTATACAAAGCTGAGTACCGAAATCGGTAAATTTGAAAAAGAATGGCAATGTACTGTCAACCGGATATTCTACATGGCCATTCCTCCCATATTCATTGAGCAGATCGCCCGAAAAATTGGTAATGCAGGATTGGCCCAAAACAGTGAGATGAGCAGGATCGTGGTGGAGAAACCATTTGGACACGATCTGAGCAGTGCAAAAGAATTAAACGGTTTATTAAACAGTATTTTCGTTGAGGCACAGGTATACCGCATTGACCATTACCTGGGCAAAGAAACGGTACAGAATATTCTTGCCTTTCGTTTTGCAAATGCCTTATTTGAACCTATCTGGAACAGAAACTACATTGACAATGTGCAGATTACCGTGGCAGAGCAAATAGGAGTAGAAAACAGGGGCGCTTATTATGAACATGCCGGGGCTTTGCGGGATATGATCCAGAATCACCTGATGCAATTGCTTTGCCTGCTGGCCATGGAGCCCCCTGTGTCATTTGAGGCTGATGAAATACGTAACCGTAAGGTGGATGTGCTACATGCTGTACGTAAAATCAAGCGGGAAGAAGTACAATCCATTGCCGTACGGGGACAGTATGACGAAGGGTGGTTTGAAGGTAAAAAAGTAAAAGGCTACCGGGATGAACCTGGAGTGAGCAAGACCTCCAAGACTGAAACGTTTGCCGCCATCAAATTATTCATAGACAACTGGCGCTGGCAGGATGTGCCATTCTACTTACGCACCGGCAAGCGAATGAATGAAACGATCTCAGTGATCACCATTCAATTCCGGCCAGTGCCACACAAATCCTTTCCCGTTGAATCCATACAAAACTGGGAATCCAACCGCCTGGTTCTGAATATTCAGCCTTATATGGGAATTCAGCTTCGCTTCCAGGCTAAAAGGCCTGGATTAAAGATGCTGCTCAACCCGGTTAATATGCTCTTCGATTTCTATGATCCCGATTCTGAGGGTCCCCCAGAAGCGTATGAAACCCTTTTATTTGATATCTTGATGGGCGATGCAACGCTTTTCATGCGGGCTGACCAGGTAGAAGCCGCATGGGGGATCCTCATGCCTATTATAGAGGCATGGGAAGCCAACAAAATGCCCGATTTCCCCAATTATTCAGTTGGCACACAAGGACCAGAAGATGCAGAAGCACTTATTGCAAGGGATAGCCATAACTGGTTGACGATGCCCTTGAAAAAAAAGAAAGGGGTCTAATTAACCTTTGAGCAGGACGTGAGTTGTAAAATTGACACTTGCAATATCTTCAATAACTTCAATAACTTCAATAACTTTTGCAAATGGGTATTCCAGGTTGAGGGTTTTTCTTTGCTAAATAGTTATTGCATGGCTGATTGTTTCAAAGTAAATGTTTTAAAAATTAGCTTTCCAAAGTTATATACTTAGGGAAGGCTAAATTTCATGGCTATTGATAATGTGTACTCCCTTGTCAATAAGTTCCTTTTTCTGGATGATATAGTCTTCGTTGATAAGAGCTTGGGAAGCATCTTCAATTAAGGTTGCTGAGAACCCTTCTGCTATTGCATCGAGGATGCTATAAAATACACAAATATCGGTAGTCAAACCGCAAAAGTGTAATTCGGTAACCCCCTTATCTTTCAGGTAGCCTGATAAGCCTGTACTGATTACATGGTCGTTGTCGTAAAATCCGCTGTAGCTGTCGAATGCAGGATCCATCCCCTTGCGGAAAATTGCAGCAATCTGATTGGTTCCAAGATCAGGATGAAATTCAGCGCCTTTGGATCCCTGGACACAGTGGTCAGGCCAAAGGGTATCTTCTATACCGTTCCTGAATATTTTATCGAAGGGTCTTTTATTGAAATGGTTCGAGGCAAAACTCTCATGGCTAAGCGGATGCCAGTCTTGCGTTGCAACTACCAGGTCAAACTGATTTTGTATCCGGTTGATCACTGCCACGATTTTGTCGCCCTCTGCTACGGGGAGCTTGCCACCTGGCATAAAATCATTCTGTACATCAACTAAAATAAGTGTTTTCATTTATATATATATTACACGGATTATAACGGATTACACTGATTGCCCATCCATAGGCGCCGTGCCTAAAAATTTCTTATTTTTTTATTTCTTATTAACGAATTAACGATTAACAATTTACGATATAACCATCCATCTCATTTTTCCTATTCTCCGTTCTCCAAACCCCAGGCCCTTTTTCCTTTTCTATTTCTTGTGTTCATCAATCAGTCGGTCACGTTCTGCTAAAAGGCTGGTACTTAATCCTACTTTGTAGATATGAGGATAGTCAAACCGTTTGTATTCTTCAGGTAAACATTTTAAACGCTCCTTGCTGTATTGGGCGATTTCTGAAAGTGATTGCCTTTTAATCAGCCGTACTCCATCTTCCATGACTTTTTCAAGTAAAGGTTCTTTACGGTATTTTCCGATAGCAAGTGATTTGTCTTTGAACAGGGGGTGATGCATCATTTCAACATCCAGTTCTGAAGATAAAGTAACTACATCACTCCCGATGAATCTGTTTTCATTGTCAAGAACCCTGTACACTTGTTTACGATGAGGCAATGTAATTTTACTCACATTCTCCGATAATTTGATTCGGGGTTTCCCATTTGCAAAGGCTAATTTATAGACTCCATCCAAAGCGGCATCGGGTTGACCGGTTACAAGGCTAGTTCCCACTCCAAAAACGTCAATCGGAGCTTGTTGATCCTGAAGACTTTTTATAATGTACTCATCCAATTGGTTGGAGACGGCAATTTTTACATATTCAAAGCCTGCATCATCCAACATTTTCCTGCTTATTTTGGTCAGGTAAGCAAGGTCACCACTATCAAGCCTGATGCCTCGCAGCCGGCATCCTTTTGTTTCCATTTCCTTTGCTACCTGGATTGCATTGGGTAAGCCGCTTTTCAAGGTGTCATATGTATCTACCAACAAAATGCAATTCTCAGGATGTACTTCTGCAAAATCACGAAAGGCGGTCAGCTCATCGTCATAACTTTCGATGTACGAATGCGCCATGGTGCCTGATAATGGAATGTCATAATCCCGACCTGCCCTTACATTGCTGGTGGCATCAAATCCCCCGATAAATGCCGCCCTGCTTGCATAATATCCGCCAGGACCTTGTGCTCTTCTTAGGCCAAAGTCGATTAGTTGATGGTTCCCCGCTGCCTGTTTCATCCTGCTGGCTTTTGTGGCAATGAGTGTTTGAAAATTAAGGATGTTTAAAAGTATAGTTTCAATGATCTGAGCTTCAATGATATTACCTTCTACCTGTAGTATAGGTCGGGTAGGGAATACCAAATCACCTTCGCGTGAACTGTAAATAGTACCTTTAAATCGAAACGTTTCAAGGTATTGGATGAATTCAGGATGGAATCCTTTTTCCTTTAGAAAATACAAATCGGATGCATCAAATCTTAAGGTTTCCAATGTATTTAGTAGAACATCCAGGCCAGCAAATACAGTATAACCGGCATTAAAAGGCAGACTCCGAAAGAAATAATCGAATACGGATTGGTGGTCTTTTTGTCCTTTCAGGAAATAGACCTGAGACATGGTCAGTTGGTACTGATCTGTATAGGAGGCCGTATAATTGACCATAGAATCATGCATTTCTCTTTCACTTCTCATAATTTCCATATTAAGGATAAATAAATGAACGCAGCTTATGGCCCTTTATTTCAAAAGCTTTCCATACAAATGTAATGAATTGATTTAAACGAATTCATACTTTAAAATTATCAAATTATAACGATAACTATTTTCTTTTTCGATTGTTTTAACTGTGCCTGATTCCTAAACAATATCATTAACAATTCGCCTGGTTATAATTTGAACGCCAATCGAAAAATTATTTAAACGATGGATGATTTTCTTGCTGCAAGATTGCAGATGACAGTTTCTTTTGTATTCCACATTGTTTTTGCCTGTATTGGGATGACAATGCCCTGGTTAATGTTTGTAGCTGAATTGAAATGGATAAAGACAGGGAAGACTGTGTACCTTGACTTGGCCAAAGCCTGGGCGAGGGGAGTGGCAATCTTCTTTGCCGTAGGAGCTGTATCAGGAACCGTATTGTCATTTGAATTGGGATTGTTATGGCCAGGGTTCATGAATCATGCCGGTGCCATTATTGGAATGCCTTTCTCCTGGGAAGGAACCGCCTTTTTTTTGGAAGCCATTGCTTTGGGAATCTTCTTATATGGAAGGAATCGTGTAAACAAACGGGTGCATCTGATCTCTGGTCTTGTGGTTGGAATTGCGGGCGTGGTATCGGGGATATTTGTTGTAGCTGCCAATGCGTGGATGAACAGTCCATCGGGATTTGACTGGGTTAACGGCCAGGCAATCAACATCGATCCACTGAAGGCCATGTTCAATAAAGCCTGGTTCCAACAAGCCTTACACATGACCATTGCAGCCTTTGCCTCCACAAGTTTTGCAGTGGCCGGCATCCATGCTTATCAGCTACTCCGGCATAAGGGCAATGATTTCCATCGCCAGGCAGTACTCATCGCCCTAGCATTTGGATCCGTGGCAGCCATATTACAACCCATCAGTGGCGACCTATCAGCAAAAAATGTAGCCAAACTTCAGCCAGCAAAATTAGCTGCCATGGAATCACTGTTTAAAACTTCAGAGCAGGCGTCGCTTGTCATTGGCGGTATTCCCAATGTGAAAGAAGAAAAAGTGGAATATGGACTACACATTCCCAATTTATTAAGCTTCCTCGCTCATGGTGACTTCAATGCGGAAGTTGAAGGCTTGGATAAAACTAAAAAGGAGGATTGGCCCCCAGTGCTTATAGTTCATTTTGCTTTTCAAACAATGGTATTAATGGGCTTGCTTATGATGGGCACTGGAATTTTATTCCTGATTTTTAAGTTCAAATGGAAGAAGAACCTGGAGAAAAGTTGGTGGCTCAAATTGTTGGTTTGGCTCACACCTGTTGGATTTATTGCTGTGGAAGCTGGATGGATCGTAACTGAAGTGGGTCGCCAACCATGGATTATTTATGGTATTATGAAGACAAGAGATGCCGTTACACCTATGCCTGGAATCCAATATCCATTCTATGTGATCACTTTGGTCTATATTCTGCTTTCTGTTTTTGTCTTTTGGCTGATGCGCCGTCAAATACTTGCCATTCAAACGAATTATCTAGACATCGATAAAGATGATTGAAATTATTATATTTGTTTTAGGAATTGCAGTCCTGCTGTATGTTCTGCTTGGGGGCGCTGATTTTGGCGCCGGAATTGTAGAATTATTTACAGGAAAGAAAGGTATTGATACCATTTCAAAAGCAATTGCCCCTGTTTGGGAAGCAAACCATATCTGGCTCATATTGGCCATCGTGATCCTCTTTAATGGATTTCCCCATGTATACACTACCCTTACGATTTATCTGCATATACCCATTTTTATTGTGCTGCTGGGTATTATTTTTAGAGGAACCGCTTTTACATTTCGTTATTACGACACCTTAAAAGACAATACCAAAAAATATTATACCTACATATTCAGGTTGTCTAGTCTGTTAACTCCCTTTTTCCTTGGCGTAACCCTTGGGGCAATTATACTTGGCAACATTCCAGCAGACTTCAATGGAACTTTTTACGAAATATTTATTTCACCGTGGCTAAATCTATTTACTTTTACTACGGGTATTTTTCTTACACTTTTGTTCGGATGGCTGGCTGCTATTTATCTCATAGGTGAAGCCCATGATGAGGAATCGTACCAGATATTTGCAACAACATCGCGTGTCTTTTTTGTATTATTGGTATTATTCGGATTGGCCGTCTTTCTTGTGGCTGAAATGTACAACCTGCATTTATTCAGCAAGTTTATTCAATCTGGGGTAGCTATAGGAGCTGTTATTTTGGCAACCCTCATTATTCCATTTCTCTGGCAAGATATAAAACATCGGAATAATCTTCGGATTAGACTATTGACAGGGGTACAAACAGCTTGTATCATAGCTGGCTGGTTTGCCGTTCAATTTCCTGTGATGATATTCATTTCCGGTGGTTCCCATTTGACGGTTTGGAATAGCCAGGCACCTGAACGGACCATTTCTTTGTTGCTCTATGCTTTAGTAGTCGGCATTTTGCTCATCCTTCCTGCCTTTGTCTATCTATTTAAAGTGTTTAAATTCGACAATATGGGAGATGAATCAAGCACCTGATATAGCCTTTAAACCCATCATGCGCATAAGTGGTCATTTTTATATCTACCTGATAAATTTATGAAATTACTGAATTCCCACCAAATTGAATGGCTTCTAATTCATGGTTAATTGAAAACGAGGGAAGATAGTTGATTGCAAATAGCAGCTATAAAAATGAAAAACCCTCTGAAACAATTGTTTCAGAGGGTTTGAAGGTTTAATTTCTTACAGTGCCCAGAACAAGACTCGAACTTGCACACCGTAACCGGCACCAGCCCCTCAAGCTGGCGTGTCTACCAATTTCACCATCTGGGCATTTAAAATTTGTGTGTGCAAAACTAAAAAAAATCTTAAAACCTCTTCACTTTATTGAAGAATAATTTCAAACTTATTTTAACTTTCATTTTAGCACCCATTTGTTGTTTCTGAATTGACTCATCAATGAAAATCCTAGGCACATAAATGACCAAGGGAGAAATGGTTCTCATACACCATCTCCCAGTTAAGAGTCAGCTTTGATCCAGGGAGGATTTTACTTGTAGATGCTGTAAAATTAGCGGGTGATATTATTGGCTTCCCAAGGTCTGGTTTAAGTTCCCAATGAAAAGTTGAAAATGACCCTCGACCCATCAGGGGCAATGGCAAAGATTTGCAGCATGCCTTTTTGAGCCGACAATAAGGCTGAATCTACATCTTCTGGACTATTGATGGGCTTCCCGTTAATAAAGGCAATGATCGTTCCCCGGGGTATTCCTATCTGATCAAAAAAACCTCCTTCACGGACCTCTGTCACCACCACACCTGAATTTAGACTAAAGTAGTCTTTCTGCTCCTGGGTAAGCGGAGCTAAAGTGACGCCCAGTTTGGTATATATATCTTCAAGTGACTCGTTGTTTTTACCAGCTGTCAATGGTGGAGCCTCCCCTTTTAAAGTTGCTGAAACCGTACTGGTTTTTCCATTGCGCAAATAACTGATTTGGACTACATCGCCAGGCCGATGTCGTGCGATCTTTTCTGAAAATTCAGTGGATGACGCCACTTGCAATCCATCGATACTTTGAATAATATCCCCTTCTTTTAATCCTGCAATCGCCGCAGCGCTTTGGCTCAAAACATTGGTTATATAGACCCCATTCACCGACCCGGGGGCAATTCCCTGTTGTTGTAAATATTGCTCTTCTCCGGATGGTGATGGAAAGGAAACTCCCAGCAACCCGCGCTTGACTGAACCATACTGCTTTAAATCATCCAGTACTTTTTTAGCCAGGTTAACTGGTATGGCAAAAGCATAGCCGGCATAGGTCCCCGTTTGAGAGGCAATGGCACTATTGATGCCAATCAGTTCACCGTTCATGTTGACCAGCGCCCCACCGCTGTTGCCGGGGTTAATGGCTGCATCGGTTTGTATGAATGATTCAATGGCAGCACTGTTGGGTGATCCCAAATTGCCTCCCGACAGGTCACCATTGGACCCATCGATGATGCCGATGCTCCTGGCTTTGGCACTCACGATCCCCGCAGTAACGGTCGTATTGAGTGAATAAGGATATCCCACCGCCAATACCCATTCACCAACCTGTACATTGTCTGAGTTCCCAAATTTCACAGTTGGAAGGCCTTCTGCTTTTATTCTTATCAGGGCAAGGTCTGTATTTGGATCACGGCCCACTAATTCTCCTTTGAAAATACGCTTGTCGGGCAACACAACTTCAATCTCAGAGGTATTTTCCACCACATGATTATTGGTTGCAATATAGCCATCTTCAGTGATGATGACTCCTGACCCTGATCCCATTACAGGAGCATTGCCACCGTATGGCATCCCAAACAGCTGGCCCAAACTATTGTTGAACCCCGAAGATGAGCTATTGTAATGGGTTTTTATATGCACCACTGCCGGGGTAGCTGCTTTAGCTGCCACTACAAAATCTCCCGTTGGGCCTGATGAATTACCCTGTTCTGTTGAATGAAGGGAAGGAGTATTTTGACTAATCACCTGAGTACTTCCACCAGCTGATCTGTCTTTATTTGAACAGCTGACCCCAAAAACCTGTACTGCGGAAAACAGGATGGTAAGGATAATTGTCGTTGCGTTCTTCATGTTACCTTCAATTAATAGGTTATAAAATAATCATTCTTTTCATAGTTTACTTACTTACCAAATAAGCAGCAGGTAATGAGTTTATATATTTTGGGTTTTGAAAACTTACCAATGATGTCGTTGGCCTTTGGTATTGAATCAAACCTGTAAGCTGATCTGAATCCTGGTCTTCCTTCTCCTTTCCTTTGTGCGATAAAAAGGCAATGAGATAAATAATCAGGGCAAGGATGACTATTACCAAAATCCACGGCCAAAGCATATTTCTCTTTTCAATTTTAATCTGTGCCATAAGTAGGTATATAAATTGTTGCCAGGAACCTATTCCGATTGTTCAATTTCCACCGGTTTGAAAGTGCCTGCTGAATTTAAAATTTGATCTACTAAATATAGTGATTTTTAACCATATAAGTATTATAAATGAGGAAATAAATCACAATTTTTATACTTTTTAATGGGATAAATCTCCATTTTTAGGGTATATTTGTTAACAATTTCATCCAGTGTAAGATACCTGTAGAATCATGTTAGGCAGCGATATTCCTGTAGTGGGTGAATTTAATGGGGATCTAACTGGCCGTAAATTGAGTTTTTTGTAAGCCAACTAAAATGGGTATCCAATGAATTGGACCAGTTTGGCAATTTAATCCTGATGGAGTTCAGTTATTCAAAATAGAAAAATGATCGGTAGTCGATCCAAGTGGTAAGTTGCTGGAGGACATTTCAATCCAATAGGTCTTCAATTATTGAAGATATAAATCAGCAATGTCTTCAAAAGCCGCTCTGTTTGGCCATTTCTGGTCCGCTGCATCGCCTGTGATCTTTTCAATCCGTCCTTTAAAGTCATTCAAAATGCCTTTTTCAGAGACGTACCTCAGGGCTTCGTCGAAAGATTTGTATAAGCTGGTGTAAAATGAATCCTGGCGAATGAAGTGTTCGCCAGAGAACGATTGGGCAATTTCAATATTGAAAAACATCACATCGGCCACCAGGGAAGCATCGGCGTCAAAGAGGATCAGCTTTTTAATCCATTTTTGGGCAACCGACCGCCGCATTTTGGCTTTCCTGCTGCTCACGGGGTAATATTCCTTGCTAATCTGGAAGCGGCATTGTTCCATCAATTCATTTTCTTTTGGATTGAAAGCAAAATCATAATATTCCTTGACATCCTTGAAACGGTTGTACAGGTCCAGAATTTGTTCTTCCAATTGCTCCTTGGATAAGTCTTTCAGGTATTTTTTGAGTTCACGCTTACTCATTGCTTTTGTTTAAAGATCCATTGAATGAAAAGAATTTGAATGGCAGGAGTAAAAATAAGAAAGTTCGTCGGTTAAAATTGGGTTCAAGCAAATTAACCGGCGAACTTCTATGTTAGTTGAGAACAGCAACCTGAGCCTGTTCCTTTTTACTGTCTATTAGGCGATGTTGGTGAACACATTCTGAATGTCATCATCGTCTTCGATTTTGTCAATCAGTTTTTCGATGTCCACCAATTGCTCTTCTGTAAATTCAACAGGGGTATTGGGGATACGCTGTAAATTGGCTTTTGTAACCTCAATTTTCAAGGCGTCGAGCGCCTGTGACAAGGTACCGAAGTTGGTATAATCACCTGATGCATAAATAACTCCATCGACCTCTTCAATATCCTCCAGACCTGCATCAATGAGCTCAAGTTCAAGGTCTTCGATGTTCATTCCATCTTTCTTCTGGAATTCGAAAACCGCCTTGCGTGAGAACATGAATTCAAGTGAGCCCGTTGGTACCAGGGCGCCTCCGTTTTTATTGAAATACATTTTAACATTGGCAACGGTCCTTGTTGGATTGTCAGTTGCACATTCAATAAAAATCAAAACTCCATGAGGGCCTTTGCCTTCATAATTTATTTCAACGAAAGTCTCTGCATCTTTACCCAGTGCACGTTTGATTGCTGCATCGATGTTGTCTTTCGGCATGTTTTGAGCCTTCGCATTTTGAATCGCCGTGCGAAGCTTTGCATTCATATCTGGATCAGGTACCCCTTCGCGGGCAGCAACAGTGATGGCTTTACCTAATTTCGGAAATGTACGCGACATTTTATCCCAACGTTTTTCTTTGGTCGCTCTTCGGTATTCGAACGCTCTTCCCATATCAGAATGTTTTTTTTAGTGACAGCTTTGTATAGCTTATTTTTGACTGGTACAAAAATACAAATTGCAATGCTTTTTCCCGAATGAATTCAGCATGTTGCGATAATAATTTTAGGATACTACTGAAAAAAAGTAAGAATCCCGGGTTAAATGACAGATCAATCGCCTGTTAATAGTTTATAATCCACTGTCATACAATTTATTAGAACATCCATTTTCTCATAAATATTTAAATTATTGTAGATAAAGTTTTGTACTTTTGCGATGAACGGTTCAGTCGTACCTGACCAAGGAGGGAAATGTACTTCTGGTAAACGATGTCCGGTATGAAAACCTTCAAATTAAGTTGGAATTAATAATAGAGATTGAATTATGACATTTGATGAATTTGGTTTAAACGATAAGATACTGGAAGCTATTTCATATATGGGTTACGAAAAAGCTTCTGAAATACAAGAACTCACCATACCACCAATTTTAAAAGGCGAAGATATCCTGGCATGTGCCCAAACAGGAACTGGCAAAACGGCCGCTTTTGTGCTGCCTATTCTCGATCACCTGGCCGTGGAAGATAACCATGATTTAAGTACCCTGATTGTGGTTCCAACGCGCGAACTGGCGATTCAGATTAATCAGCAAATACAGGGTTTCTCTTATTTCCTGAATATTAATTCGGTGACCGTTTATGGCGGTCGTGACGGTTCTGACTGGGATGCAGAAAGCAAGGCCCTGACAAAAGGCACGAACATCATCGTTGCCACGCCGGGTAAATTGATCTCCCACCTGAACCTGGGGTATGTGAAATTTGACAAGATCAAGCATTTGGTGCTCGATGAAGCCGACCGTATGCTCGATATTGGGTTTTATGACGATATCATGCGCATCCTAAGCTACATCCCTGAAAAGCGTCAGACGCTGATGTTTTCGGCTACCATGCCCCAAAAAATCAGGGAACTGGCCGCTAAGATCCTCACCAATCCAATTGAATTCAGTACCGCCATTTCCAAGCCTGCTGAAGGGGTCTTGCAGGCTGCCTACGTGGTGCATGAGAATCAGAAAATCCCTGTCATCAATAGCCTGATTTCTAACAAGCCTGATCTGGACAGCATCCTGGTATTTAGTTCTACCAAAAGAAAAGTACTGGATATTGTGAAAAGCCTGAAGAAGGCCGGTAATTCGGTGGAAGGAATTTCTTCTGACCTGGAGCAAAAAGAAAGGGAAGACGTCCTGATGCGTTTCCGCTCTAAACGAACCCGCGTATTGGTGGCTACCGATGTGTTAAGCCGCGGAATTGACATCAAGGACATTAACCTGATCATCAATTTTGATGTTCCGGGATCGGCTGAAGACTATGTGCATCGTGTCGGACGTACCGCCAGGGCTGATAAAACTGGTATTGCCATTAGTTTTATCAACGAAATGGATATGGATAAATTTGACCGTATCGAAAAACTGATCGAACAAGAGGTCATTAAAATTCCTTTGCCACCCGACATCGGCGAGGGACCTCAATATAAAGTCCGTACCAGGCGACCTGGTTCTGGTAAAAAACCCCAGGGAAAAAGAACTTATTCTTCAGATAAAAGGCCTGATAGAAGAAATTCCAATCCCACCTGAGACTAGTTTTAAATCCTAAACCCTACCTATGAGAACCACACAGTTGCTTTTTGTATTGATGCTTTTAGGTTTGACATTGTTTTCTTCGGCACAAAACACGCACGAGGAACCCAAAACTCTTGGAATAGGCCAGCTGGCACCTGACTTTAATTTAAAGAGTACGGATGGCAAGATGCTTGGCTTAAAATCATTTTCCAAAGCCAAAGTGCTGGTGGTCATTTTCAGTGCCAATCATTGTCCGACTGCCCAGGCATACGAAGACCGGATCATCTCAATTACTGCCGATTACAGGCCCAAAGGCGTGGAGGTGGCCGTGATTTCATCCAACGACAACCATGCGCTGAGCCTCTCCGAACTGGGCTATACCGATTTAGGCGATACGTATGAGGAAATGATTGTCAGGTACAAGGATAAAAACTATAATTTTCCTTACCTGTATGACAGTGATGATCAAAAGACCGCTTTGGCCTACGGTCCTGTTGCCACACCTCATGCTTTTGTATTTGATTCGGAGCGCAAACTTCAATATGAAGGACACATTGATTCCTTTGAAAAACCAGGAACTGCCAACGGGGAGGATCTTAGAAAAGCCATTGATGCAGTATTAATGGGTAATAAACCCAATCCGGCTACTACAAAGGTCTTTGGCTGTTCGATGAAATGGTCATGGAAGAAAGAATATACCGAGCAGCTATATAAAAAATGGGCAGCCTTGCCAGTAACGGTCAATGAGATTTCGACCGAAGGCATCAAGGAACTCATTCAGAATAAGGGTCAGAAGCTTCGCCTGATCAACGTGTGGGCGACCTGGTGCGGACCCTGTACCATGGAATTTCCTGATTTTATCACCATCGACCGCATGTACCGCGAGCGCGATTTTGAATTTGTATCTATCAGTACCGACAAGCAAGCCAGAAAGGAGAAGGTACTTTCATTTCTGAAGGAACAGCAGGCCTCCAATAAAAACTACTTGTATACTGGAGAGAATATGTACCAACTCATTGAAGCCGTTGATCCTGATTGGAAGGGAGCGCTTCCCTATACTTTACTGGTTGAGCCAGGTGGTAAAATCGTCTATCGCCAGCAAGGAAGCATTGACCCCTTGAAACTGAAAAAGATGATTGTAGAGCATCCAATGATAGGGCGATATTTTTAATTCTCAAAGAAAAAGAACACAGATTTACAGGAAAAAAGAAAAAGGAACACTGATTTGACTGATGATACAGATTTACACTGATTTTTTTAATTTCGTGTAATTCGTTTCAATTCGTATAATTTGTATTTTTTAAAAATCAGTGTAAATCTGTATCATCAGTCAAATCTGTGTTCCTTTTTTGAGAATTAAATCTGTGTTCCTTTTTTTTAAATTAAATCTGGTTTCCCTTTTTTCTATATACAAGTGTTCCTTTTTTAATAATATCAGTGTTCAACCGTAAAATGATCTATGTTCTCTTTTCTCAAAAATCTTGACAACAAGGACCACCGGCCTACATTTGGCGCATTAAAAATATTAAAATACATTGGCCCAGGCTTACTTGTGACCGTTGGATTCATTGACCCGGGGAATTGGGCTTCCAACATAGCTGCAGGATCTGAATTTGGGTTTACCCTGCTTTGGATGGTCACTTTATCGACCATCATGCTGATCATCCTCCAGCACAATGTGGCTCACCTTGGAATCGCCACCGGTTTGTGCTTGTCGGAAGCTGCCACCAAGTATACCAAGCCCTGGGCTTCACGTACCATTCTTGGAACAGCGATGATCGCTTCAGTCTCGACCTCTTTGGCCGAAATACTGGGAGGCGCCATTGCCCTTCAGATGCTGTTCGGCATCCCGGTGCCAACGGGTGCCATCCTGGTGGTTTTATTCGTAGGGGTCATGTTGTTTACCAATTCCTATGCCCTGATCGAAAAAATCATTATTGCATTTGTTTCCATCATTGGCTTGTCGTTCCTGTATGAATTGAACCTCGTTCAGATCGACTGGGTCTCAGTGGGTATCGGCTGGGTGACTCCTTCAATCCCTGAAGGTTCTATCCTGATTATAATGAGCGTATTAGGTGCCGTCGTGATGCCGCACAACCTGTTCCTGCATTCTGAAATTATTCAAAGCCGGC
>DASXUZ010000175.1:0-4096 GCA_036504555.1 Prolixibacteraceae bacterium | reverse complement strand
TCGGAAGGCATACACCGATGAAGAGTAATAATATTGGTTTCATAGCTGTTTATATTTTTAAATCCATAGAAACATCGTCCACATAGATTCCGATCCCGAGTACTCGGGAGGGATAAACTATGTGCCCTATGTTTCTATGTGTTTATTTTTCATGTCTTTATAAATATCTGTATTTTAAACCCTGAACGATTTTAAAACCTTCAGGGCTTAACTAACATCAGCTGTTTCGATTGACCATTCATCTTGCAGATATAAACTCCGGGGCGAACCTTCTGACCCAGCTCATTGGTACCGTTCCACATTAAGTTCAGATGTTCATCCCTATTTCCAACGACCAGGTTTTTAACCCTTTGGCCTGCCATGTTGTAAATATCTACCACAATTGCTTCCTGCCTTGGATTCTGAATTGCAAGTTGAATCTCCTGTGTAAAAGGATTGGGATAACAGGTAAGGCTTGTACTATTCTGGTTAATTTCCTTTGTCCCAACAGGGATTGTTTGTTGAGTGACCCCGATGTTTTTGGATGCTATACCCATAGCCAGAATGGTGACGATGGCCGTTCGGCTTGTGGAGCTAAAATTGGCATCGGCTATCAGCGATAGGGTATCACACCCTGTTCCTGAAGCCGGGATTACCTTGAGCCACGACTGATCACAACTCGCAGTCCAGTTTTCATAACAGGTAAGTTCAACCGATGCAGTACTGCCCTGATTTGCTTCAAGCTTGGCTGTCACGGTTGAAAGCTTCAATTCCGGCATTTCGACAATATGGGCAAAGTCTTTCCATTCTTCGGCTGCTGCATAAAGTGCCCCTGATCCAAATGGAACATACAATGTGCTGTTGGATTTTACTTCAGGATCGAAACCTGCGGATGCTAAATTCGCAGGTACAGATCGATAGGCGTAAATGGATGCCAGGTTTGGACTCTCAGAGAAAGCCCGCGAGTGGATATATTCGACCGACTCAGGCAGCACCAGCATTGTCAAGCTGCCGCATAACCGAAATGCGCTGTCGTCAATACTTGTAACAGAGGATGGAATGGTAATGGATTGCAATGCACTGCAGCCTTCAAATATACCTCTGGATAAATAAGTGATTGAACTTGGGAGGATAAGTTCCTTTAAGCCACTGCAAAAATAGAATGCCCACTGATCAATATGTGTGACTGAGGATGGAATGTCGATCGAAGTCAATGCACTGCAATATTCAAAAGCTGACCAACCAATGGTAGTTACCGTCGGAGGAATTGTGAAGGAGCTTAACCCGCTGCAACCGCTCAAACCGCCACTGCCAATCACCTCAAGTGATGAAGGAAGCTTCAGACTTGTTAAAAGTGGCTTGTTCAAGCCTCCATAGTTGAGTGAATTTTTTGATATGCTGGGCCCTGGGAACCAATTGTCGCGAAAGTTGGCAACAGAGGGCACTGAACAGGCTGTAATGGTGGTCATGCTCATATCCAGTTCAGTCAACATAGGCATTTGGTACTGGATGGTTGAAATATCCAATGCGTTAATCGTACCGGTAAGTGTGAGCTGAGTGATCGTTTGAAGCTCCGTTTCAGTCAAGGCTTGGGACAAACCACCTGCGGTAACTTCCACCGTTTTTGAAACCTGTCCCTGGAGCAGGATGGTCTGACACAGCCCCATAAAAAGTAAAAGTATTGGTTTCATAACTATAATTTTTAATAATTGTCCAAGGGTGAAAGTCGTAACTATCACCATGTGAACGGCTTTGGAGAGGCTGAATGTTCTAAATGGCTGCTGCTGATTTTTTGGATCAGGGCAGGATCTATCTCAGTATTGAAAAGCTGCTTACTGCGTATTTTTCGCTGGTATCCCAATAGCCTGGCACAGGTAATCAGAATTTAGCGAAATTGGTCAGTGGGGAAGAATGGGTGGCATTTCATCAGATGTTTTACATCCAATGGGTATTGGCTCATTATGTGGAGTCACGTTTTCTCACCTGCTGACGCAGAGCTTCTTTAAAAATAGATGACTCATCTTTTGTTTTTAAAGCAAGGATCTCCCTTTGAGTAAATTTAAGAAATATATGAATGCGATTTTCAACTATTTACACCCTTGCCAAATTATTCAGCAACCCTTACTTTTATTTCGACAACTTCAAAATCAGGGTTGAACCCTGGCGCTTCAGGCTTGAAGACCTGCCAGGTACGCTGCTTCTGTAAGGTAACTGTAATCTATCTGTAATGTATCTGTAATGTAGGATACAGATACATTACAGATAGATTACAGTTACCTTACAGAAGCAGCGTATCCGGCAGGTCTAACCCTACACTTTCATTTGAAAAAAGACGCTTGAAGTTCTCAAGAATAAGACTGCCCAGGGTTTCTTCATCGATTTTTAATGATTGGGCAGCCAATGAATAAATTCGGTCGATTGACATTTCACGGTCATCGGTTTCAAGAAATAGATGGTCGGCAGGCAGGAGCCCGACTATTTCCGACTTCAGTGGGTTGGTCAGCAGTGACTGGCCCACCGAGAAGTAGAAGTTGTGCCTGATCAGCTCTGAAGTGATGGCCCGATTGGCCTGGTAACCATGAATGATCCATGGAATGGTGGAACGGTATTCTTTTTTTAATTTCACGAGCTCTGGAAAAGCCCGTACACAATGAATAATCAATGGCTTGCAATGCTGTTGTGCAATCTCAATTTGCCTCCTGAAATACCCTTCCTGGGTAGCGAAGTCGATATCGATCGACCGGTCAAGACCGCATTCGCCGATGGCAAGTACATTTTTCTGACCTCCCGCCAGCTCAACTGCCTGCAAACACTCCGCTGTATTCACCAGCCCCAGGTGCCAGGGATGAAGACCTGCTGAATAATAGTTTCCATCGTCAGGAACAGGCAAATCCTGGGCAAAGGCATTCAGGATTTGAATCGCAGAATCGCTTTTGGGATGATGGGAATGGAGATCTATTTTTTGCATAAGTTTCAGATTGCAGGTCAAATTTACAAGCTTTTATTTGAAACAGAAAAATTCTGAATTCGTTAAAGTAATTTATCTTATTTTTGGATCTCAATGCATTAAGAACATGAAGCTTTTAAAACAACTAATTTTGATGGTTATCCTCCTGCCGGTTCTTTTACAGGGAACAGTACTTGGACAGGTTTCGCAGGGTGGGATGCCTATTCAGATCCAAAAGTTAAAATCCATTGTGTCAGATGATTTGATCATTTTACCAGCGGTGGACAATCAAAAGCTGCGCATGGCCAATGCAGTCGAAGAGGGGAAATCACATCTGAAGCCCCTCCATTTTGCCCAGCCTTTTGATGTGGCACTGAATCCCAATAACTCAGGGAAATGGTATTCGGATGGGGAGGTAAAGATATGGCAACTGAGAATCAGGTCGGCAGGAGCCTATTCGATCAACCTTATTTTTGGAAAGTTCCACTTACCGGAGCAGGCAAAGCTTTTCATGGTGGGCATTAATACGGGCGAAATTAAAGGAGCCTATACTTCTGACAACAATTCAGAAAGCCAGGTACTTGCAGTTGAACCACTTGCAGGAGATGAGATCCTGGTTCAATACGAAGAACCGATCGGAGTTTCATTTGCCGGTGAGATCGAAATCACCAGGGTTTCACATGACTTTGTGGGGATCAAATCTTATGATCCCCGTATTCCGCTGGGAGCTTCGGGTGCTTGCAATGTAAACGTAAACTGCGATCTGGCCAATGGGGACGAGGAAATCAGGGATGCGGTCTGCCGTATCCTCATCGAAGGCACCGAACTTTGCACCGGCACGCTGGTCAACAATACTTCCTTTGATGGAACACCTTATTTTTTAACGGCTTACCATTGTATCAACACCGAGCATGCAGCCAATGCAACGGTCTTTCTTTTTAATTTTGAATCGCCTACCTGCAACACGATCATTGGGGATGTGAGCCGTTCACTCTCGGGCAGTTCGTTGAAATCATCATTCGACAGCCTTGATTTTGCACTGGTGAGGCTCTCGAACACTCTTCCCAAAGGATACCGTCCTTATTTTGCAGGATGGAACCATAGAAACCAGGCGCCATTGAACTCCATGAGTATTCATCATCCATTGGGAGACATTAAAAAAGTCTCCAT
>DASXUZ010000174.1:0-11071 GCA_036504555.1 Prolixibacteraceae bacterium | reverse complement strand
GGGCTATTTTAAGGAAGGAAAATTTGCAGACGGGCTTACCAAAGGAATCCTGATGGCCGGAGAACAGTTGAAAGCCAATTTTCAGTATCAGAAAGAGGATGTGAACGAACTGTCGGATGAGATATCTTTCGATAAAAATTTATAAACATGAAGCATTTATTATTGTCGGTCATTCTTGTAGTTTTCACCTTTTATGGATTTGCCCAGGATATTCCCGATCGTCCCAACCCGCCAAGGTTGGTCAACGACCTGGCCAATGTTCTTTCGGATCAGGAGGAACAGCAACTGGAGTCGGAGCTGGATGAATTTGACCGCTCTACCACTACACAGATTACCATCGTGACTGTTCCAGACTTTGGGGGCACTGAAATGTCAGATTTTGCCTTTAAACTGGGTGAAAAATGGGGAGTTGGGAGTAAGGACAAGAACAATGGGATTGTCATAGTTTTCAAACCCAAAGTTGGAAATGAAAAGGGTGGCGTTTTTGTGGCCGTGGGTTATGGTCTTGAAGGAATTATTCCAGATGCGGTGGCCAACCGCCTGGTGGTGGACAATGAAATGATCCCACGCTTCAAGCAAAATGACATCTATGGCGGATTACAAGCCGGGACAAAGGTATTGATGAGCCTGGCTTCACAGGAATACACGGCCCAGGAATATCAGCAAAAAGCTGGCGGAAAGAAATCGAAAGATGGCGGTGGTGGTTTTTTTGTAGTCATCATGATCATCATTATTTTGATTTCGTTTTTCAGGGGAGGCAAGGGCCGGAATTTCCATTCAGGCGGAAGTTTGCCATTCTGGCTGGCCATGGGCTTAATGAGTGGCGGTAACAGGGGCGGAGGTTCCTTTGGCGGTTTCTCAGGCGGCGGTGGCGGCGGTGGCGGCGGAGGTTTTGGCGGCTTCGGCGGCGGAAGTTTCGGCGGCGGCGGTGCAGGCGGTAGCTGGTAAAGAATACGAATTACACGAATTGAAACGAATTACACGAAAATACGAATTACACGAATTGAAACGAATTACACGAAATTAATAGAACAATATACCGTTTTTATAGAAGAAAAGTTCATTATGGCTCAGGCTGTAATGGACTTTTTTTATTATGAAGGTTTTGTTAAAAGGTTATAAAAAAATCGCTATTGTCAAAATATGTTGAGTAACATGTGTTTGCAAATATCAGATAGCCAATATGATGTGTGAAATAAATTGCAGGCTTGAAATTATGACATGTAACATGTATTTTGATCAAATAATATACTATCTTTATTATATTAATTGAAAGTCATGTCATGAGAACCAAAAATACTTATTTTTTATTACTCCTATTCTGCCTTGGTTTTTCCTTCAGCAATTACGGGCAGTTAAGTGTCGATGCAGGAAAAGATACAACCTTTTGCAGTGGGGTGGAGAAATTATATCTTGGGAAAGGCGTGAGCATTAAAAATGGCGTTGAGCCGTATTCAATTGCCTGGGAATGTAAGGTGCCCAAAGGCTCATATTCTTACTATACGGCAAGTGATTTATTAAATGACACAACTGTCATATCACCGTATTTCCGAGGTACTGTATCTCCTAACCAATGGATCAACTTTATCATCCATGTAACTGACAGTGAAAATAAGTCTGCAATGGATATCATCAGGGTGCGGTTTTCTCAATTCTACTATCTAACAGGATATCCTGGGGTTGAAATACACAAGGGTGATAGTCTTTTATTGAAGTATTCTTCCATTGGAGGGGGCATAGAACCACTGAAATTTCAATGGCACCCCGAAACCGGATTGTCGAATCCTGACAGTTTGGTTACCTGGTGTAAACCTGATGTTACAACACTTTATGATATCGTTGCAACTGATTCCTGTGGATGTGTTTCTTCCCCAAATGCGGCTTATTATGTCATGGTACTGCCAACAGGATTCAATGAGATCAAAAACGAAGCGGGTAATTTATTAAACATCAGGCAGAATGGGAATGGGATATATTTCAATAATCCATTGAAACAAGAAGCCCGCATGAGCATCTATTCCATCAATGGAGTGACAAGATATCATCTTACCATTGCGGATGATCATTTGGATATTGATCATTTATTGGAAACCAAAGGGATATACCTTGTAAAAATATCAGTGGGTGAACTTACTGGAAGTGGTAAATATTTAAAATATTAGGCATGAAAAAAATAACACTTCTTTTGATACTGATGCTTCCCCTGCTCTTGTGTAAGGGGCAAAATTTACTCCAGCAAGGTAAATTGTGGAGCAACACAGTTTTAGGACACATACCTGGGAGTACTTACAACAGTTATTTTATCAAATTCATGGGCGATACAATCCTCAATGGGCAGGGATATAAAAAGATCATGAGATCGGATGATGCCCTGCATGCCCAATGGACATTGAATGGATGTATCCGTGAAGAATCAGCCACAGGAAAAGTTTATCTCTTCAATGAATATACGGGGAAGGACAGGTTACTTTATGACTTTAGCCTGGAAAAGGGCGATAGCATTTTAATTGGTGATGGGAAATCATATGCCAGGGTCACCAATGTAATTCATGCAACATTTGGAAGTTCACCTGTTATCCGAAAGCAAATCTGTTTTTTTGATTCCAATGCTGATCCGCTATGGATTGAAGGAATTGGCAGTCTCCAGGGTGTATTGGATGGTTTAGACACATTTTTTACCACCGGATCTGATCATCAACTGGTGTGCTATTCTGAAAATGAACAACTGGTATACCATCATCCCAGTTTTTCTTCCTGTTTCCCAAAGAGTCGAACGGTTTCCATCCTGGATGCTTCCCTCAAATGGAACGTTGGTACCCATTGTGTGTATTCGGGGCCAATGACCCCTTCGGACAAATGGTCAACTTCTTTCGTTCATACAGAAGGTGATACGTTGATGAATGATAAGCATTATTTAAAAATAGTGAGTTGTGCCGATTCGCTTTGTGGTTTAAAACAATTTAAATCATTCATCCGCGAAGAAGCAGGAAAAGTGATGCTGGCAAATAAAACCGAAGAGCTTACGCTTTATGATTTTAATCTGCAGAAGGGAGATACCATGATTCTGGATTATCTGCAAAATGTTTCCAGAGATATTCGGCTGTATATCCGGGTTGATTCAGTAAAATCAATTGTTTTTATACAAGATGCAAGTGAGCGAATTGTCCAGTATGTCACCGTATTTGATTATTACAACAGTCGATTGGGAGATTATTCACTCAATGATGTTTTTGTTGAAGGAATCGGATCGCTTAAGTTTGGGTTGGAATATCCAATGGGTTTATTTATTACCATGGATTCACAATGTTCTCCATCGTTGCTTTGTTTTTATTCAGGCGCTGGGTTAATGTATTCCAATCCGGAATTCAATAGCTGTTATTTAAGTACCGGCATACTGCAATTGCAACAAGGTAAACTGGTACAGGTATTTAGCAGCAGTCATGGAATGCTGGAAATACAATTTGCAGAAGCAAAGTCGGGTAAATTAATTGTCTTTGATCTGAATGGGAAACGGATTTTGGGGCAAGCGGTCAATCGTTCTGGAACTCAGTACTGCCTACCTTCATCGGGCATTTACCTCTATCGTTTTGAATCGGACAAAGGGAAAGTGCAGACAGGAAAAGTAATGGTCATGTAGCAATGCATTCTGTGAAACCAGCCAATGGATTTGATCATTCAAAAAGGATTGAATCCTTTGGCAAATTCTATCAAGTAATGAACAACTAATAACATTTGGTTACTACATATAAATTGACATGAGAAAATTTAAAGCGCTTCAGCTGATTGTTTTGATTTTGATGGCTGTTTCCTGCAATGAGGAAAATAACATCCAGCCGACTTTGACTCTACCCAAAGTGAGTGGGTACGTCCAAAAAGGACCGTTTTTAAACGGTACTGCCATAACGATCACAGAATTATCGGCTGAGTTGGTTCCGACCGGAAAGAACTATCCCTCCCAAATCCTGGATAACAAAGGAAGCTTTGAGGTGAAGAACGTACAATTGTCGTCGAATTATGTGGAGTTGAAGGCGGATGGATTCTACTTTAATGAAGTTTCGAACAGCAATTCAACCACCCAAATCACCCTGTTTGCCTTGTCAGACTTAACGAATAAGGCCAGTTTAAATGTGAATGTCTTATCCACCCTGGAAAAAGGACGGGTTGAATACCTGCTTTCAAATGGCAGTAGTTTTTCGGATGCAAAGGCAAAAGCTCAATTAGAAATACTTTCATTCTTTGAAATGGGAAAGACCTCCATGACCGAATCAGAGGGGCTCGATATCACTCAATTAGGCGATGACAATGCCAGATTGCTGGCCATCTCGGTGATCCTGCAAGGTTCGTTAACCGTTCCTGATTTATCGGAGTTACTTGCCAATATCAGTACCGATATCCGGGAAGACGGAATTTTAAACAGTCAGACGCTTGGAACTTTGCTGATCAACAATGCGCGTTCGATCAGGTTGGATCAAATCCGCAGGAACCTGGAGGCCCGTTATGAGACCCTTGGATTAACGGTAAGCATTCCCGAATTTGAAAAATATGTCAATCAGTTTATTGCCCAGACTCACTTTGTGTATGTAAGCAATCTGCCGGAGTTAAGCACCGGTATCATTACTGACAAAACGGCCAACACGGCTACCTGTGGCGGGGATATCACCAAAGAAGGGGCTATGGCAGTCATTGTCCGTGGAGTCTGCTGGAGTACGAGCCAAAATCCTGAGATTACTGACCTTACAGACCGGAAAACGGACAATGGACCAGGGGGTAGAACTTACCAAAGTTACCTTACCTCCCTTACACCAAACACGACCTATTATTTGCGTGCCTATGCCATCAATGGTTTGGGAATCTCATATGGAAACGAAATTTCGTTTAAGACTCCTGAATCCGGGGCTGGCATCGTAAGGGATATCGAAGGGAATGACTACCATACCGTGACTATTGGCACGCAAATCTGGATGGTTGAAAACCTGAAGACCACCAAATACCGCAATGGGAATCCAATCAAAAAGATTACCGCTGACTCAGAATGGGCCAGCAGCACAACAGGTGCATTTTGCATTTATAATAACGACACCACAAAAAATGGCCCATACGGTGAATTGTATAACTGGTACGCTGTGAATGATGCACGAGGTATTGCACCTGAAGGCTGGCATGTTGCTTCAGACAAGGAATGGACAACGTTAATCAATTATCTGGGGGGTGAAGCAGTTGCTGGCGATCAACTAAAGGAGGCTGGAACCACCTATTGGAACAATCCCAATGCCGGAGCAACGAATGAAACTGGTTTTACGGCCTTACCGGGTGGTTATCGTAACATCTATATGTCATACGGATATATGGGCACATCTGGGAACTGGTGGACTTCAACCGAGAGCGATCAGGATTCTGCCTTTTTGCGTAAAATGGATAATGTTAATCACAATATTCAAAGTGATCGGTATGGCAAGAAGGGTGGTCTTTCTGTGCGATGTGTAAAGGATTAAATTAGGATGTGTTGGGCGAACACATAGGTTCGCCCGTACGTGTAGATGGAAGATAATTTCATTATTGATCATTTAATTTGTAAGTTTGATTAACTAAAAATAAACGACATTTCTTGATAACATCAGTATCCTATGAGAACATCTGCAACGATTGTCCGCTTGACAGGTATATCAGCTGCGCTGATGTTGATTCTGACATTTTCTACCTTGCCGTTTCCTGCGGACAAGACTCCCCAATTGCTGGCAAAAGCCAATTTATACAACCTGCAATTTCCGCAGGAAAAGGTTTACCTACACACTGACCGGTCATCTTACTGGGGCAGTGAGGATATCTGGTTCAAGGCCTATCTGGAAGATTCTCCCATTGCGGATTGTAACCTGTATGTTGAATTATTAAATTCATCAGGAGCTGTCATTGAGAAAAGAATATGCTGGGCACAGCACGGACTGGCTTATGGTGACTTTCACCTGGCAGATACCATTTCCACGGGCGTTTACCAGCTAAGGGCTTACACCAACTGGATGCGTAACTTTGATGAGTGGTGGTTTTTCCGCAAGGACATCGTTATCATGAACCTTCGCGATAAATTGCCTCCTGATGAATCGGACAGGCTCAGGGAAAGAAAAATTGATGTGCAATTCTTTCCCGAAGGCGGTACTTTTGTGACAAGTCTGAAGAGTAAAGTGGCCTTTAAAGTGGCTGATCAGAACGGGAAAGGATTGGATGCAGATGGCAAGATTGTAGATGATCTGGGAAATGAGATCCTTCGATTCAAAAGTAATTTCAAGGGCATTGGACACTTTAACCTTCAACCCAAAGAAGGAAGGAAATACCTGGCAGAGATAACCGTTGCCGGGATTATCGGGATGAATATTGATCTTCCTGTTCCCGAACCCGAGGGAATCACTTTGGCTATCGACCTTCATGATACCACCCAAATAGCTATACAGATTTCCAAAAAGTCGATGGCTTCAACTGAGAATTTCACTTCTGAATATACATTGGTGGGAAAAACAAAAGGAGGTGTTTTCTACCGAAAAAACATTGCTATGGAGTTGAATGTTTTCAATTTGAGCATTGAAAAGGATCAATTGCCCAATGGCATCATTCAATTCACCCTGTTTGATCCAGAGGCCATTCCTTTATGCGAACGACTGGTTTTTATCAAGCACAACGATTTCATTCGTATTGAAATAAAACCCGGCAAACCCACTTATCTTCCCCGTGAAATGGTGCAGCTGGACTTAGATGCACGCACGGCAGAGGGTGTGCCTTGCTGGGCAAATCTTTCCATGTCGGTTGTCAACATGGATGTGCAATTCAAAACAGAGGACTACCCCAACAATATTCTTACCCATTTTCTGCTCGGATCTGAGTTGAAAGGATTGATAGAAGAGCCGGGATATTATTTCAAGGATGATAGTCTTTCAACAGCAGAGGCACTTGATAACCTGATGCTGAGCCATGGCTACCGGCATTTTGAATGGAAGGAGATCAGTGAAGACAGGTTCCCCAAAATTACTTACCCTGCAGAAGAATGCATCCAGGTAAGGGGTACGGTTAAATCCATTGTATTGGAAAAGCCCATTCCAAATTGTAGCGTCACCATGATGACGGTCAAGAGCCTGCTCAGTGTGAAGGAACAGAAAACAGACTCATTGGGACAATTCTTATTCTCCGATCTCTATTTCAATGATACCATTTCTGTTTCGCTACAGGCCTTGAATCCCAAGGGCAGAAAAAATACGGTGATTGAATTGGATAATAGATCATCCATTTCACCCATAGCGAATTATCTGCCTTTCACCTATCAGTACAGTAAGGAAAATCCTACAAAAACAATCTCATACATGGATGAGGAAAATGAAAATATTATCAACAGGAAATGGCATTTAAGCGACACAATTCTGCTCAATGATATTAAAATAAGGGGGTACAAACAAAAAAAGATGGATGGAATTGCACGACCATACCTGGAAGCAGATTATGTAATTGATGTAACAAAAATGGATAATGTATATAGTAATATTCTTGAGACTCTTGAATCTAATTCTATGATATTCAGAAGCTTCTCAGCAAAAGGTCCTGGTATGTTTCTGGATGGAGTTTTTGACAGATATGGAATTATTGAGAATACACCGGCAAGTTGGATTGAGAAGGTTGAATTTGTTAAAATGGCATCATTACCAGGGGTGGGATTTGGACCCGCAATTTTCTTTTATACAAAAAGAGGTGCTCCAAATGAGAAGGCTGAAGTTGCCATAGGGATGAAACCAGTCACACTTGTTGGCTATTCAATCATCCGACAGTTTTATTCTCCCAAATATGAAACACAGCTACCTACAGAGATGAAAAATGACTACCGCAGTACACTTTACTGGAATCCCATTGTAAGAACCGATTCATTGGGAAGGGCCGGTGTTTCTTTTTATAACAGCGACCAGGCAGGCGAGGTGCAGATAGAGGTAGAGGGGATTACTTCGGATGGAAAATTATGCCGTGGGGTGGGGAATTACAAGGTAACCCATTGATTGTGTTGGTAATGTAGTGGTATATCTCAGCTAATGTGACAATCTGACTTCAGGAATCATGGACTTTGGGGACAAAGCGATTTGCATGGTTTGCACGATTTGCACGATTTGCACACCTGTTTGTTTTATTTGATCAAGTTCAATGGTTTTTTATTTCCAGATGTGAAAGAGAGAAAAAGGAGATATGCCATGCAAATCGTGCAAATCGTGCAAAACGTGCAAAGTGCTCATTAAAAGGATGAAAGCAGGGTAGATAAATTTTCAATTGCAGAGAAGTTTTAACCCAATTGATGATCTCTGCCAAAAGAGACCGTTTAATAGAGAGAACATTAGTGCTGGTCAATTCCGATTTTCGCTACGGTGGCTTTTGTACGCATTACCTCAAACAAGATCGAATCGTTTTGTGAGGCTGCCTGTTCTGAAGGGTGGTACAAATGATAACAAATAGCAGCCCATTTCAAGTTGATGCGTTTCACCCCGGCATGCATCATGCGCATGGCAATATCTGAATCTTCACGTCCATAAGTTGTGTAGCGTTCATCAAAGCCATTGATCCTGATCAGGTCCTCCTTCCAGAAAGCAATGTGGCATCCTCTGAGGTGTTTATACGTGTAGGAGGGGCCGGTAATTATTTTGTGCAGCCAAGGTAAGCGTAGAGTATTTAACCTGGACCGGATATCACTTTCCCAAAATGAAACAACATTTCTATGGTTTTTCATGAGGGTAGTAGTTTTCATTGGACCGAGCCTGACTCTTGATCCACAATAGAACGCCCCTTTTTGGGCAGTCCTACGGTGGTCTGTGATGAACTTTGGATGCAGGATAAGGTCATCATCGATGAAAATCAGGTAGTCGCCTGTGCTTTTTAAAATGCCGTTGTTACGGCTACGTGCAAGGCGAAATCCCTCATCTTCCTGCCTGACATGAATAAGCGGAACTGTAGACTGTGCTTTGAATTGTTCAATAACCTGGGTGGTCTCCTTTCCAGAACCATCATCGGCCACAATAATTTCATTTGGAAGTTCTTCCAGTTCATGAATGCTTTTCAGACAATGAAACAGATATTGAGGCTTGTTGAAGGTGGAAATAATGAGGCTGATTTTCATTTTTCGATGACAGGTTGTTTCGTTTCGCTGAAAAGAAATACACTGTAAAAGAAGATAAAGAAACTAATACCCATGTGAGCTTCAAGATTTGAATCAGAGAAGTTGGATATGCCCAGGATCAACAGTAACATAACTGCAGGATAAAAATGATGTTTGTTGGTCAGGAACAGTGGATACACCCAGGCGAAGATGATCCACAAAAATCCAAGGACTCCGAATTTTACCAGGTAGTTCAGGTATTGGTTGTGAGAACTTCCATATTGCTCTGCTCCCAGTTTAGACTGGTTCTTTTGGTATGCGTCAGCAAAAGCCTGTTTCCAGTTTCCAGTACCCACGCCAAAAAGAGGATGTTCGCGGATGATGGTGAAAGCTGCTTTTTCAAATTCGATGCGTTTGGCAAGCGATTTCATGTTTGGGTCGCCGGTTTTGAAATAGACGTCCAATTCCCATATTGTCTGGTAGATACGTGGATAGAGTGACAGAAAACGTTGGGTGTAAATATAATTGGCAATTCCTTTTTCAATGTAGCCAATATCTTCAGGTAGCAGTTTTGACATTCCAACGGAGTCTTTGGTGAGGCCTTTGGAAGTAAGGTAACGAATCAAGGTGGAAGAAATCGGGAAGCCATTCTGGTTGTCTTGATAGTCAAGGGAGGATCGTTGTTCCCAGCTTTTCTGCAATTCCTCTTCACAAACGTAGAGTCCAATATAGTGACCATTTTCCAGCAACTTATCCGCAAGGTCGTGGTGGTACAAATGTCCGCTTTGAGTCTTCTCCGGGAGGTGGTTCAGATCGACCTGATCTGTTTCATAAAAACGATGGACACACCATCCAAGGTATGAAAAGCCTCCCAGAATCATCATGGAGAGAACCACCATTGCAAATAGTTTGCGTTTCCTGTTTCTTATTTTTCGGATCACAAAAACAAGATGGATGATCATCAGCAGGGCAAAAGTGGTCAATCCGGTGAGTGATTTCAGGATAAACAAGAAAACGATCAGGTACGCTATATCTGCCATCAGGATGTTGCGCAGGCCTTTCCGAATGGAGGTGTTGTTGTATAACTCGTTGAGAATAATTGAAATCCCTAAAAGCAATTGAAAAGTGAATCCGATGTGCGATACGAACAAGATTTCCCAAATATCATGAATAGCCAGTTGGTCCCTGAAAATCAGACGAACAAGTGCAATCACCGTTGCCAGGTTAAGGGCTGCCAAGAAGGAAATAAGAATTTTCCGAAACAACTGATAGCTGATGACAGGACCGGTCGAAATACAAAGCGGCAGTGCGAGTATGAATGCCGTTTTTTTGAGTTCATAGATGGCCAGCTTCTGATCATGGGTAAAGAAGACCCCGAGCACATAGACGAAAAAGATGGAGATGATCAGCAGGGCGGCAGGTTGATGTTTGAGCTTTTCCCATTTTTCAGCAAAATGTCCAGTCACCAGCCAACTTACGAAAACAAGTCCGGTGCTTATACTGATCATGAATTCCGCAAAAGGCAATGATACTGCAAACAGGAAGACTGAAGCGTAAAAAAACAGATGTTGCCAGCTATAGGTAGAGTTCATTTGAGGGACTTGACTGATAGTCAAAAATAAATAAAAAAAGCCGACCTGAAGCCGACTTTTTAGGTATAACTTAAATTTTTTCTAGTCAACCGTTTCTACTTGATCCAGGATATCCTTGTCAACCAGGATACGGCCACAGTATTCGCAAACGATTACTTTTTTGCGTGAAGCGATGTCCATTTGACGTTGTGGCGGAATCTTGTTGAAGCAACCACCGCAGGCATCACGTTGTACGGTTACAACAGCCAGACCATTACGTGCATTTTTGCGGATGCGTTTAAAGGCCATCAGCAAACGTGCTTCGATATTGCTTTCAATCTTTTCTGATTTGGATTTTAATCTTTCTTCCTCAATTTGAGTTTCAGCAGTG
>DASXUZ010000173.1:0-4020 GCA_036504555.1 Prolixibacteraceae bacterium | reverse complement strand
GTGGTGAATGATTTGCACCTTGGAAGCATCATAGATCGTCCAGATACTGGCCGTTACAACTTTTGCAATCGAATGGCCATTGTCCCCATTGGGATATACTGAATAAAATGAGGAGAACATATCGAGCAGAATCAGTGCATCGGCATGGGTATCAGTTGATATTTTCTGTATCAGTTTCTTTGATGGTGGATTGATATTTTTCACATATTGAACTGGAAGGCTGGTAACGGGCTGTACCGTGATTGTACTAAATCGTTTTTGTTTCTCCATTTTAAAGGATAAACTATCAAAGCAGGCCTGAATGGCCAGACTGTCAATGTTAACCCGGATAATGTCTTTAACTTTCTTGAAATCTCTAGAATAGTAATTCTGCAGGGTATCGCCCAGGTATTTCATGTTGCGGCTGACGAGTGTAACATTTTTAATATCAGCCGGGAGCGTAACTTTAGCTGGCTGAAATACCTCAATGGGAAACTCATTCAACGTAACACAGGAACTTAAAAACATAAACGAAACAATGGCGACTATTGAATTCATCTTTTTCATGGCCTGGGAATTTATTGGTTTAGTTGGTTCTCTTTGACAGCTCTTAGTTTTTTGAGATATACTTCGGTGCGATAATCATATTGGGTATAAAATGATTTTAAACCCCATTCAATTGCCTGATCAACATTTCCCTCCAGTTCACTGGCCAATGCCAGATTGAATTCAGCCCTGCTTCTTATCTTTTTGTTGGTCGATTGTGCTTTTTCTGTCCAGAATACTTTTGCTTCATCGGTCTTGTTTTCATTCATCAATTCTTGTCCACGGTCATTGTGGCGGTCGAATAAAAAATATCCGCGTTTCTCCGATACCCAGAAAGGCGAAATTTTACCATCTACATCGAGTGCAATCTTAATTCCGGCATTGATCAATGCTTGCTTGATGCTGGGAAGTTTACTAAATAACCTCAATTGATTATCATCCGAGCTTTCCCAATAAATGGTATCCGAGAGTTGAATCTCCAGGGCTTTCCTGCCTGGTTTATAAATCCTGAACAAAGCATCGTATTTCAAATCCAATGAAGCATACATGGAATAAGTTGTCCCTGAATATTTGTCAATATATTTATCCTCCGAATAGTCAGTCATCACCTTGGTCGAGAATTGTTCCATCACCATCAAGGCATCCGTGTTGTATTCCGAGCATAGCTGGCTCACCTGCAAGGGACTCAGTGTATCTGGGATCAGATCGTAGGTTACATTTCTTTCCAAATTTCTTTGCACAGGAACCACCACATCATACCGACCAGATTCAAACATCAGTTCAGCCAGGGCGCGAATGGTGGTATCGGCTGCCATGCTATCCAAAACAACTGCGGAGAGCTGGTAGCCGTTCCGATAAAAATACAATTGAAGGGAATCTTGCTGATGCTGCAAAAATTGGTTGTTCATACTGCGGTTCATCAAGGTGATGCTTTGTATGTCCTTGGGCAATTCTTCTTTTGCAGGCCTTGGGTTTTCAATGGTTAAGGCAGTATAATAGCTTTTGCAGGATACGGCAGTGAATGCGATCATGCAAAAAAGACAAATCTTAAAGCTATTTAATTTACTGACAAACTGCATATTGCGACTTTATTTTTTAATAAATTCCCCAATATTTTCTAAAAAACCATTCAACGCCCAACAATAGAATCAGCAAGAAAAACAAGGTCTTCAGGTTAATCCATTCGGTCAACAAGGTCTGCTGATGTTGTTGTACTGTAATTTGTTTATTGTTGCCAATTACATCAAGTAATGTGCCATAATTATCAATTGTTGCAAATTCTCCACCAGTTTGTTGAGATAATTGATATAACAATCCAAAGTCGGCTTGGTTATTCTGAAGTTCAACTTCATTTTTCACAATGCTGAAGCTTCCTTTTTCCCTAAACTGCTGACTGCCAAGCTGAGTCTCAGCTTCGAAAGTGTAATCCCCGGGCTGAAGGTTTCCAATATTCAGATTGTAATAATCTTCAATCCTGTCAAAAGTGTAATTAAACTCTTTCAGGCTGTCGCTTTTGATCCGAATGTTCACATCAGGGGTATTTACCAGCTCATAGCTATCGTTATACAATTCGGCGGTCAGTTCAATGTTGTCAGTTTCCTGAAAGAGCGCCGGATAGTTAACGTTGAAGTTATCTTCATTTTCTTTCAGGGAAAGGTATTGTACAATCTTACTTGTCAGTTCATTAAATGCGTCATGGTTGCCGCTGTTCTGGAAATTAAACAATCGCCAGCGCCACATTCCTTCACCGACTACAAACCCGATCTTGCGTCCTTTGTCGTTTCCAAATGCCATGATCGATTTGGAGGTACGGATGTTCTTGATACTTTGATAAGCCAGGTTTTGCAACGAAGGCGAAATTTCAGTATTGCCGAACGGGCTAATCAATGGGGGAGCCATTCCAAGAATTTCTTTTGTTTCATTGGATAGTACAAACAACGAAAAGTTATCATCAAAAACGGCCTGCACTTCCTCCGTATTGCTGCTGGTGTTAATCTTCATTCCCAGGTCAAGGGTATTCAACTGTTCCAAGAGTGTATTGGGTCCAACCAGGAATAAAACCGGCACTCTGCTTTCTTTTATTTTAGTCAAAAGTTGACTGGCAACGTTCTTAACCGATGGAAGCTGGTTTAAAACAATGAGACTGTATTTTTTCAGGCTATCGGGAACCGTGTTGCCTGTAACTAATTCTGTTTCATAATTTTGCAACTCCGACAGGCTACTGCGAAGAGCACCTAAATCAGGATGAGGTCCATCACTGAGCATCAAGATCCTCTGTTTATTTTCTAAAACCTGGATCACAAACTCATATTCATTGTTCTTTACATTGATCTCTTCCCCAAATGGCCTGATACGGATTTTATAATGCTGCAGTCCTGTTTTAGTGGCTTCAGGATTGATAAATTCAAGCTTGAAATCATCATCCGAAACAATCGAAACACTGCTTGAATAAACCTGTTTGCCGTTATTCTCAATTTCCAGGTAAGCGATTTTATTTTTCAGTTTCGAAAATTTCAGTTCAATTTCTATCGGGAACTTATTCTTTAGAAATGCAACCTTGTTGGTTTTGACACTCCTGATGGCTGCATCAGCCTGAAGCGTCGTATCCCCGACACCAATGGTGTAAACAGGGAATTTTAAGCTGGATGTATAATTGAGCGGACTTTGTCCCTGGTTGTAAATACCATCTCCAACCACCATTAAGGCACCTATATTTTTGTTGATGTAATTATCTTTCAATGTTTTAATCAATTGCCCATAGTCCGATCTCCGCTCACTTCCAGTGACCGAACCATTGGATTCAGTCTTTTCACCAAACGACCAGAATTCCACCTGGTAATCGCCTGAGAAACGGTCTTTGATTGTTTTTGACAGTTGTTCAAATGGCTGAGTATATGGTTTTACCGAAAGTGAGTTATCCAATGCCACCGCCAGGATGGGTAACTGTTTAATTTTCTTTACTTTTCGCATAAGCGGTGAAAGCAAAAACAGGAACACCAGGAAAAGTGATACGAATCGAAGGCTTGCCAGCACTCCTTTTTGCACAGGCGAAAGACTTGAATTTTCTTTATTTCGATAATAAAGAAAAAAACTGATACCAACCGATGCAAACAAGGCCAGCAGCACCCATAATCCAGGTAAACTATGATCAAAACTAATTTCCAAAATGCTGAATTTTTTATAATGAGTCAAAATTAACAAACTTGTGCTATAAAGGACTTTCATGACCTCATATTTGTTAATCAAACATGCTAATTTACCAATAAAAATATCAGGAACATGAAGGCTTTTGATTCTATTTTTACCTTTAATGCAATTTACCGAAGGTAACTTTTAAAATTATTTATCATTCTTGTTATTCCCTTCAGAAAAACGTTTCCTATGAATAAGAAAGCACTTCAACCATCTATAAGTCGGCTGGAGGAATAAAGGCATTGGGCCTGAGTCGTGGAGCCGGCATACAGTCATTCATCCTTCCTTGTCACTCTACCTCCA
>DASXUZ010000172.1:0-31325 GCA_036504555.1 Prolixibacteraceae bacterium | reverse complement strand
AGCCACCCAGTCAATGGCACAACCAATGTGTTCCTTCACTTTAGGATCTTGAAAGGCTTCGGGAGTATGTCCAAAAACGGTATAGAATGAACGTGAATTTCCCAATTCCTGATACCAAATCAGGGGATGATCATTCATCTTCCATTTGTCGTCTTTCATGGTGGCTTCATTCAGTGAAGTTTCGTCCAGACGAGCTAAAACATGCACATTTGCCCGTGGATTAACTTTGAAGGTGTACCATTCGTCAATTGTACGATAGGTGGTCATCCCTTTAAAAGGTGCCATGGTTGGATGATCAGTGTTTTCGAAAATGACAGTTCCCTCCTGACAGGCAGGATGTGTTTTAAAGAAAGCCCCGTTCAACCGGCCATACCAAGCCCAATCGTATTCACAATCGGCAGAAGCATGGATACCGACAAACCCTTTGCCTGAATTCATAAAGGCTTCAAAATCTTTTTGCTGTTGGTCATTCAATACATCCATGGTAGGGTTTAGAAAAACGACTACATCAAACGTCTTGAGGAATTCAGGGGTAAACAAATCCGCATTTTCAGTTGCTGTCAATACCCATTTCCTTTCCTGTGCCAAATCGCTCATCATTTTAAGGCCTGAAGAAATAGAAGCATGTCTGAATCCTGAAGTTTTGGAGAATACCAGTACATTGATTTTTTTGTCTTGAGCAATTCCTGAAAACAACATCACCAGGAGAAGACAACATACAGAAATTAATTTTTTCATTCTTAATAGTTTTAGTATTTAGGTGTGCAAAGGATACAAATTTATTCAAATAAAAAGGGTTTATTGATATTCAATTTTCCGAAACATCCATTTAATTCTCCCAAGTAGAAGCTATTTAAGGTTGAGCCAATACATGAGTTTGAGTTTGCTGCTCAATAGGATTTATCACATCCGATTTTTTAGGGATAACCTGGGGTTCCCATCCCATGAAGAACAACAAAATAAAAAATCCGAGAATGTATGCCACAATGATATGCCAGCCTGATTTAATCCATTGGAACACTGATCTAGACTCATGAAACTTGCTGGAGATGGCCACCCCTGCAGATGATCCAAACCAGATCATTGATCCACCGAAACCAACTGCATAGGCAAGCATTCCCCAGTCGTAGCCATTCTGCTCGAGTGCCAGTTTGGTAAGGGGGATGTTATCAAAAACAGCAGAAATAAATCCAAGCGAGAAGGTCGTATGCCATGATGCCACAGGAAGTTCTTCTACAGGCATCAGAGAGGCGCAGGTAACCAGTGAGATTAGAAAGATGGAGCCGCTGATGGCATTTCTGGCTTCTGCCCAGTCGGTTTTGCGGATGAATGCCCCAATTCCGATGGCAATCCACACTCCGAGTGCAGGAAAGTCAAAATAGACATTGGTGGCAATGGTGAGCAATAAAATCAGGCCAACAATCCCCACTCGTGTCCAGTCGATTATAACATTCGCTTTTGCATCTTTTTGGATAGGCTGATATTTATGCTGCTGAAGTGAGGCAAACACCGAGAAAAAGGCCAAGGCTGAAAATGCGGCAATATAGGCATGTAATACATTGAAAGGTGAAACCCCTTCGATCCACATTAAAGTGGTGGTGGTATCGCCAATCACGCTGCCCGAACCACCGGCGTTGCTTGCTGCCACGATGGCGGCGATGTAACCAATATGAACTTTTCGGTTAAAAACAACCAGGGCAATGGTACCTCCGATCAATGCCGCAGCGATATTATCGAGAAAGGACGAAATGACAAAAACAGTTATTAACAGGACCAGCGGGCCTTTCCAATCATCAGGCAATAAATTGGGCAGATATTCGGGCAGTCTGGATTGTTCGAAATGCCTGGACAGTAGTGCAAACCCGATTAACAAACCAAGCAGATTCAATAGGGTGCCCCATTCACCGACCCTCATGGACTTGTGCAGAATCTGGTCAGAAAAGGCGACATGACCAAATAGATGTTCAGGAAGGTCAAAGGTAGGGATGAAAATAAATTTAAATGCCAGGATGGCCGTCAGTCCGATTAAGGCTACCCAAAGGGTATACCGATGGAACAATGCAACTCCTAAAAGAGTAAGAGCAAAGAGCACAAATTCGGGCCTGATACCAAAAATCAAGGGGATAATTTGTCCAAACATCATAATTGGGTTTCAATAGTTAGTATTATTTATTCAAGTCAGATTGAATTTTCATTCAATTATCGAGTATAAAAATAATCATAGAATGGTCTAATCAACTAATAAAACAAGAAAATATTTCAATATTATTCTGAAATTAAATTTAGTAAAGCAAAGTTATACCATCAACATCCAAAAGATCCAATATGAACTGCAAATTAATATAAAATAGATGTTATGGGCTTGTGTTATTTTAAATTTATCGCATAATTTTGCCCTACGCTTTTTATTTTAGGCCAGGGAATATTTCAGCTTTTACTTTTCTCGATATTCTATTTATTATTCTTACTTTTATTACTGTAAAAAAAGCTATTTAAACCATCTATTTATGAAAATATCAGTCGTTGGAACAGGTTATGTGGGATTGGTTTCCGGGACCTGTTTTTCACAAACGGGCGTCGATGTAGTTTGTGTTGATGTTGATGAAAAGAAAATCAATAAGCTCAACAACGGACAGATCCCTATCTATGAGCCGGGTCTGGAGGATATTTTCAAATACAATGTGGAAAAGGGACGCCTGCTGTTTACCACCAACCTGGAGGAAAGTTTAATTGATTCTGAAGCCGTATTCATTGCCGTGGGAACCCCACCGGGTGAAGATGGAAGCGCTGACCTGAAGTATGTTCTGGATGTTGCCCGGTCAATAGGCAGGTATATGGACCATTATATGGTTGTTGTAACCAAAAGTACTGTGCCCGTGGGTACCTCCATGAAAGTGAAAGCTGTCATTCAGCAGGAATTAGATAAAAGAAAAAGTGACTTAACCTTTGATGTAGCTTCCAATCCTGAATTCTTAAAAGAAGGAAGTGCAGTTGACGATTTTCTCAAGCCTGACCGCATTGTGGTTGGGATAGAATCACCTGAAGCGGAGAAAGTAATGAAAAAGCTATACAAACCTTTCCTGCTCAATGGACATCCGATCCTGTTTATGGATATCTCTTCCTCTGAAATGACCAAATATGCCGCCAACTCCATGCTTGCTACCAAAATCAGTTTTATGAACGACATTGCCAACCTTTGTGAATTGGTGGGTGCCGATGTAAGCATGGTTCGTAAAGGCATCGGATCTGATGCCCGTATTGGCAACAAATTTATTTACCCCGGAACCGGTTATGGTGGTTCCTGCTTCCCCAAGGATGTTCAGGCTTTGGTGCGCACTGCCGATGAATACGGACATTCACTCGATATACTCAAGGCAGTGGAAGCGGTTAATTATAGACAGAAATCAGTGTTGATCCCTAAGATTAAATCACATTTTGGCAATAATCTCAAAGGGTTTAAGTTTGCCCTCTGGGGATTGTCTTTCAAACCCAAAACAGATGACATGCGGGAAGCCCCGTCGCTGGTGATCATCGATATTTTACTCCGTGAAGGAGCTTCGGTTGTTGCCTATGACCCGGTTGCCATGGAAGAAGCCCAACATATTTTGGGCGATAAAATCGTGTTTGCCAAAGATGAATACGATGCCTGTATTGATGCCGACGCACTGATTATTGTGACCGAATGGCCCGAATTCAGGACCCCGAACTTTCGGGTCATTGAAAAGCTATTGAAATCAAAAACCATTTTTGATGGACGAAATATTTATGAGCCGGAAGAAATGCAGGAAATAAAGTTCAACTATTACAGCATCGGGCGAAAGCCAGTTGTAATTTCAAAATAAATTGAATATGAAAAGAGTATTGGTAACCGGGGGTGCCGGTTTTGTGGGATCTCACCTGTGCGAAAGGCTCTTGGCCGATGGAAATGAAGTCGTTTGTATGGACAATTACTTCACGGGCAAAAAGCAAAAAATCGTGCATTTGCTCGATCATCCCTACTTTGAACTGATCAGACATGATGTTACCATGCCTTATTATATCGAGGTTGATGAGATCTACAACCTGGCCTGTCCTGCATCACCGATTCACTACCAGTATAATCCGATCAAGACCATTAAAACTTCCGTGATGGGGGCTGTCAATATGCTTGGCCTGGCAAAACGGACAAGAGCCAAGATTTTACAGGCCTCTACCAGCGAAGTATATGGTGACCCGGTGATTCATCCTCAGACTGAAGACTACTGGGGCCATGTGAATCCAATTGGAATCCGCTCTTGCTATGATGAGGGTAAACGATGTGCCGAATCATTGTTTGTCAATTATCATGCGCAAAACAAGGTCAGGATAAAAATCATCCGTATTTTCAATACATACGGTCCAAAGATGGAGCCAGATGATGGCAGGGTGGTTTCGAATTTTATTGTTCAGGCACTCAAAAATCAAGATATCACTATTTTTGGAGATGGAAAACAGACCCGTAGCTTTCAATATGTTTCAGATCTGGTGGAGGGAATGGTGAGGATGATGGCAACAGGTGATGAGTTTACCGGGCCCGTGAATATTGGCAACCCGGGTGAATTTACCATGATCGAACTGGCACAGAATGTGATTGATTTAATTGGCGCAAGTTCTAAAATTGTTTATTTGCCCCTCCCTGCTGACGATCCCACCCAACGCCAGCCTGACATCTCACTGGCCAGGGAAAAGCTGGGTGGATGGGAACCTAAAATTCCATTGCGGGAAGGATTAATTAAAACCATTGCCTATTTTGACGATCTTTTATCAGGAAAAAACTAAAAATGTATAAATTATGAAGGGAATTATTCTGGCTGGCGGATCGGGTACACGTCTTTACCCGATCACAAAAAGTATTTCGAAACAAATCATTCCAATCTATGATAAACCGATGATTTATTACCCCTTGTCGGTTTTGATGCTGGCCGGTATTCGGGAGATATTGATTATTTCAACACCCAAGGACATCCATCTCTATGAAGATCTGCTGGAAGATGGATCTCAGCTGGGCATCAAACTGGAATATGCCATCCAGCCTTCACCCGATGGTTTGGCCCAGGCATTTATCATCGGCGAGAAGTTCATCGGTGACGATAGTGTCTGTATGGTGCTGGGCGACAATATCTTTTATGGCTATAATTTCACATCAATACTCGAAGAGGCCGCCGCATTGACCGATGGGTCGATCGTGTTTGGCTATTATGTGAATGATCCCGATCGTTATGGCGTTGCTGAGTTTGACGAACAGGGTAAAGTTTTATCCCTTGAAGAAAAACCTGCCCTTCCCAAATCCAACTATGCCGTTACAGGTCTATATTTTTACAGCAACGATGTGGTTGCAAAAGCCAAAGGGCTGAAGCCTTCCCCACGCGGAGAACTGGAAATTACCGATTTAAACCGTCTGTACCTGGATGAAGGACGTTTGAACATGAAATTGTTGGGCCGTGGTTTTGCCTGGCTTGATACTGGTACGCATGAAAGCTTGATGCAAGCTTCGACTTTCATCTCCACCATCGAGCAGCGTCAGGGATTAAAGGTGTCGTGTATCGAAGAAATCGCCTATAGCAAGGGATTTATTGACAAGGAACAACTGCTGAAACTTGCACAACCACTTTGTAAAAACCAATATGGCGAGTACCTGATCAAACTGGCCAGCGGACAGATACAATCGTATTAGTCGTGTGAGGGGAATTGAATATTTATTTACATCTTAATTACCAATAGTGAAGATAATTGAAACATCTATTCCGGGACTTCTGATAATAGAACCCCGTGTTTTTGCTGATCAAAGAGGCTATTTTTTTGAAAGCTACAATCAACAATCGCTTCAGGAAGCGGGGATTTCCAACCTGTTTATTCAGGATAATGAATCTAAATCGGGCAGGGGAGTCATTCGTGGATTGCATTACCAGCTTGCTCCCTATGCCCAGGCCAAGCTTGTTCGCGTGATTCAGGGCAGGGTTTATGACGTCGCTGTTGATTGCCGCAAAGGTTCCCCTACATTTGGACAATCATTTGGACTGGAATTGAGTGAGGATAACAAATTGCAGTTTTTCGTTCCCAAAGGTTTTGCTCACGGCTTTTCCGTTTTGAGCGAGACGGCCATATTTTCCTATAAATGTGATCAATTATACAATCCCGCTGCTGAACGCGGAATACGCTACAATGACCCAGCTTTAAAAATTAATTGGGGAATTGACTCCAGCGATGCGATTGTTTCAGGGAAGGATACCATTTCCCCCTTGTTTGCTGATGCTGAAATGAATTTTGAATATGAAGCCCATGACTAAAATATTAATTACCGGTGCCAATGGACAACTTGGTTCCGAAATCAGGAAATCCAGCGATTCATTCTCCGATTTGAGGTTTGTCTTTACCGATTTGAATGAGTTGGATATTACCAATCCGGAGGCTGTTGAAGCCCTGCTGGCTCAGGAGAAACCTCAATGGGTGGTCAACTGTGCAGCTTATACAGCCGTTGATAAAGCTGAAACCGAAGAGGAAACAGCATGGCTGATCAATGCCATCGCCCCTGCGATACTGGCTGAAAAATCAAAGGCTGCCGGCTGTCGGTATGTACAGATTTCGACTGACTATGTTTTCGATGGCAAAAACTATCGTCCATACGTGGAGCAGGATGAGGTTTGTCCCACCTCTGTTTACGGTCATACAAAATTGGAAGGAGAGTTGATCAGTCTGACAAACAATCCTGAAACATTGGTAATTCGCACTTCCTGGTTGTATTCTTCCTTTGGGAATAACTTTGTAAAGAGCATGATAAAGTTCGGAATGGAAAGAGACCATCTGAATGTGATTTTTGACCAGATAGGCACTCCAACTTATGCAGGTGACCTGGCAATGACGATCCTGGAAATTATTCAGAAAACCGAATCTGGCAGCTGCGAGTTTGTACCGGGAACCTATCACTACTCCAACGAGGGTGTATGCAGTTGGTACGATTTTGCTCTGGCAATCCACCAAATTTATGGAATTAACTGTCGGGTCGATGCCATTGAATCAAAGGATTATCCTTCTCCTGTAGCAAGACCGCCCTACAGTGTTTTAAATAAATCAAAAATTAAAAGTATTTTTGGAATTCATATTCCATACTGGCGTACAAGTTTAGAAAAGTGTATTCTTGAAATCAAAAACTAAAAATCATGACTGCAGAAAACAATGTTTTGGATTCGGTAAAGGCCAAGGCGGCGGAATGGTTACGTGAGGTCTATGATCCCCAGACCCGCGCTGAGGTGAAAAAGCTGCTGGATAATGAAGATCCTACGGAGTTAATTGACTCATTTTATAAAGACATGGAATTCGGAACAGGTGGCTTGCGGGGCATTATGGGCGTTGGCACAAACCGAATGAATATTTACACTGTGGGCGCTGCAACCCAGGGTCTTAGTAATTACCTGAAAAAGGAATTTGCCCAGCTGCCATCCATCAAAGTCGCCATTGGGTATGATTGCCGAAACAACAGCCGTTTATTTGCTGAAACAAGTGCCCATATTTTTGCTGCCAATGGCATCGAGGTATTGCTTTTCGATGAATTGCGCCCAACACCTGAATTGTCGTTTGTGATCCGTGAATATGGCTGCCAAAGCGGTATTATTCTGACGGCTTCGCACAACCCCAAAAAATACAATGGTTATAAAGCCTACTGGAATGACGGATCACAGCTGGTGGCCCCGCATGATGAAAATGTGATTGCTGAGGTCCTGAAAGTTAAAGCGGAAGACATTCAATTCAAAGGCAATGATGAGTTGATTACCATCATTGGTGAAGAAGTTGACCGCAAGTTTATCGAAAAGGTAAAAACAGTATCGATCGCTCCCGATTTGGTGAAAAAGTATGCTGACCTGAAAATAGTCTATACACCCATTCACGGTACAGGAGTAAAATTGATCCCCATGGCCCTCCAGGCTTTTGGGTTTACCAACATTATCCATGTACCTGAACAGGACATTGTAAGCGGCGAATTTCCCACGGTTATTTCTCCCAATCCCGAAGAGCCGGCTGCCATGAAAATGGCCATTCAAAAGGCAATGGAAGTGAATGCCGATGTGGTGATGGCTTCTGATCCCGATGCCGACCGCATTGGAGTGGCAGTAAAAAACAACGATGGCGAATATATCATCGTCAATGGCAATCAAACTGCCATGTTGTTTATCTACTACATTGTCACCAATATGAAGAGCAATCATTTGCTCAAAGGCAATGAGTTCATTGTTAAAACCATTGTGACCACCGAAAAGATTGCCGAGATTGCACGCAGAAATAACATCGAATATTTTGATGTTTATACAGGGTTCAAATTCATTGCTGAAACCATCCGCGACCTGGAAGGAATAAAGAGATACATTGGAGGGGGCGAGGAAAGCTTCGGCTTTATGCCTGCTGACTTTGTACGCGACAAAGATGCTGTTTCCTCCTGTGCCCTGATGGCCGAAATTGCAGCATGGGCCAAGCATCAGGGAAAATCATTGTATGAATTGCTGCTCGATATTTACCTGGAATACGGATATTCAAGGGAAAAAATGAAGTACGTGGTTCGTGAAGGAAAATCGGGCGCCGAGGAAATTGAACAAATGATGGTCAATTTCAGGCACTTCCCCCCACTTCAACTGGGTGGTTCTAACCTGAAGTATGTGAAGGATTACGATACCCTGATTGAGAAAAACATGCTCACGGGTGAGGAAAAGAAAATTGACCAGAAAATATCAATGAACGTTTTGCAGTTCTTTACTGAAGACGGAACCAAGATTTCAGTGCGCCCCTCAGGGACCGAACCAAAGATTAAGTTCTATTTCGAAGTAACCAGTGAACTGAAGCAACGTTCAGATTTTGATGCCGTTGAGCAAAGGGCCAATGAAAAGATCGATGCCATCATGCAGGAACTGGACCTCTAATGCAGCAATGGAAAAATAAATGGATGTAAAGGACTATTTTGACAGAGATATAAATTATTAATCAAAACCAATTTAAAATGAAACGTGTATTATTTTCAGCAGTTGGAGTCTTGGCTTTTGCTGCAATTTTTGCCCAGGGAAGGACTGATTTTCCCATGAAACCTGAGATGACTGAAATCTGGGATCCTGAAGTCACGGTTGTTACCCCCGGAGCCACCACAGCGGATGCTCCATCGGATGCCATCGTACTTTTTGATGGGAAGAATCTGAGCACTGAATGGACCAATGAGGCTGGTACTGAACCCGCATGGAAAGTGGCCGATGGTTGTGTAACTGTTGCAAAGGGCACCGGCACCATTCAGACAAAACGTGCCTTCAATGATTTTCAACTTCATATCGAATGGCGTTCTCCTTCTGAAGTAGTTGGCGAAAGCCAGGGCCGTGGTAACAGCGGTATTTTCCTCCAGGGCATCTATGAGCTTCAGGTATTGGACAACTACAACAACAGGACCTACCGCAATGGACAGGCTGGAAGTTTTTATAAACAATATCCTCCCCTGGTCAATGTATGTAAAGGCCCGGGTGTATGGCAAGTCTATGATGTGATTTATACCGCTCCCCGGTTTAAAAACGATGGCACTTTCTTTACCCCGCCAACGGTAACTGTTTTGCAAAACGGTGTTTTGGTTCAGAATAATGTTGCTTTACGTGGACCTACACCTTACATTGGCATTCCTGAGTATTTCGTAAAACCTCACGGAGCTGGCCCGATCATTCTTCAGGACCATGGTAACCCCGTAAGTTACCGCAATATCTGGATCAGGGAATTGTAATCTTATACAGGCAAGGCTTTCTTTTACAAGGAAGCTTTGCCTGCTTTTGCTTAATCTATTAACTTGTTGTAAAAGAATGTCTTTAAGCCCTAAGTTCCTATTTCTGATCCTGTTTTTTCCACTCTCCGTTCTGGCCCAAACATTTACTTCATCGAACCTTCCACTGGTTGTTCTTACTACCAATGGGCAGACTATCGTGGACGATCCTAAAATTAACGCCAGCATGGGTATTATCTGGAATGGCCCCGGTAAACGAAATGCATTGACTGATCCAAAAAACGATTTTAATGGAAATATTGCCATAGAGATCAGGGGATCTTCGTCCCAATCCATGTTTCCCAAAAAAAGTTACGGCTTCGAAACCAAATCCATTGACATGGTGGATATGGATGTCTCGCTCTTAGGCATGCCCGAAGAGAATGATTGGATCTTGTATGCGCCTTATACCGACAAAACATTGGTCCGCGATGTGCTGACCTATACCCTGGATGCTTCCATGGGCCATTATGCCCCACGCTGCCGGTATGTCGAACTTTTCATCAATGGTCATTATGAAGGAATCTATGTACTGATGGAAAAAATCAAGCGCAATAAAAACCGGGTCGACATCGCCAAATTACTGACCACTGATATTTCAGGCGAAAACCTCACGGGAGGTTACATCATCAAAATTGATAAAACAACCGGGGGAGGCGGTGATGGCTGGTATTCTGATTATATCAACAATACCAACAACACCTTCTACCAGTATGATTACCCCAAATCAAGTGAAATTGTCCCTGAACAAAAGACCTATGTACAGACCTATGTTCGAAATATGGAAAAGGCTCTGTACCTTGAGAAATTTTCTGGCTTAGGGAGCTATCATGAATTCCTGAACGATTCTTCCTTTATTGATTTCATGATCATCAACGAACTGGCCAAAAATATAGATGGCTACCGACTTAGTTCTTACTTGTATAAAGGTAAGAATAAACTGATGAATTGCGGCCCCATCTGGGATTTTAACCTCACCTATGGCAATTGTAATTATTACAATGGCTGGACCAGCACTGGGTTTGAATATCAAACCAATTTTGCTGGTGATTCCTGGCAAAATCCGTTTTGGTGGAACAAGCTGATGCGCGATCCTACCTATGTCCAAAATCTCAAAAGACGTTGGTCCTGGATCCGTAAAAATGAATTTTCGGATACCCGTATCAAATTCGTCACCGATAGTCTTGTAAGTCTTTTGTCGGAAGCACAAGTGCGTAATTATCAGCGTTGGACCGGGGTGATTGGTCAATACATCTGGCCCAATTATTATATTGGAACAACCTATGCCTCTGAAGTGACCTGGATGAAAAACTGGATTACCCAACGACTGGCTTACCTTGACAAGATGTGGCCCTATGATTTTACGGGGAACGAAAATCAACGGCTGGCACAGTCTCAATCGATCTATCCAAATCCGTTTAACGATCAGATGACCATCCAATTGGCCCCCTCGACCAATGGAAATGGACTGGCCGAATTATTCAATATGGGCGGAACCTTGGTCCGAAAGAGCAACATTGAAATTTCAAACGGCCTTACAAAGCTGGAAGTCTCTGCAAGCGCTGGCTTGAACCCTGGAATGTATCTGCTTCGCGTAACTCAAAATGACAAGATCCTACTAACCGAAAAGGTAGTTAAAAGGCTGTAGTACAGGGACCCGCTGTTTTAACAGCGGTTGCAAGGGTGCTGCGGTTTTTAACCGTGGTTGTATTATGATATAGTATTTTTACTTTGGCTGAAAATGTTCCAGGGGTTTGTATTCCTTACTTTATTCTTACTTCTTTTTCGGGAAGCTTGCTTCCAACTTCTTCCTTTTTATTTTTAATTATCTTTGGCACAAATAAAACAAATTCCATGCAGGAAAAAATCCTTATACTTGATTTTGGTTCACAATACACACAGTTGATCGGCCGTCGTGTGAGAGAGTTAAACGTATATTGCGAAATCTATCCGTATAACCATTATCCCGCCATTGACGAAACTGTCAAGGGAGTCATCTTATCGGGAAGCCCTTTTTCAGTAAGGGATGCCGTAGCTCCCAAGCCCGATCTGTCGCTTATCAAGGGTCAATTGCCCTTGTTGGGTGTCTGTTACGGGGCCCAATACCTGGCCCACTATTTTGGGGGAGAGGTCATGGCTTCCAATTCAAGGGAATACGGACGTGCCAACCTTGGCTATGTCGATTCGGCCAATCCATTGTTTAAAAACGTCAGTGAACATACCCAGGTTTGGATGTCGCATGGCGATACCATCGAACGTATTCCTGAAAACTATCATATCATTGCCAGTACAGCCGATGTCGATAAGGCTGCCTTCCAAATTGAAGGTGAACAAACCTTCGGCATTCAGTTTCACCCTGAAGTCTATCATACCACCGAAGGAACCCAGCTGCTGCAGAACTTTGTGGTTGACATTTGCGGCTGCAAACAAGACTGGACGCCCGATTCTTTCATTGAAACAACCATCAGGGAACTTCAGGCAAAACTGGGCAACGACAAGGTCGTCCTGGGCCTTTCGGGCGGAGTCGATTCATCGGTGGCAGGTATGCTGTTGCATCGCGCCATTGGTAAAAACCTGACCTGCATCTTTGTTGACAATGGTCTTTTGCGCAAGGATGAATTCCAGCAGGTGCTTGATTCCTATCAACACATGGGGATGAATGTAATCGGTGTGGATGCAAAACAAAAATTCTGGGATGACCTGGCTGGAATTACCGATCCTGAAACAAAGCGCAAAACCATTGGCCGCGATTTCATCGAAGTGTTCGATGTGGAAGCGCACAAAATACAAGATGTCAAATGGCTGGCCCAGGGAACCATTTATCCCGATGTCATCGAATCTGTTTCGGTCAACGGGCCGTCGGCCACCATCAAATCACACCACAATGTAGGTGGGCTGCCCGAAAAGATGCACCTCAAGGTCGTTGAACCGCTGAAGCTGTTGTTCAAGGATGAAGTGCGCCGGGTAGGAAAGGCCATGGATATGAAACCGGAACTGCTGGGGCGTCATCCTTTCCCGGGACCTGGATTGGGAATCCGTATTTTAAGCGATGTGACACCCGAGAAAGTCCGTGTCCTCCAGGAAGCCGATGCCATTTTCATCAACGGGTTGAAAGAATGGGGCTTGTACGACAAGGTTTGGCAGGCCGGGGCGATGCTGCTGCCGGTGCAATCAGTGGGGGTAATGGGTGATGAACGTACCTACGAAAATGTAGTGGCCTTGCGTGCTGTGGCTTCTACCGATGGAATGACGGCCGATTGGGTGCATTTGCCCTACGAGTTTCTGGCCAAAATGTCGAATGAAATCATCAACAAAGTTCGCGGCATTAACCGCATCGTATACGATATCAGTTCAAAACCACCGGCTACCATCGAATGGGAATAGTGCCAGGAAAAAAGTAACTGGAATATAAAAAAAAAAGGGAGACTCCATGGAGCATCCCTTTTTTTTTGCACTGAACGATCATGGTTTGGTGGATACCAAACTTATACCAAGCTTCTACCAGGGTCGTGCCCGATTCTTAGTTTGTACATAGTTCGTGCATGGTTCGTGCATGTTTTCTGTATCTAAACTAGTATGAAGCATGCATAAAATAAGTATGAAAAAAGTAAAAAATAACACTTAAATATAGCTTTGGTATAAGCAAGGCATGTCCATGGAAGATAGATGGTATGAATTGAATATGGAGGATAGGACGGGCATTCACAGGCCCTCTTGAAAGGGTTTGGGGCAATGGGTCCCTTCTTTTAATTTTAATTGAATCCGATTCTGGGGGTAGAAGTAAAAAGCAGATGGCCTTGGCTTGATATCCCAACAGGGGTGCGGGATGGCTTGATGCTTATAAATAACAAATTTTATCCTGTTTAAATTAAAAACAGAACAGTCAGTTTCATCCATTTATACAAGGAATGAAACATGGGTCAACAGGTCCGAAAGCCGGTTAAATGTTCAACCCATCAAATGAAAATGAAAGATTTATTTATTTCCTGGAATACACCCACCCTTTCAGTATAGAGGCTGATGCATTCCAGGAAATCATTGTATCTGAAAATTGTAGTTGGGCCTCAGACACAGATATTGAAAGTGGAAGGCCTAAAAGTCAGAATAATCACTTGGATGAAGCAATAAGATCACAGCTTTTGAAACGGTATTTTGATATTCAGCCATGGAGGAGAGTTTTTTCCAATCGGGATGTGCACCGAAACTTTTCCAATGGGCATCATGGGAAGCCATGTCGGCAAAAGTAGTCAGGTACATCAGGTTGGGCATCGTACTTCCAGAAATGACCTCGGCATTGAAGACGGTGTTAAATCCCAGCGTGTTGAAGAGCTTGATCTCACCACCTTCGTTAAACATTTTTGCTTTCTGACGGAACAGGTTATCCGTTGGTCCTTCGTAACTTCTCAACTCATAGATTCTTTCCGAAGCTGGGGTGCTGTATGTGGGGATGAAAAAATTCGGTGCGTCAGGAAATGCTTTGAGTAGAATAGATTCCTTGCGGATAAAGGGTTTTTGATCAAATGGAGCGCCCAAAAAGTCAATTCCCTTGGTCTGGAAAGCCTTGTCTTTTGCAAGCACATCCTGGATTTTGGCAAAATGGTCGAGTGATTTAAACGACATCCACACATAGACACGTTTGCCTGAAGTGGTATCGCTTTCGAGGGGCTTAAATACACCTACTTTTTGAATTCCGGCGCGGTGTAAGGCTGGTAAATAAGCGTTTTTCAGATAATTGTCAATTTTTGCTTCCTGTGCCTTTCCTGTCAAGCGGAATACCTGGATCTGGTAATAGTCGCGCGATCCAGCCATTGCTGAAACCGACAGAAGGGCCAAAAGGCTCATCAGGATCAATGCCCTGCTGAAAATGTTACTCATGGGTTGATTCATTGTATTTGGTTTTAATTGGTTTGTATGATTGGGTAAAGGTATCAATAATCCTGTTTATTTAAAATACGAACCCCACTTTATCCAATCAATCTGGCTGGGAAATGGAATTCGTGAATTTAGGTATTCGTTTTCAAAAATTGTTCCAATACTTCCATAAATAGCTGAGGTTGTTCAGCGTGAAGCCAGTGCCCCGCATCTGGAATTACGTGGATAATAGCTTCGGGATAAATGCGGTGAATAGATGGATAGTCTTCGGGTAGTATGTAATTTGAGTTGGCCCCTTTGACAAATAAAACCGGGTAATTGAAAATGGGAAGGCGGTCCTCGAACCATCTGGCATTGACACCGCTGATGATTTCATCCAGGTTGTCGAACAATACCTGGACATTGAGGCGCCATTCAAACTGATGACTTTCCTTCTTGCGATGTACATTTTTGAGTAAAAACTGAACGATCGGCACATTGTCAATGTGCTCAAGCAGGTAATTCTCAATATCTTTCCTGGATTCCATTCTGCCAAAGTCGATGTTCAGCATGGCAAGCAGGATATTCTTGTGCAAAAAATACTGGCTTTCGTCTTTGAGTAAAAAATAATCCTTGGGAGCAATGTCTACAATGATCAGTTTTTCAACGCGTTCAGGATAGTCAGCGGCAAAACACATGGCCGTTTTACCGCCCATGCTGTGTCCCATGACAATAGCTTTTTCAATTTTTTGCTGATCAAAGAATTCGGCAAGATCATCTTTCAGAATCTCGTAGCTGAGTTGGTCCGAATTGGGTGAGCGGCCATGATTTCTTTGGTCGATCATGTAGACTTTAAAGTGTGAGCCGAGCTTTTTACCCACCGTCAGCCAGTTGTCTGATGAACCATACAAGCCATGTACAATTACAAGGGGGAACCCCTGGCCTTCTTCCCTGAAAAAGAGGTTCATCAGAAAATTATTTCAGACAGGAAAGGTATTCCTGAATGGTATTTTTTAAACCCAGGTAAAGTGCATCGGCAATCAAGGCATGGCCGATTGAAACTTCATCAAGAAAAGGCACATGGTCGGAGAAAAAACGAAGGTTCTTAAGGCTTAAATCGTGACCGGCATTGATGCCAAGGCCCAGTTGGTGGGCCAATATGGCTGATTCTTTAAAGGGAGCCACTGCCTGCAGGGGATTGATGGGATAAAGCCGGGCAAACGATTCGGTATACAATTCAATGCGGTTGGTCCCGGTTTCTTTGGCCCCATTAATCATTTCGGCCACAGGATCAACAAAAACAGAGGTGCGGATTCCTTCAGCCTTGAAACGGGCAATCACCTCTTTGAGGAAATCCAGGTGTTTGACTGTATCCCAGCCATGGTCGGAGGTCAGCTGAGTGGCATCGTCAGGAACCAATGTTACCTGATGGGCCTTGACGGCGATGACCAATTGAATAAATTCTTCGCTGGGGTAACCTTCAATATTTAACTCCGTGGTAATGATCGGTTTGATGTCAAAAACATCTTGTTTTCGAATGTGCCGTTCATCGGGTCTGGGGTGTACAGTAATGCCTTGTGCCCCAAATTTTTGGCAGTTGATGGCAACTTCTAAAACATTTGGAGTATTTCCGCCTCTTGAATTTCTTAATGTTGCTATTTTGTTTATATTTACACTGAGTGTAGTCATGATCTAAATTTTATGGGCGCAAGTTACGATTTTAGATTTGATTAAGTTAGCACTGAAAACTGAAAACTATGATAGCACAACACCTTATTTCAGAAGTTGTCCCGCCATTGCGACTGACTGATAGCGGTCAGAAAGCGCTCAATTGGATGGAAGTCTTCAGAATTTCACATTTGCCCGTGGTTGATGGGAAAAGATTGGTTGGTTTGATATCTGATAAAATCATTTATGATTTAAATATCATTGATAAACCCATGGGTGATTATGTGGGCCAGATGGCTACACCCCATGTGAGGGAGAACCAGCATATTTATGAAGTGTTTTCGATCATCTCGATGCTCAAGCTCAGTGCCGTTCCGGTGCTGAACCTTTACCATGAATACATGGGAGTGATTACGGTATTCGACCTGGCACAGAAATTTGCGGACCTGGTGGCGGTGAAGGAACCGGGTGGAGTGATCGTGCTTGAAATTAATTCGATCGATTATTCCTTGTCTCAGATTGCGCAAATCGTGGAGGGCAATGATGCCAAAATCCTGAGTTTTTACATCTACCAGCAAAAGGACTCGAAAGTAATGGAAATCACCCTTAAAATAAATATAGTGGATTTGTCATCAATAATCCAGACATTTGTCAGGTATGATTACAACATCAAAGCGGTTTACATGGATGAGTCCATTGTTCAGAATCTATACGATGACCGGTACGATCAATTGATGAAATTTATGAATGTCTGATTTTTGAATCAAAAGATCAGCCAACCTTGATAAGAATATTAATGAGATTATTTTTTCATGAAAATAGCACTTTACGGACTTACTGTTAATCCTGATTTTAAAGAAGAATTAATAGGGCTTCTGGAACTTTTGAAAAAGAAAAAGATTGAAATTTACATTTACCAGCCTTTTCTGGAATACATGCAACAGGAATGCGACCTGGATCCTGAAGTAGCGGGTGTATTTGAAAATACGGAAGAATTACCTGATGAGGTGGCCTTTATTTTCAGCCTGGGCGGTGATGGTACTTTGCTCAAATCATTTTTGATGGCTCAAAAGAGTTCGATTCCACTGGTGGGAATCAATTCAGGGCGACTGGGATTCCTGTCGGACATTTCAAGGGATGAAATTGAAAAGGCGCTGGATGATATTATTGAAGGAAATATCTTCATCGATGAGCGGTCAGTGCTGGAATTAGAACTGGTACACGATGATCATTCCGAATTCCATTACGCGCTGAATGAAATTACGGTCACCAAGCTCGATTCCTCCTCGATGATCAGTATTCATACCTACATTCATGATGAATTTTTGAATACCTATTGGGCTGATGGATTGATTGTTGCCACCCCCACCGGGTCGACAGCCTATTCGCTCAGTGTAGGTGGCCCGATTCTCACACCCGATTCACAGAATATTGTCATCAGTCCCATTGCACCGCATCACCTGACGGTTCGACCTGTCGTAGTGCCAGACCATTATTCCATCACTTTGCAGGTGGAAGGTCGTGGGCTTCATTTTCTAACTTCGGTGGACTCACAGTCAGAAGCGGTCTACTTTTCTGTTTTGTTAAAGATACGCAAGGCCCCTTTTAACGTGAAGACTATCAGGCTGAAGGACCATAGCTTTTTCGCCACTCTGAGGAATAAACTCATGTGGGGACTTGATAAAAGAAATTAATTTTCCAGCCATGCTTAACAATTTTTAACCTCTATTTGGGTTTTATAATATGCACCAGGCATGGATATATGAGAATTGTATTACTTTTGTAGCACTTGAAAGGTGTTATGTTCAGAATGTAAATGCTAGTGCCTGAATGATTTATAGGTATAAAAACCCTTTCAAAATTGAAATTCAATGAAGCGATTATTAGTAGTTTTTTTGATCGGATTTATGGTTTTCAGAGCGTTCGGACAACCAAGTGTGGATGTCGGCATTTTCGGTGGCGCAGGGACTTATTTTGGGGATATGACCAAGACCGAATTTTCGAAGTCAGTGAATCCGGCTTATGGTGCATTTATGCGCTATAATTTTAATCCAAGGTATGCCTTGAGGTTTAACGTGGTCAATGGAACCATTGGAGCAGAAGGGCAATTCGAATCGCAGCCCTGGAAATTTAATAAAAACGTGCTGGATATCTCGCTTCAATATGAATTTAATTTTTACAAGTACATAGTCGGGGAGAAGACAACGCCCTATTCAAGCTATTTATTTGCAGGTATTGGAATGCAGACCTATAAATATACCTACCAATCGGGCATTATTGGAGAGGGATCCGAGATAACGCCCACCATTCCTTTTGGAATAGGTTTTAAGGTGAATTTAAGTAAACGATGGGGCTTGGGCATAGAAGGTGGGATGCGAAAAACGTTCTCCGACAAACTGGATAACCTGGATGATCCACTGAGCTATGAAAAAACCGATGGCACCGTAGTTACCCAGGTCACTTATGCCGACCGCTATCACAACAATGACTGGACCGCATATGCGGGGATTCATCTTGTTTATAAAATGATTTACGGGAGCAAAGAATGGGATGTAACGACCCCAAAAAAGAAGATACTGGATTGGGGCATTCATAATAACCCCAATAACAGGTAGTTTGAAAAATTAGATGGCGGGCTGGATATTACCCGGTCGGTATATAAAAAGTATAAGCGCATAGAATGTTTAAAGAGAAACTGAAAACAGATAAAATCCCGAGGCATGTGGCCATTATTATGGATGGAAATGGCAGATGGGCTGCTCAATTTGGGAATGAACGCAGCTTTGGCCATGAACATGGCGTAGAGGCGGTTCGTTCGGTTGTTGCAGGAGCCGGGGAAATCGGAATTGATTTTCTAACGCTCTATGCATTTTCGACCGAGAACTGGTCGCGCCCCAAAGAAGAGGTAGATGCCTTGATGGGTCTGTTGGTACATGCCATTTCAGAAGAGACCGATGAGTTGAAAAAGAACAATGTCCGTCTGAAAGTCATTGGCGATGTGAAAAGTCTTCCGGAGAATGTGCAGGATAAATTATCATGGTCGATCAACAAGCTCAGTTCCAGCACTGGACTGACCCTTGTATTGGCATTGAGTTATAGTTCAAAATGGGAAATAGTAGAAGCCGTCAAGCGAATTGCTGAAGAGGTGAAACTAGGGAAACTGGATCCAGCAGAGATCGATTGCGATTTGATGGATTGCTATATGAATACCTCAGAAATGCCTGATCCTGAATTGCTCATTCGTACCAGTGGCGAATGCCGGATTAGCAATTTTTTGTTGTGGCAGATTGCATACACTGAATTATATTTTACCCCTAAATTGTGGCCAGATTTTAGGAAGGAAGATTTATTTGAGGCTATCTACGATTTTCAGAATCGGGAAAGAAGGTTTGGAAAGACGAGTCAACAATCAGTAAGCTAATTCAATAACGGATAGAATGCAAAGATTAAAACTGTTTCTAATATTGCTGTTAATCAGTGCCAGGGTATTTTCGCAAGAGGCCGACAGCACCAATTTCTCCATTGATTATTTAACTCCCAAGGAATATACCATTGCCAAATTGGATGTTCAGGGAATTCGCTACCTGGATACCCAGGTGCTTTTACAGATTTCAGGATTGAACGTAGGGGATAAAATAATGGTTCCAGGGGATGCTATTACCTCTTCGATCAAGAAACTATGGAACCACGGATTGTTTTCAGATGTAAAAATAACGGCTGATAAAATTCTTGGTGATAGTATCTGGTTGAGGATCAATCTGCAGGAACGTCCCAGGTTGGCAGAGGTGAATTTTAGCGGTGTTTCCAAATCGGAGAAAGATGACATCACTGAAAAGGTGTTGTTGTTGAAAGGCAGCCAGGTTACGGATAATCAGGTAATCACGGCCAAAAAGAAAATCAAGGATATTTTCCTTGAAAAGGGATTTTTAAATACCGAGGTCAACATTATTCAACGTGATGACACCACCCAAACCAATAGTGTGATCCTGGATATCAATGTGGATAAAAAGGAAAAGGTTAAAATCAGTAAGATCGTTTATCATGGCAACGACCACCTTAAACCGATGATCCTTGACCGGTCGATGAAAAAAACCAAGGCCAAGAAGCTGATGAACTTCTTCAGTTCAAAGAAATTCCTGGGTGAAAAATACGCAGATGATAAAATCAACCTGATCAAGAAATACAATGAAAAAGGCTATCGGGATGCAACGATTGTAAAAGATTCAATCACCAAGCTTGAAAATAATCGTATCCGGCTCGATATCTGGATTGATGAAGGGCATAAGTACTATTTCCGCGACATCAAATGGGTGGGGAATACAGTGTATCCAAGTGAATATTTGTCAGCCCGACTGGGGATTAAAAAGGGCGATGTCTTTGACCAGAAATTACTGGATAAGCGAACCAAGGATGATGAGGATGCCGTCAGTAGTGATTACCTGGATCATGGATATTTGTTCTTCAATTTGTCGCCCATGGAAACAAGGGTAGAAGCAGATTCGATCGACCTTGAAATGCGCATACAGGAAGGCAGGCAGGCTACAGTTGATAAAATTATTATCACCGGAAACACCAAGACCAATGAACACGTCGCCCGTCGTGAAATCAGGACCTTGCCCGGAGACCTCTTCAGCAAGGAGGCCATTATCCGCACCGTGAGGGAATTATCGCAATTGGGCCACTTTGATCCTGAGGCGATCGTGCCAGATGTAAAACCCCATCCTGAAAACGGTACGGTAGATATCAATTATGAATTGGTTGAAAAAGCCAATGACCAGGTTGAACTTTCAGGCGGTTGGGGTGCCAACATGTTTGTGGGTACCGTCGGATTGAAGTTTTCAAATTTCTCGGTCCGCAATATATTCCACAAAGAAGCCTGGAGGCCATTACCTACCGGTGATGGACAAGCCTTAAGCCTGAGGGCACAAACCAGTGGTAAGTTTTATAAATCATACAGCCTCACATTTACCGAACCTTGGCTGGGAGGCAAGAAGCCCAATTCATTTACCCTTTCATTGTCTCATTCGACCGTGAATTATTCGGCCAATAACTCCTACAGTAGTTACAACGATCCGTATTCATCCTATGGTTCTTCGTATGGTTCAGGTTATTCTCCTTATAGCAGTTATGGCGGTTACGGTGGTTATGGAGGTTATGGTGGATACGGTGGATATGGCTATGACCCCGGAACCAATTTTACCTACGATAACCAATCAACTGCCAGTGATCAAATTCAGATAACTTCTGCAGCTGCATTGGGCTATGGTTACCGCTTGTCGTGGCCGGATGATTATTTCACCATGTACCATGAACTTTCATTCCAGCATTACAAGTTGCAGAACATGGCAGGATACTATTATTTCCTGAATGATGGAACGGGCAATGGCAATGGTGGATTTAATAACTTTAGTTTTAAAACTGCCTTTGGTCGAAATTCAATGGATAACCCATTGTACACAAGAAGTGGATCGAACTTCACCCTGTCACTTCAGTTTACTCCACCTTATTCGTTGTTAAATGGCGTTGACTATAGTAAAGTAACCCTTACCAATGAAGAGCGGTATAAATGGATTGAGTATCATAAGTGGATGTTCAAAGGTGACTGGTATTCACCGCTCACAAAAAACAGGAATTTGGTATTGCATACCAAATTTGAATATGGCTTCCTGGGTTACTATGATAAAAACCGTAAATCACCCTTCGAAGGCTTCCGCGTTGGAGGTTCAGGGATGTCGGGCTATAACTTATATGGTAGTGATATTGTGTCGTTGCGTGGATACAAGGATTACAGTTTAAGCACCGGCTACGGATCTAACCTGTACAATAAACTTTCAATGGAATTAAGATATCCGGTGATTCTGAAACCTTCATCCACCATTTACGTTCTTGGATTTTTGGAAGGTGGAAATGCCTGGAATAATTTCAGCGATTACAATCCATTCAAGATTCACCGTTCGGCAGGTGCCGGGGTTCGTATTTTCTTGCCCATGTTTGGTTTGATGGGAATCGATTGGGGCTATGGGTTTGATAAAGTTCCAAACCAAAGCGATGCGGCCGGAAGTCAGTTCCATTTTGTAATTGGACAACAATTTTAATTAAATATGATTTGGTCTGGTATTTGCTAAACCCTCAACAGAAACAATTAAAACAAAACATCATGAGAAAACTGATTATTCTTACCGGGATTTTGTTATTTGGCGCAGCGGCCACCTTCGGGCAGAAATTTGCTTACGTAGATACGGAGTACATTCTCGACAACATTCCATCCTATAAGGCCGCACAGGAGCAATTGGACCAGCTTTCAGCCCAATACCAAAAGGAACTTGAAACAATGCACTCTGAGATTGAACAGATGTACAAGGATTTTCAATCAGAAAGCGTTTTACTTTCCAATGACATGAAACGCAAGCGTGAAGATGTAATCGTTACCAAAGAGAAAGAATACAAGGAGTTGCAGCGTAAATATTTTGGCAGAGATGGCGATTTGTTTAAAAAGCGCCAGGGCTTAGTAAAACCGATACAGGATGATGTTTTTAATGCCATCCAGGAGATCTCCACCGAAGGAAGTTATGCTGTGATCTTTGATAAATCAAATGGGATCACCTTAATCTATACCAATCCAAAATTTGATCTCTCTGATCAGGTACTGGCTAAACTTGGTTATAAAAAATAATAGTATAAATTTGTCAAAAAAATTAATCCAGAAAAGTATGAAAAGTTTGTTCAAGATTTTTGTTCTAGGGATACTGTTGTTATCAGCAGGTTTTGCCAATGCTCAGGCGCCCAAATTCGGTCATATTGATTTACAAGCCTTGGTTGGCCTGATGCCCGAAAGAGCTGCAGCTGAAAAGCAATATGTAGCATTTAATAAAGAATTGGAAGATGCATTGGCTGTTATGCAGAAAGAATTACAGACCAAATTTGCAGATTACTCGGCCCAGAAAGATTCAATGTCAGAAACAGTTCGTCGAATGAAAGAAGAGGATTTGAATGCCATGAACGAACGGATTCAAAACTATCAATCAACTGCCAGTCAACAACTTCAAGCCAAACAAGGTGAGTTGTTAAAACCTGTATTCGATAAGGCTGATAAAGCAATTAAAGAAGTGGGAGCTGAAAAAGGTTTGATCTATGTTTTTGACATGAGTTCAAGAACAATTCTCTATAATTCAAAGGAAAGCCTTGATATTCTTCCTTTTGTTAAAACTAAATTGGCAATCAAGTAGATTTATCAATTAATAAATTGAAAAAGCCATCTTTATTAAGATGGCTTTTTTTATTTTTGTTGAAACCCATCTTTAAATGACAGATCAATTTAACCCCATTGGAGTATTCGATTCAGGTTATGGCGGATTAACCATCCTGAAAGAGTTTATTCACGATATGCCTGAATATGATTTTATCTATTTGGGCGATAATGCCCGGGCCCCTTATGGCTCACGGTCATTTGAAGTGGTGTATGAATATACCTTGCAAGCGGTCACCAAACTCTTTGAATGGGGTTGCCCGCTGGTGATCCTGGCCTGCAATACTGCCTCTGCCAAAGCCCTGCGGACCATCCAGCAAAATGACCTTGCAGCCTTGGGGTCAGATCGGAGGGTATTGGGAGTGATACGGCCAGCGGTTGAATCAATCGGGCAAATTACCCGAAATGGCCATGTGGGGATATTGGGAACCGTTGGAACCGTACTTTCAAACTCCTATCCAATAGAACTGGAGAAATGGGCTGGGGGAAAGGTTGTAAAAACGACCCAGGAGGCTTGTCCCATCTGGGTTCCATTGGTTGAGAACAATGAAATCGATTCCCCGGGAACCGATTATTTCATTTCGAAAAACATCGGGAATCTCTTAACTGCTGACCCTGAAATCGATGCAATCATTCTGGGTTGTACCCACTACCCGTTGTTAATGCCTGTGATTGAAAAATTTGTTCCCCAAGGGATCAAAATACTTGAACAGGGAAAAGTCGTCAGTGCCAGTTTGGTTGAGTATCTAAACCGCCATCCTGAAATGGATCAAAGGTGTTCTAAATCAGGATCAGTGAAGTATTATACGACCGAGAACATCGATGTCTTTGAAAAAAATGCCACTACTTTTATCGGTAGTCAGATCAAAAGCGAAAAAGTGCTGCTCAAATAAGTGACCCGTTTACCAAAGTTTATCCGGGTAAACACCCCGGTTGGTTAACTGTTGTATCTGTTCAATTACAAAGGGTTTATCTTCCTGGTAAGTTACCCCAAACCAGGGGGAATCAGCTTTGAGAACTTCAACCTTGGCCTTGCCTGTTTTGATCATTTCAAAAACAACAAAAGGAATATAAAACTCTGATTTTGGGATTTGTAGATTCTCCTGAAGAAATTCAACAAACTGTGTTTCAATATTTTCGAATACCGATGGATGAAAGCCCCAGCAGTTCATTGAAACGGTGGCATTGCCTGAAATTTCTTCTGTTTCCTTGTTTTCTGATTCACAGACAATTGAATCACCTTCTTGTCTGATTTTGTGGGTTTCAGTAATCTGGGTCAGAAAATTATGCGCGTCTGTTTGACATACGCCCCTGGAAACGCTTCCGAAATCCGATAGTGTCTTGTCAAGTTGATAACCAACCATTGAATATTTCTCTTCTTGAACCGATTGCGAGAGAAATCCAGCAATTACTTTGTAAGCTTCGGCACCATAAAAATCGTCGGCATTGATGGCCGCAAATGGTTCATGAATTACTTCTTTGGCCATCAGAACAGCATGACCGGTTCCCCATGGCTTCTCACGGCCTTCAGGAAGTACAAAGCCTTGTGGTAATTTATCGATCTCCTGGTAAACGTATTCAATTTCAATTTTGCCAGCTAATTTTGATTCAAAACGGGCTTTAAAGTCTGCCGCAAAACTTTCGCGGATGACAAAAACCACTTTCCCAAACCCGGCACGAATGGCATCATAAACCGAGTATTCAAGGATTGTTTCTCCATTGGGGCCAACAGGTTCAATTTGTTTTAACCCGCCATATCGGCTTCCCATTCCTGCTGCTAAAATTAAAAGAGTTGGTTTCATTTTCAAATCTTATATATCCTATTAAAATCGGTCTAAAATTAGACTTTTATATTGAATCCATGAAGTCGTTTTAATTTTGTTTTCTGATTCATTGGATTTCTCCACCCGATGTCAATCCAGAAAATACTTTAATATTGTGGCCAAATTCCTTGCAATTGGCTTGATATTCAGGTAGTCCAGAAAAAATAAATTTTTGAAATTAAAACTTTGATCAAATGGTTTTGGAATTATCGTTTGATCTTAATTTTTGTATTTTTGTCTATAAACTATTTCGAACCTTAATTAAACACAACTAAATTTAAGCCTTATGGATTTTAAAAAATTTTTCGTCATTCCTGTTTTTATCGCTTTCCTGGCATTCGTTTTTATCCTCATTGATCAAATCATTAGTCCCATGATGCCCATTGCGGATAATAAAGGGTTTGGATGGGTTACATTTCAGGCCTGGGCCATGTATTTTATGGCTGGATGCACGTTAAAGGGTGGAGTTCGTACTTTTCTGGGCTATGTGATGGGAATCATTGCTGCTGTATTAATTATTACCCTTGCCGGTAAGTTCGGTTCCATGGGATTCCTGGCTGTACCGATTGCCGTATTTATAATTGTTATCCCCATGTGTTCAATGGAAAGGGCCCATTCTACGCTCGATTTTGTACCTGCCTTATTTATATCTTCCGCGGTATTTTTTGCATTTATGAATTACATACCCAATGCTACCATGACCGCATCCGCCATTACAATTTTAATTTATTGTGCAATCGGCATGATTTTCGGAATTGTAACCGTCGGTTCCAGAACAGCTTACGAGAAATTAGTTGCAAAAGCGGTGTAAATCCTTTACGCTTTTTAATAATCGCCCCCAGAGAGTCCGTATGAGGACTCTCTGGGGGCGATTTCGTTTGGCTTGTTTTTTATTTACTCCTTTGGCTCTGACCGCTAGTTTAAAAACTTCTGGCTAATTGGAAGGCCAATTTCTCCCTGCAAAGTAAAAATAATAGGTATACGGTTGAATGCCAACGGTCGTTTATAAACTCTTGTGTAATTCTGAATAATAGTTTTGCAGGCCAATTGTCGGGTACTTATACTAATCGAAGGTTAATCGAAAGTTATTCGAAAACTATTCGAAGATTATACGAATGCATTCGAACCATCTTCGAATAACCTTCGAATAACCTTCGAATAACCTTCGAATAATGTATATACCGGGCAGATCAAAAAGCCCATTTATTGGGCCCGTTAGATAGGCCTGTTTTGCTTGATTTAAAGCCCTTGTCAATTTGGGATGGTATTCATAGATATCAACGCAAGATGGCTTACAAGGAATAATAGGACCTGTATTTGAGTCAATTTAAATTGGACACGACATAAAATAAGCAACCATTGGAATTTGTATCTCTTTTGTCGTTTTTGAAGCAAGGAAATGGAGATTGCTGGTCTCTAAGCTACCTTATTAAGCGGACCAGACACTGGATAAAAAAACTAATACCCAATGGATATTGGGCACTAGCTAGATAAGTGGTATTATATTGATTGGTTTTTGTTGATTGATTCCGGTTTCGATTGATCATACCTTGGTTAAACTGAACAAGGATAAAAAAGGAAAGTAAAAATCGATTACCGAATCTGAAGTCGCATTATTATTATATATTACAATAAGGGGATTAAATGGTTTAACTTAAATAAAAAAAGTATAATTTAATTTGTATTAATCTATGTTTGTGTCAGTTAAAGACTATTTTTCATTGTACGCAGGATGGCCGAGGCTTTTTGCGCATAGAAACCCTTGCCGTTTACTATTTTCTTAAATTGTTTAATGGCCTTTTTATCCTCCTGGGTTTGAATAAAGCACAATCCGATGTACCATTCAGCCTGCTCGATGAAAAGATTGTCCTTGTCAACAACAACAACCTGGTATTCTTCCAAGGCATTTTTGTATTTTCCCAGCTCCTGAAGTGAAACTGCGGAATAAAAATGGCCTGCGACATTCTTGTCATCCCGTGAAATTACTTCCTGTAATAAATTCAATGCCGATTGATACTCCTGGTTATTGTATTTTTGCAAGGCCAAGGCAAATGTTCCGTCCGACATCGAATTGGAGGATCGGGAAATGCCGGCAGTTTCATACCTGGTATAAAATTTTTGATAGATATCATCCTCAGCCGTATACTTAAATAGACCGGTGATTCCAATCAGCAGAATTAAAGAGGCTGCCACGACTGATAGTGCGATCTTCCTGGGTTTAAAGCTGACTGTAATTGACCTTTCAATTTGTTTTTCCTTTAGATTGTCATTGGCAATATTCCTGAGACTATTTCTCAGTTGCATGACATCATTTTCCTGAAGCGCGTAGTCAATGTTTTTAATCAGGTCGATTTCAGCGTAAAGCTCCTGATTGTTGGCCAATTCAGCCTCAAAAAGGGTCATTTCAGACTCATTCAGTTCATTGTAAAGATAGCCGTCAATTTCTTTTATTCCAGATGAAAACTGAAGGGTTGACTTCTTTATTTCATTCAAGGAAGCCCTCAGATGCATAATGTCATTCTCTGAAAGGGCAAGGTCTACCTCCTGGAATAGTTTGACATCATTGGCCAGGCTTTTGTCTATTGCAAGTAATTCTTCGAATTGGATTCTCTGTTCTCCCACCATCGCATCATCCACATAGTTGTGTATATCCTTTGAAGTGTGGGTGTGATAAGACACATTGGAAGCAATCTGTTTCAGATTGGCCCTCAGATCCAACAGGTCATTTTCCTGCATGGCATTTTTAACCTCATCAAAAAGATCGTTTTCCATTTGCGAAAAAGAATCCAGGTCCTTTTTTGAATTGTGCTGCTCTTGCTGTTCTTTATAGAATTGATAAATATTTTCTTTGGCAGCAACCAGGTGTTGATAGAGGTGGATTTTAGGAAAGGTCTGGGTGAATTCATTGATATTGTCAATGTTGATCGGTGTATTGAAATTGGGATGATCGGTTATTTCTTCAGCCAACCCGAAATTAAATGAATCGAAAACAGGAGATTCCTGTTCGTTCGATGAAATAGGCTGGTGAGAAGTAATTTTACACATATTTTCCCTTAGACTGACAATGTCCTGTTCCTGGATGGCCTGCTGTATATTGAATTGAAGATTAAATTCATCGACCAAGTCTGAATTATACTCCATTTTTTGTTCCAATTCCTTTAACTCCTGAGCAGTCAATTCGTTGTTCAGATACTTGTCAATAATTTCAAAATATTCAGATCTGTGGCTCATTATGCAATAAATTTGTGATTATATAAGCCCCTAAAGGGAATCGATGATTAATCCTAATTAGCAACACGTTAAAATATAAACATACTATTTTGTTACGCATAGTATAGAAGGATGACAATAAAATTGTAAAATAATTCAGAAGTAAACCTACAAATTACTTGTATAAACCTCTACAAATTGCTTATTTATTCAATAACTGGAACACTGCAATCAATGTGAAAATATCATTACCAGGCAATCAACCTAAATGTAGTGATAATTTTCATACCGACACGCCATTGATCCTAATATTTAATTTTATCCAATCTATTCAAGCTGAAAACGAACTATCTTAATAAAATTAATTCCTCAGGGCAATTCGCGTTAAGCCAATGAAATTCCTGATTTCTTAATTATTCTCCTTTTCACTTAAATCGTTCACCCCAACCTTACCTTATTTTTTAGATCTGGTAGTAGTGGTAGTAGTGCTTGTCGTAGTTGTAGACGATATAGTCAAAGTTAATGGAGCGATACGAGTTGGAGGAAGGTAAACATCTTCTTCTTTTCCACCTTTTATCAAAGAAAGTTCTGATGAAGTTAAAACATCAAATGAGAAGTTATTAAATTTTTTTGTTTCCTTGTTGGCAAATAAAGTTTTCATACTTTTGGTTTTAATGATTAATACTAGTTTCTTAATTATCCTTGTTCAAAGGTTTATTCCGAAAAAGGATAAAAGGTAACCCTCTAAAATGAAAAAAAATGCATTTATTTTTTATTAAAATTTTAATACATTGAAAAACAGCACATTGATATATTTGAAAAATAAATGTTTTTTCATTATTTTAATTATTCATGTACTGTTTTCTTTTTCAGCCTATGCTCAGAGGTCAGATTCATTTGTGCAGGATAGTTTAAAGGCCATGAAAATTCATGTCAAGGGAGAAGAAGCTGGTCGGCTTGGTGATTACGAGGAGGCGATCAAATGTTTTGATGAGGTATACCAAATAAGAAAAAAAATATATGGCGATAAAAGTCCTCGCCTTGTTTCTTCTTTAAATAATCTGGGGATTCAATACAAAAAACTTCAACGGCTTGATAAAGCAATTGAAATATTTAAAAAAGCGGAAACGATATGTATTGAGGCTTTGGGTAGTGATGATCCATTATTGGGAGCTATTTATAGCAATTTAGGAAATATATATAGGCTAACCGGGGATTATAACAAAGCTTTGCAATATCAACAGTTTGCAAGTATGATTATAATGAAAGATTCCGTAAAGTTTCATGACCAATTTGAGGCCTTAAAATATAACCTGGTTGAAACTCAATTAAAACTCGGGATGAATGTTGACGCAATTCGGTTTGCACAAAAGAATCTAGCAACAACTTTGCCTCGGTTGAAGCCAAGGATGTATGATTTAATTGCCCTGGCTTATCGGAATGAGGAAAAATTTGATCTCTCCGATAAATATTATTTAATGTCAATTAAAAACTGGGTTGACTTATATGGATTAGCCAATGTTGAATTAGTGGATGAATACCTGGCCTATTCCTCTTTTTTAATGGCCCAGAAAAATTATGATGGAGCACTTCTATATTCAAGCAAGGCTCAGTCCATTGTGCTGAAATTCTATGGCGAAAAAAGTACCGCATACGCTGAAGTACAGTCGAATTTTGGGGATTATTATTCGATGAAAAATATTGAATCCCAAAAGATGGAGGATTTTCATAATCAACGGAAAACCAATCTGAATCAGGCCATTCAATATTATCAAAATGCCATTGTATCACTGGTTGATTCATTCGAAAATAAAAACCCACTGGAAGATCCGCCTTTAAAGAACAATATTATTTCAGAGATTCAACTGGTCGATGTTTTTAAAAGGAAATCAGTATCCATGGAAAAACTCGGCGACATTTATCTATCTGAATTTGACAACAAAAAGGCTGAAAAGTATTTTGTGGCTAGTTTAAGTTCACTTTCAAGAGCCACCCAACTGATTCACAGGCTTCGGATTGGCTATGAGAATGAGGACAGTAAATTGTTTCTGGCACAGAACCAGGAATCCGCCTTTTTGAGTGCCATTCGAATCTCATACAAGTTATATAAGCAAACACAGAATCAGCAATATATCAACATAGCATTTGACTTTGCTGAAAGGAGTAAAGCTTCCAATTTGATCGCTTCCATCAAGGATGTAAAGGCCAAAGAGTTTGGTGGAATACCGGATTCATTGTTGAAAAGAGAAGATTATCTTAAAGTAAATGTGACCAATTATACCTCAATGCTTTTTGAGGAAAACCATCAGCAAAAACCAGATTCACAGCGGGTAAACTTATATGCATCTAAAATATTTAAGCTCAATGAAGAATATGGTCGGTTAATTAAATATTTTGAATCATCCTATCCCCAATATTATTCATTTAAATATGAAAATAAAATTACCGGGATCAAGGAAGTGCAGTCGAAGTTGCGCACACGTGATGCCTTGATTGAGTTTGTAGTTGATGAGCCAGCCTCAAAGATGGAAGAGGGAGAACTTTACCGATTTGTAATCACCAGTGATGTGGTCGATTTTACAATGGAAAAGATTGATTCAACGTATGAACAGAACATTGATTTTGTGCACAAATTTCTAACAAGTCCAGATTATCTGCTTACCAAGAAAAGGGATTTTGCACATTATTCTATTGCAGGATATGGCTTGTATGATCAATTAATAAAACCAGTTTC
>DASXUZ010000171.1:0-3416 GCA_036504555.1 Prolixibacteraceae bacterium | reverse complement strand
ATGTCAGCCATGAATTGCGTACCCCCCTTACACTCATTATCAATCCGGTAAGCGAATTGTTGAAGAAGGAGCGGTTAAAAGTCAATGTACGCACCAACCTCGAATTGGTGGAGAAAAATGCACGCCTGTTATACCGGCATGTATCTGATTTACTCGACATTTCAAAGCTGGAAGCAAAGCAGATGACTTTGCATTATTCACGTTTCAACATTACCGTAATTACCCGGCTGATTACCTCCTACTTCGAATCATTGGCAGCTACCAACCACATTCATTATTCAATTCACCTGCCAAAGGAATTAATTGTGGAGATCGACGCTGAAAAGTATCACCGTATCTTACAGAATATTTTATCCAATGCCTTTCGTTACACCCCCCGTGATGGTGAAATCAATGTGGTGGTATCCAGTTATGCAGACAATGTGGTGATTGAAATTGAGGATAGTGGCCCTGGTATTCCTGAAGATATGCGGGAGAAAGTATTTGAACGATTCCAACAGGTCAACCGGCTGGGAGTGCGGGAGACCGGAGGAACAGGACTGGGCCTTTCGATCGTCAAGGAATTTGTTGAATTGCACAATGGCAGGGTAATCCTCCAGGATTCGAAAAATGGCGGAGCCCTGTTACGGGTCGAATTCCCCTTGAAAGCACCCGAAGGTACCTTTATTTCCGAAAATGGCTTTGACCAACTTTCAGATTGGGCCATCAACCATCCGATCAGACCCATTAAGAAAAAATCAAGCTCCCCGGAAAAGCAAGAACTCACAGAATCAAGTCCCGCATCCACCATTTTAATTGTGGACGATAACAAGGATATCCTGGATTTTATAACCCGAAACTTGTCACCCAATTTTTTAGTGGCTACCGCCTCCAACGGCAAGGAAGGCCTTGAGAAGGCAATGGCTTATAAACCTGATTTGATTATTTCTGATATCATGATGCCCGTTATGAGCGGTGATGAAATGGTCGAACATCTACGTGAACAGGTTGAAACAGCCGAAATCCCGGTGATCATGCTCACGGCTGTCATCGACGAACAGTTAAAATATAAATTACTCAAAGAATCTGTGCAGGATTACCTGGTCAAGCCTTTTGCAATCGAGGAACTTCAATCCAAAGTCGATAATATTACAAGGCAAACAATCCGGCATAAAGCATCCATGTTGGAAGCTGAACATCGTTACCAGTATGCCCTGGACAATATGCTCGAAGGATGCCAGATCATCAGTCATGACTGGGAATACCTATACATCAACGACAGTGGTGCAGGTTTCGGACACAAATCAAAAGAATTTCTAACCGGCAGGAAAATCCAGGATGCTTTTCCCGACATTGCTGATCAACCCATATACAGCAAGCTTAAGAATTGCATGGAGAACAAGGTTCACGATCATTTTGAAATCGAATTCTATTTCCCCGATCAGTCAATGGGCTGGTACGAGCTGAGTGTTCATCCAATTCCTGAAGGCATTTTTATCCTCTCGGTTGAAACTTCAGAAAGAAGAAGGGCAGAAGACCGGATCAGAAAATCGGAAGAGGAATTAAAAAAAGCACAGAAGATTGCCGGTTTAGGGTATTGGACCTGGCATATTCCTGAAAACAAGCTAGAATGGTCGGAAGAAATGTACAGAATCTTTGGCATTGATCCCCTTACCTTCGACGGGAACTTAGAAACGGTGATGGCCAATGCCATTCATCCCGATGACCGGCATATTCTGAACCAGGCCATTCAATCGATGATCGATCAGGGAGTCTCAATTCCATCCGAATACAAGGTGCTGTGGCCCGACCAGTCGCTGCATTACGTATGGGCCGAAACCGGTGAGTTCATTGTCAATGAATTGAACAAACCTATCATGGTCAAGGGAATCGCCCAGGACATAACGCAACGAAAGGTGGCCGAACAAGAGGTGATCAGGGCAAAGGAAAGGGCCGAAGAGAGCGACCGGTTAAAATCTTCGTTCCTGGCCAATATGAGCCATGAAGTCCGTACCCCGATGAATGCAATCATGGGCTTCTCGGAATTATTGTCCAATCCTGATTTTGATGACCTTCAGAAGGCTGAATTCTCTAAGTCAATCTCACGGCGTTCATACGATTTGTTACACATCATTGAAGATATCCTGGATATCTCAAAAATTGAAGTCGGCCAGTTAAACCTGGAGCTGACTCCCCATCAAATAGAAAATCTATTGAACGAACTGCTTGAATTCTATCAAATCCAGCTGGCAACCAATAGTGCCCATTCAAACCTCTCCATCTCACTTTCTTTCCCTGCCGAAATTGCCCACCTGGTCATTCAAACCGACCTGCCCAGGCTACGGCAGATCTTTGTCAACCTGATCGACAATGCCATCAAGTTTACAAAAGAAGGGTCCATTGAATTTGGCTTCTTCCAAAAGACGGATACGGATTTAATCCTTTTTGTCCGCGATTCAGGCATTGGCATTGAGTTGAGTAAACAAGCCGTTATTTTCGACCGGTTCAGGCAGGCCGAAGAAATCAACGCCTCGCGTAAGTATGGTGGTTCGGGTTTAGGCCTCTCAATTGTGAAGGGGATCCTTGAGCTGATGCATTGTATAATATGGATCGAATCAGAATTGGGAAAAGGTGCTACCTTTTATTTTAACCAAGCCCTGGTTGATGCCAGGGAGAGGGAGGGGAAAAAGACTGTTGCTGGTTTGGGAAATCATTCCTGGAAGAATAAAACGATCCTGGTTGTGGAGGATGACCTTGACAACGCTGAATTAATCACGCAAATTTTCCATGGCTCTGATGTGAAGCTGTTAAATGCCTATTCGGGCAAGGAAGCACTGGATTTATGCAGTCACAATGGTCACATTGACCTGGTTTTAATGGATATCCGACTACCCGATATCAATGGATTAAATATTACCCATTTACTCAAGGAAAAGAACCCACAGCTCATTATTATAGCCCAGACAGCCTATGCAGCGGCTTCTGACAGGAACGACTGCCTGGAGGCAGGCTGCAATGATTATATTTCAAAGCCCATCGATCGCCAAAAGATGTTCAATTTAGTCAATAAATATCTCTCCTGATCCAGGATCCTCAGCCGGAATAATTCCTGCTCAGGGTTTGAGTCTTGAAGATCCGTGGTTCAATATTCCCGGTAGCTTTATCCAAAGCCATTTGCCAGTCGTTGCTGCGGGCAAAGTCCATCGCAGTGACTGATCATTTTTTGCAGTGATACTCCATCGGCCGATTTGGTGTTTGTCACTGCACCAACCATTTATCCTATTTCGAAAAAATTACTGTCCACCAACATCTTGGAAGTAATTCCATCATTCATGTCTGCCAAGCGAGGGTATTTATGGCCTTCTCCTGGTATCGGAATTATCTTTAAAGCATTGCCAGGCCGTTTGCATCTGTAATGTATCTGTAATCTAACTGTA
>DASXUZ010000170.1:0-9738 GCA_036504555.1 Prolixibacteraceae bacterium | reverse complement strand
CCTCATTAAGTACCATCCTGGAGAAAGCGGAGTTGGGGCCAATACCAATACCCCATTGTATGATAACAATGAAATTTTTATCACCAGCGGCTATGATCATCCTGCCATCATGTTAAGCCTTGCCCCTGATGGGCGTTCGGTTTCGCTTAAATGGACCAATGCGGATTTTGATAACCATTTAGGAGGAGTGGTAAAAGTGGGAGATGCTATTTTTGGATCTAACTGGGTTGGCAATGGCGGCGGAAACTGGATGTGCGTTGACTGGGCTTCTGGAAAAACCATGTATGAAACAAAGTGGTTCAACAAAGGATCCATCATTTCTGCTGATGGACTGCTGTATTGTTACGAGGAAAAGACCGGGAACCTTGCGCTTGTAAGGCCCAATGCTGAAAAGTTTGAGGTGATCAGTTCATTTAAGGTAAATCAGGGAGAAGGACCACACTGGGCTCATCCTGCCATTTACGACGGCAAGTTGCTGGTTCGTCATGGGGAAAGTCTGATGGTTTATAACTTGAGAAATTAGGAATCTTGATTGAAGCGTTATCCTTTGCCGTTCACTTTAGTGAACGGATATGAATGAAAAAGTTAAAGTGAAAAAGATTGGAAAAGAAGATCAAATATATATTGGGAACGAGCGGGGCGGTGATAGTCATCTTGTTCTTCTGGTGGCTGTTGAAAGATCCGACCAGCAAGTTTGCTGAGAGTATTCCCGGGGAAGATAACCGCGGTTCAGACTCAACGATGGTTGGCGCAGCGGTAGCGATTGGGGAAAATTTTCAGCTTTTTGGAACTTCAAGCTCTACCTCTAAAGCGAACTGGACCAATTTTAGAGGAGCGGATTATGACAATCTTGTGAAGAATTCACAAGCCCTGAAAAACAGTTGGTCAGGTGCTCAGCCCGAGATCCTGTGGTCGGTTGGATTGGGAGAAGGCCATGCCGGACCTGCCATTTACGATGGGAAAGTTTACCTGATGGATTATGACGAGGCCAAAAGAGAGGATGCCTTGCGATGTTTTTCACTGGAGGATGGAAAAGAACTTTGGCGCAGATCGTATAAAGTTACGCTTAAACGAAATCATGGAATGTCCAGGACAGTTCCAGCAGTAACCCCTGATTATATACTTACCATCGGTCCCCGCTGCCATGTCATGGCAGTCAAACGCGAGACAGGTGATTTGCTGTGGGGCCTTGATTTGGTGCAGCAATACCACAGCGAAGTGCCACTCTGGTTTACAGGTCAGTGCCCGATGATTGATAACAACAAAGCCATCCTGGCTCCTGGTGGAATTGCCCTGATGATCGCAGTTGACATGGCCACTGGCAAAATTTTGTGGGAAACCCCTAACCCCGCCAAGCTGAAAATGTCGCATTCATCCATTATGCCCTGGACCTTGAATGGCAAAAAAATGTATGTCTACAGCGCCGTTGGAGGCATCGTTGGTGTCTCAGCCGAAGGTGCCGATGAGGGCAAAATTCTCTGGCAATCAACTGCATGGAATCATGCGGTGGTGGCTCCGGCCCCTGTTTGCTTTCCGGATGGCAAGGTATTTTTAACTGCCGGATATGGTGCCGGAAGTATGATGATTCAAGTAACTCCTTCGGGAGCTGACTATAAAGTGGATGTTTTAAAGGAATTTTCCCCGAAGGATGGAATGGCCTGCGAACAGCAGACGCCTGTACTTTGGGAGGGAATGATGTACGGTATACAACCCAAGGACGCCGGACCATTGCGCAATCAATTGGTTTGTGTGAGTCCCAAAGATGTAACCAAAATTATCTGGACTTCAGGAAAGGAAGGTCGTTTTGGCCTTGGCCCATACCTGATTGCTGATAACAAGATGTTTCTGCTGAGCGACGACGGAACGCTGACGATGATTAAACCTGACAGTAAAAAATATGTGCAGATAGCCCAGAAGAAGCTGTTTGACGGTGCTGACGCCTGGGCTCCAATGGCAATGGCAGATGGACGGTTGCTGTTGCGTGATGCGAAAACCATGTATTGTGTGAATGTAAGTCAATGAAAATTATGAACCGAAAACTGGTAAATATCGTGTTGATTGTTCTGGCCCTGGCCATCGTTGTCATTATTGGTAAAGATTTTATTGGCAATAAAGCTGGAAAGAACACAGTGAATCCCTATAAATATGATGTTTCTGAATTCCGCAAAGTGGATTCAACTGCTATTTTATTTCGCGAAGCAGGAACTTTCCCGGTGAATGCCAGCGAGCCAAAAGGAGTTGCAGTTTCGGGAAAACAGATTATTGTGGTGTCCGAGAAACTTCTCCTTAAATATGATTATTCAGGAAAAGAATTACTTCGGAAAGATCTGCCCGATACGGCCAATTGCGTCACGGTAGATTCAAACAATGAAATTTGGATCGGCATGCTTCATTCGGTGGCCTTGTTTGATCAGGGAGGTACATTACTGAAACGATGGAACTCATTTGGCGATCGGTCTGTCATCACTTCAGTGGCTGTTTCTGGTGAAACGGTTTATGTGGCCGATGCCGGGAACCGCATCGTCTATCAATGCAATACCAATGGGCAGGTCCTTTCAAAAATAGGAGAGAAGGATGAAGCCAAGGGAGTGCCCGGATATATTATTCCAAGTCCGTACTTTGACCTGGCACTGGACGATAACCACTTCTTATGGGTGGTCAATCCCGGGCGTCACAATCTGGAAAACTACAATGCAGATGGATCGATCAGAACAAGCTGGGGTAAGGCCAGTTTTAAAATTGAAGGATTTACCGGATGCTGCAACCCGGCTCACTTCGCTATTATGGCTGATAATTCATTTATAACCAGTGAAAAAGGAATGCCACGCATTAAGTTGTACGGTCAGCATGGGGAATTTTTGGGAGTGGTTGCCTCTCCCGATATGTTTGATCAGGACAGTTACCTGGCCCCGGACATTGCAATTGATTCGGAACAGCGGGTGATTGCCCTGGATATGGAACGCAAACAGGTACGTATTTTTGAAAGGAAAGAAAATGGAAACAAATAGAAGAAACTTTCTCAGAAAAGCCGGTCAGCTCACTTTTCTTTCGGCGATGATAGGGGGCTCTGCCTATTTACTGGCCGAGGACAGGGTTCAGCTGGAAGGTTGTGCCGATAATCAGTTTTGTAAAAAATGTCAGAAATTGACCACCTGTTCCTTGGACCAGGCTATAAAATACAAAGAAAATGAGCGGTAAGAATGAGCCAAAAAGCATAGAGCGACGTCGGTTTATCCGCAACGGCATGCAGATGGCACTGGCCGTTTCGCTGGGAGGGGTAGCTGGCATTTCTTTACTGAAATCCACTTCAAAGGATTTGGTATGGCAGATTGACCCGTTTAAGTGCGTTCAGTGCGGTCGATGTGCCGATGAATGTGTTATGACCCCCTCGGCAGTAAAATGTGTACATGCCTACGATTTGTGCGGCTATTGCGATCTGTGCGGCGGATACCTGAAGCCGGATCCGAATGCACGCAGTACTGCTGCGGAAAATCAACTGTGTCCAACTGCAGCCATCAAGCGCAAATACATTGAAGATCCGTATTTTGAATACGTGATCGAGGAAGACTTGTGCATTGGCTGTGCCAAATGTGTGGCAGGCTGCACCTCTTTTGGGAATGGATCGCTGCATCTGCAAATCCGGCACGACAGGTGTAAAAACTGCAACGACTGTGCCATTGCAAGGGTCTGTCCTGCAGATGCTTTTCAGCGTGTACCGGCCGATACACCCTACCTGATTAAAGGCGGTTTTACCAAGGGGGCAGGGGCGAAAAAAGATGCGAAAAGTTGATAAAAACATAAAAATAAGTATCAAGGATATGCAAGAAATGACTTTATAATTAGTATCTTGTAGCTGAATCCTCCATGAAACGATAGGAATGAAACGATTTTTAAAATATTTTTTGCTGATCACTCTGATGGCTTTTCAAACGATCAATTCGTTGGCTGCTGATGCCAAACAGCGTTTCCCGAAGCCAGAATTTGATACCGGATATACCCATCCGCAGACAACGGCCCCCTCGGCGCGATTTCTGCTGCTGGAGTACATGGATGTATTGGTGTTACTGGCAGTGCTTTCGCTAGTGACCTGGTTTGTCCTGAAAAAGCGTTCCCGAAATGGGGTATTCTGGACTTCCGTTTTCTCCTTGCTTTATTTTGGTTTCTACCGCGAAGGATGTATTTGTTCGATTGGTTCCATTCAGAATGTGGTTCTGGGTATTGTTGACCCTACCTATGCCATCCCACTTACAGCCTTGCTGTTTTTTCTGTTGCCCTTGATATTTGCACTTTTCTTTGGTCGTGTCTTTTGTGGCGGGGCTTGTCCATTGGGTGCAATCCAGGATATGGTGGCTTTAAAACCGATCGAATTGCCCAAATGGATACAGAAAGTGCTTGGCTTAATTCCGTATTTATACCTTGGACTGGCCCTTTTATATGTGGCCACCAAATCTGAATTCATCATCTGCCGGTATGATCCTTTTGTAGGCTTTTTTCGCTTTGATGCGCCTTTTCACATGTTGACCCTTGGAGTCTTGTTCCTTGTTACAGGCATTTTTGTTGCCCGGCCTTATTGCAGGTTCTTCTGCCCTTATGGTGTTTTGCTTGGCTGGATGTCGAAATTCTCTTCCAAACACATGACCATTACTCCCGCTGCTTGTATCCAATGTAAACTGTGTTCCAACTCATGTCCCTTTGGGGCAATTGATGAGCCGGTTGTAGAGACAGGCAAACGCCGCAGCAATGTGAATCGCCTGATGACCTATTTTGTGATCCTGCCCTTGTGGATTGGCATTGGCGGATATGCAGGCTCCATGATGCATGTGCCACTTTCACGATTTAACCAAACGGTCTACCTGGCAGAGCAAATTGTAGCGCATCCGGAAGTGAAGAATGATCCTGACAATATTGACGTTCGTACCTTCATGAGCTCCGGTAAATCGACCGAACTGCTCGTTGTAGAAGCTGATGCGATTCGCCATCAGTTTTATATGGGAGGATGGATGCTGGGTGGATTTATGGGATTGGTCATCGGATCGAGCCTGATCGGTTTATCCACTTTCAGGAAGCGGGAAGACTGGGAACCCAATAAAACCAACTGTTTGAGCTGTGCAAGATGTATGGATTATTGTCCTGTGAAGAAAGAAGCATAGGTTGATTTGGTTTTAATAACGAATAGCTAATATCTGAATTGTTAAAATAATGAATACTTCAACAAACGATAAGATTAAAGTGGCGCGATGGATTGCCTGGATAGCAGCAGGATTTTCATTGATGGTAGCCGTATTGCTGATTGCCAACTTTGTTCAGATCCATCTGAACGATCCGATTGACAATAAAACAATCCCGGCACTGGTAAAACGTTTAAGCCAGGATGCTGGAAATGACGACCTGAAAGCTGAAATCCGTGCCTTCGACCTGATGGCCCGTAAAGCTTATTTTACCAACCAGTGGCAGTTGCGCACAGGCAGTTACCTGTTGCTGTTGGGGGTCATAGTAAGCATTCTATCAGTTCGCTATATTCTATCAGCCAAATCGAAGTTGAACGATATTGACAGTGTTGAAAAGATCAATGGACTTGATGAAATGGTAGCCCGGAAATGGGTAATTTTCACGGGTTCGGGCTTGATAGTAATTGCTCTGGCCTCCGGATTTCTGGCCTCCAATTCTTTGAAAGCCTACATGGTTGATGAAAACCTCGTTGTTCAGGAAGAAAAAGCTGCCAACACCTCTGATCAGGGTGCCCAGGAGCAGGCAGTTTTGCCAGTTGATTCCGCGACTTCCAAGGGTACTGCAACGCTTGCTGTGAATGCTGTTACAACAGAAGCCCCGGCTACGGGTGCCGTGGATGTTCCGGCGGCTGCTGTGGCAGTGACCCCGGCTGCTGTGGGTTTCGCCTCAGCTGCTGAATTCAAATCAAACTACCCCTTCTTTCGTGGAGCTGAAGGTGATGGCGTAACTGCTCAAAAGAATACCCCCACTGATTGGAATGGCGCCAGTGGTAAAAACGTTCTTTGGAAAGTAAAGGTTCCAAAAGCCGGGTTCAGTTCTCCCATCTTATGGGGAACCCAATTGTTTGTTACAGGCGCCGATGCACAGGCACGAATAGTCTATTGCTATGATAGGAACTCTGGAAAATTGCTCTGGGAAGCGAGTGCCGATAACATTCAGGGTTCACCAGCCAAGATGCCCAAAGTGACCGGGGATACCGGTTTGGCTGCCCCGACGATGGCCACCGACGGACGTGCCGTATTTGCCATATTTGCCACCGGCGATGTCATTGCCCTTGACATGAACGGAAAACGGTTGTGGGCCAGAAACCTGGGCGTTCCTGACAATCATTATGGACACGGATCTTCACTGATCGTTTATAAAGACAAATTACTCATTCAATACGATACCAACAAGTCGGGCAAGCTGATTGCCCTGACAACGGGCACTGGTGAAACTGCCTGGGAAACGGTACGGAGCTCAAAAATATCATGGTCTTCACCCATTCTGGTGAATACAGGTAGCCGCATGGAATTGATTTTGACCACCAACCCGAATGTCAACGGATACGATCCTCAAACGGGCAAAGAACTTTGGAACATTGCCTGTCTTTCAGGTGAAGTTGGCCCATCAGCCGGATATGCCGACGGAATGGTATTTGCAGCCAATGAATATTCAAAGCTCGTTGGAATTAAGATTGGTGCAACGCCTGAAATCGCCTGGGAAGCCGATGAGTTTTTGCCTGAAGTTTCAAGTCCGCTGGCTGTAAATGGCTTGCTTTATGTGGCAACAACTTACGGCGTGTTGGCCTGTTACGATGCCAAAACGGGTACAAAAAACTGGAGTCAGGAATATGGTGATGCCTTTTATTCATCGCCGATTTATGCCGATGGGAAAGTTTACATCACTGACATGGCAGGAAAAACGCACATTGTAAAAGCGACCAAAGAATATCAATTGATCGGAACTCCTGAACTGGGAGAGAAATCCGTCTGTTCGCCTGTATTTCAGGATGGACGGGTTTACCTTCGGGGGATGAATCAATTGTATTGTTTGGGCACAAAATAAACGGGAGAATACGAGGTGAATGAACTAAATAATATACTGCAAACTGTTGATCAGATCATCGAAAAAAAGGGTAGGGAGGCTAAGTCAGTCATCCCGATCTTGCAATCGATTCAAACGACATTCAATTATCTTCCAGAAGAGGCCCTGAAATACGTATGTGAGAAAACAGAAATCACTCCTGAGCAGATTGTCGGGGTGGCTTCTTTTTATTCACAATTCAGGATGCAGCCCGTGGGTGAACACATCATCAAGGTGTGTGTGGGAACAGCCTGCCATGTGAAAGGTGCCGGGCAGGTTTATGATGCCCTGCGTCGTCATTTTAATCTCACAGGTCACCAGGAAACAGATGCTTCAAGAAAATATACCATTGAAAAAGTATCGTGCCTTGGCTGCTGCACCCTGGCACCGGTGGTTCAGATCGACGAAATTACCTATGGACATGTTGCCTCGGATATGGTAAAGAACGTGGTGGCCGATTTTGAACGGCAATCAGGGATGTCAGGAGCCAGGAAAGGGTTGTTCCGCAATGTTGACGGTTCTGAGATCCAGGGTGAAATCCGCATTGGATTAGGTTCCTGTTGCGTCGCTTCTGGAAGCGAGGATGTCAAGAAAGCAGTCGAAGAGACCATTGCAGATACCGGTATCCAGATCAGCCTGAAAAATGTAGGTTGTGTGGGCATGTGTCACCAGGTTCCATTGGTGGAGGTAATCCCTCACAACGGAAAGCCGACCCTGTATGCCAAGGTAAAACCTGAAGAAATCCAGGGCATCATTGCCCATCATTTTAAACCACTGAGCACTTTTGGAATGCTGAAAAGCAGTGTTTATAAGTTCTTTGAAAGTGTTCAGACAGATACCGTCTGGGAGGGAGTCAAGCAATATTCAATCGATGCCCGCGAGAAGCAGGTATCTGATTTCCTGGATCGGCAAATACCCATTGCAACCCAATACCGCGGAATTATCAACCCCCTGGATATTGAAGAATACAAGGCACACGAAGGTTTTACAGCCATGAAGACTGTTTTGTTTGACCTGAGTCCTGAAGACATTGTTCAAACCATCAAGGACAGTGGTTTACGGGGAAGGGGAGGAGCTGGCTTTCCTACGGGTGTCAAATGGGGCCTGGTAGCAGGCAACAAGTCGGATGTAAAATACCTGATCGTGAATGGTGATGAAGGCGATCCGGGAGCATTTATGGACCGGATGCTGCTCGAATCCTATCCCTACCGGGTGATTGAAGGAATGGTGATCGGGGCCAAAGCCGTTGGCGCCACCCACGGTTACTTTTACATCAGGGCAGAGTATCCGCTGGCCGTTAGACGTATTCGCCAGGCGCTGGTCTATTGTCGCGAGCAAAACCTCATTGGCGACAACATCATGGGCTCAGGGTTCTCCTTCGATGTCGATATTTATGAAGGAGCAGGGGCTTTTGTATGTGGTGAAGAATCCGCACTGATGGCTTCCATTGAAGGGGAACGTGGCTTCCCACGCATCCGTCCACCATTTCCAGCAACAAGTGGATTGTGGAAAAAGCCAACCCTTATCAACAATACAGAAACATTTGCCCAGGTACCCTACATCATTCGCGAGGGCTCAGCTAAGTTTTCATCCATCGGCAGCAAGACCAGCAAAGGAACCAAGGTATTTGCCCTGGCCGGAAAGATCAACCGTGGCGGACTGATTGAAGTGCCCATGGGTATCACTGTTCGCCAGATCGTCGAAGAAATCGGAGGCGGAGTCCAGAATGGGAAAAAGTTCAAGGCTGTTCAGATTGGCGGGCCTTCCGGAGGCTGCGTGCCTGCCCAGTTGTATGATACCCCAATCGACTATGAGTCACTGCTCGAGGTAGGTGCGATGATGGGATCGGGTGGCCTGGTGGTGTTGGATGAAGATGATTGCATGGTCGACATTGCACGCTATTTTCTGGCCTTTACCCAGAATGAATCCTGCGGTAAATGTACATTCTGCCGGATTGGCACCAAGAGAATGCTCGATATCCTGACCAAGATTACAACGGGCAAAGGTACTTTGAAAGATTTGGATGAACTGGAATACCTGGCCAGCTGGACCAAGAAAGGTAGCCTGTGTGGATTGGGGAAATCGGCACCGAACCCCATTCTGTCCACTTTAAAGTATTTCCGGGACGAATATATCGCCCACATCAATGGAAAATGTCCCTCGGGCAAATGCCAAAGCCTGATCAAATACCAGATCAACGATTTGTGTATTGGCTGCACCAAATGTGCCCAGAAATGCCCCACTGATGCCATCTTGTTCAAGCCGCATGAAAAGCATGAGGTGATCCTCGATTTGTGCATCAAATGCGATGCCTGCCGGCAGGTGTGCCCGGTGGATGCGGTGGAAATCGTGTAGTGCTTGTCGTGGAGTAAATGACGAATCTGGAGAAGGAGAGGGGAGAACGGAAAATAGCATTTCACCATCCGTATACACTTAATGAGTGCTTGTTGTAGGTTGTGCCTCTGTAATACACTGATTGTGTGATCGTAAGCATAGAAATACTACAACCAACACTTCATGAATTGCATCTAAAAAATAAAAGTTTAGTTGTAGGTGAAATGGAGTTAATTAAATGTATATGTATAACTTACAAGGGTACAACCTACAACCTTAAAGTACCTGTGAAGGATATAGGAATTTAATAGTGTACTGAATCGCAAGTAG
>DASXUZ010000169.1:0-19867 GCA_036504555.1 Prolixibacteraceae bacterium | reverse complement strand
GCATATACAGCAAAACGACCCTTGTTTCTATCGTGCGCCTGCTCATATTTGGGCCAGGGCCAGCCACCAAACTGGGTACGCTGATAATCTTTAAAAGCCTCCTGTATTTCAGCTTCCGAATTCATCACAAACGGACCGTATTGAACCACCGGCTCGTTGATGGGTTTGCCTTGTAACATGAGTAGATAACAATCTTCATTTCCGGCCTGTAAGGAGAGGTCATTGCCTGCATTAACCTGAATCCTATGATAGTAGGGGATGGTTTCACCTTCAATCTGTAAGCCTTTGCCTTTGTAAAAATAAAGGTTCCTATTTGCCTCCGCACTCGCTTTGGGTAATATCCAGCTTGCACCGACTTCCAGCTTGATCGTTAGAATGGCTACTTCGTTTTGCGGATTGGCAGCCCATGAATCGGGCGTTGGAGAGGGTGCCTGTAAATTGTATAGCGATCCGGCAATGATGTTAACTTCGATCGACTTTCCATGGGGGTCGGTTTGTTTCAATACCGGGATACTGTCTTCCCAGAGCATTTTAAAGTGAGGCTCCACAAATTTACCAGCTTTGGGTAAGTTTAACCAGATCTGGAAAAGTTCCATCGGGTTCTCCTTGTCCTGGTGAACCAGGGGGAACATTTCAGAGTGCAGCACACCTTTCCCGGCTGTCATCCATTGCACATCGCCTTTGCCAAAACGTCCCGATGCCCCCATCGAATCGGTGTGATCAACCAATCCCTCTTTCACGACCGTGACAGTTTCAAATCCCCGGTGAGGATGGTAAGGGAAGCCTGGAATCTCCTGCCCATGATACATTCTCCAACCATCTTTGATGGTAAAATCCTGGCCAATATTTCTTCCTTTCAGTGAAACCTCTGGTCCCATCTCTGCATTCCCTTTTGGAAATTCATCCCGGTGGTGTACACAGAAAATAAAAGGGTCCTGCGTCTCCCATGGAAAACCCAATGGCTTGATATTGATGATCGATTTTTGTTCCATCTTGCTGTATTTTGAAATTCATTCCATAAATTTACAACAGATGAAAATCGGAATGGTTTTAACTGATCCTATAACTTCGAATCATCGTATCAGTTGCCTTCCTTGCACAAAAAAAGGGTAGAACCTTCATTCCACCCTTTCTTTATCTGATTACAACGTAGCCCCAGGCTCTGTTCTCCATTTTCCGGTCTCCCGTCTCCGTTCTTCTCTTACTTCTTCATCTCTTTGGCCCAGGTATCTTTCAACTGAACGGTCCGGTTAAATACAAGTTTTTCAGAACTAGAATCCGTGTCTATATTGAAATAACCCAATCGTTCAAACTGGAAATTATCCAAAGGTTTGGCGCCTTTCACGAAGGGCTCAATGTAGCATTTGGGTAATACCTGCAGCGAGTCATGGTTCATGAATTCCTTGAAGTCAATATCTTTGTGGCTGTCAGGTTCTTCATCCGAGAACAGGCGGTCGTACAGGCGAACTTCCGCTTCCACATTTTCCGTAGCCGACACCCAGTGAATGGTCGATTTCACCTTGCGCCCATCGGGAGAGTTTCCGCCGCGTGATGCAGGGTCATAGGTGCAATGAATCTCAGTGATTTCGCCGTTGGCATCTTTGATCACATCGGTACAAGTCACAAAATAAGCATAACGCAGGCGCACTTCGGTGCCCGGTGACAGGCGGTAAAACTTCTTGGGAGGTACTTCCATGAAGTCATCACGTTCGATGTACAGTTCGCGGGTAAAGGGTACCAGGCGGGTTCCCATCGATGGATCTTCCGGATTGTTGACCGCTTCCATCTGGTCGACAGTTCCTTCCGGGCAGTTGGTAATAACCACTTTCAGCGGATTCAAGACTCCCATCACACGCTGTGCACTTCGGTTCAGGTCTTCGCGGATGCTGTATTCCAGCACACCCACATCAATCATCCCGTCTGTTTTGGTCACACCGATGCGCTCAGCGAAGTTGCGAAGCGATTCGGGCGTGTAACCCCTGCGGCGCAATCCGCAAATGGTGGGCATCCTCGGATCGTCCCATCCTGTTACATGTTTATCTTTCACCAGTTCAAGCAGTTTGCGTTTGCTCATTACCGTATAGGTAAGGTTCAGACGGGCAAATTCTATTTGTCGCGGACGGTAATCCGAGTCTTTCAACTGGTCGATAAACCAATCGTATAGTGGGCGGTGAACTTCAAATTCAAGCGTACAGATCGAATGTGTGATTCCTTCCCAGTAGTCGCACTGCCCGTGGGCAAAATCGTACATGGGGTAAATGCACCATTTGTCGCCTGTGCGGTGATGCGGAGCTTTCATGACACGGTATAGAATCGGGTCACGCATGTGCATGTTGGGCGAGGTCATGTCAATTTTGGCACGCAAAACCCGTAAGCCTTCATCAAATTCACCGGCTTTCATGCGGGTGAAAAGGTCCAGGTTTTCTTCCACCGATCGGTTCCTGAATGGACTCTCGGTACCTGGTCGGGTAGGGGTTCCTTTCTGGGTACTGATGGTTTCAGCATCCTGATCATCGATGTATGCTTTTCCTTCCTCAATGAGTTTGACTGCAAAATCATACAAGGCGTCAAAATAATCGGAGGCATAGAATTCCCTGTCGTCCCAGGTAAAACCCAGCCAGCGGACATCCTCCTTGATCGAATCCACGTATTCGGTTTCTTCTCTCGAAGGGTTGGTATCGTCAAAACGCAGGTTGGTCAACCCATTGTATTTCTGAGCAGTCCCAAAGTTCAGGCAGATTGACTTGGCATGTCCAATGTGCAGGTAACCATTGGGTTCCGGGGGAAAGCGGGTGTGTACCCGTCCATTGTTTTTACCGGCTTTTATCTCTTCCTCAACAATTTGGTGAATGAAATTATTCGATTTCACCACACTGTCATTTTCAATCGTATTTTCGCTCATTATATTCAATTTATTATATCTCTTTATAAAATTGGCCTATCGACAAAAGTACAAAAATGAATTACAGATTAATGAATATATTACACGAATTAAAACGAATTACACGAATTGGTTCCCTGAAGTTAACAGTGAGGAAACTTGAAACTTATCGCTCTGCAATACATTGGATTTCCTCTTCTGAGCACTATTTGGGAAAAGTCTACTTGTGAAAAGCAAAAAATTTAATTAAAAGCGGAAGTGTAAGAGATAAATAATTTGTCAACTTTGTACAGCGAACCAATTCGTGTAATTTGTATTTTCGTGTAATCCGTTTAAATTCGTGTAATCCAATATGATCGAAATAGAAGGAATGGAGTTTTATGCCTTTCACGGGCATTTTGAAGTTGAGAAAATCGCAGGCAACCGGTTTCTGGTCAACCTGGCAATTGAAGCCGATTGCAGCAAAGCCGCCCAATCCGACCGCCTGGAAGATACGCTCGACTACCAGCGGGCTTACCTGGCCGTCAAGGAAGAAATGGCCATCCCCTCCGATCTGCTGGAACACGTTGCCCAACGCATTGTCAATCGCATTAAGCGCGAATTTCCCCAAGCCGGGAAGGTGAAGGTGAAAGTATCGAAGATGAACCCACCCATGGGAGGACAAATTGAAAAAGTAAGCCTGACATTGGAATCTTAATATAGGACGGACGCTTTGCTCCTCCTTTAACGCCTCCAATCTGATCGATTATTTTGAAGTCCTTCCCTGGATCACCGGGTCGCTGGCGTGACTTTTTCTTTTGGGAACCAACGATTCGTTAGAACTTGACATTGCCCAGTGGACAGGCCACCCAATGTGATTTTCTGAATATTCATAAAATCATGTAGGCATGCTTTGAAATCTCTTCAGTAGATGATATTCACCCCGCCGGGAGTGGCCAATTACCTTGCTTCTGTAATGTATCTGTAATCTAACTGTATAGTATCTGTATTATAGATTACACATACAATACAGTTAGATTACAGATACATTACAGAAGCAAGGTAATTGGCCACTCCCGGCGGACAGTCACAACAGGGATAATGAACGGTATAAAAGATTGGCAAGAGTTTTCGATAGAATCAGAAAGTGAAATTGACAAGGTTTGTCCCTCAGAAATTGACCCATGGTGGGGATGGTTTGAATAAATTGACAAAATAGAAATGATTAAAAGTAAAATTATTTTGAGGCCGATGTTGTTGGGAAAATGATGTTTTGGAGAAAGATTTTACCGATATTTGCAGAAGAGATCTATTCAACAGAAATGTTACTTTAATCTTGAACCATGAACATTGAAGAATTCAGGGAATACTGTATGTTGAAGCCGGGGGTGACAGAAGAGTTTCCGTTTGATGAAACCACCCTGGTTTTTAAAGTGATGGGCAAAATGTTTGCCTTGACCAACCTGGATGGCGACTGGAGCCTTGCCCTGAAGTGCGACCCGATCAGGGCCATCGAGCTGCGTGAAATGTACCCGGCCATTCAACCCGGTTACCACATGAACAAGGCGCTGTGGAATACGGTGATGATGGATGGTTCGCTCAGCCGGCAACTGATCCTGGAATTGATTGACCATTCATACCAGCTGGTGGTTGATAAATTGCCCCTTAGGCTCAGACTGGAGTTGAGACAAATGAATAAATAAAAACTGATGATGACATACGAATTGAATGGCCAGGAATTCATTGAATTGATTAAGCTGCTGAAAATTATGCGGGTGAGCGAATCGGGCGGTCAGGCCAAATTGATGGTCGAGGATGGGATCGTTTACCTGAACGGTCAGCTGGAATCGCGCAAACGGGCCAAACTCAGAAGCGGCGACTTTGTGGAGGTGTTAGATTTCAAAATTAAGATTGTGTAGTACAAATTACACGAATTAAAACGAATTACACGAATTACACGAATCCCGAGTGCTCGGGACGAATTACACGAATTGGTTTGCGATCGGATGCAATCTCATGCATCAAATATAATTTCCTTCAATCGGTTATTTTCTAAGCTCATACAGCCAAAGCAAAAAAAATCTGCACTTGATTAAAAAAATGACGTTTACCAGAATTAGACTTCCTGCTGTGAAATAGTAAACGTAAAGTAAATTTACACTTTTCTGCTTGAATTATTCCAAATAAACCCTTGTTTAAGGATTATTTTCTTCGTATATTAGAATAATGCTAGGAATAGCTATGTTTTGATGGTATATGTAAATGCCTGATTACTTTATCTATGACTCCCTCAAAGCCTGTGTATCGGAAAGATTGTTCAAAAAATAAACTGTAGAATCAGTATATTTTTACATTGGTAAATAAATATTTTACGTTTGCGGTATCAATGTAAAATAATTATTTACCTTTACCCTTGTCAGCAGATTATTCGGTGACTGATTTTATTGTCCATTCAAAAATCAGATATCATGAAAACAACGATCGCATTATTGGTAGCAATTTTCTTTGGTTTGACTTTAGGGGGAACAAAAGTAAATGGTCAAACTGTTGCAATCGGTCATGTATGTGCTGAGGTGGTTGAATCGGTGAGTGTAGCATCAGCTACGATCAGCGACTTTGAATTGGCAACATCTACCAGTAATATTACGGCCAGCCTGGCTTCTGAGACACTGAACCTTGGCTCCATCGTTCTTAATTCTGGAAAAGATGTCACCTGTAATGTGGTTCTTCAGTCGGCAACTCTTTCCGATGCACAGGGAAATGGATTTACCATTGAGCCAGCCGTACAAAATGATATGCTTGCTTCAGCTGCAAAATCAAATGGATCGCAAACCATCCAGTTGGGTGGAACCACCAACCTGGCCGATAATCAGGCTTCAGGTCAGTATGAAGGAAGCTATGCAGTGATTTTCGCTTACAATTGAGATATTTATTTAAATGTCTATTCAAGATAATCAATCAATTCAAGTATAACATACTTCTTTTTCTATAACGTCGAATTTTTAAATGCACAGGCCAATCTTTAGTTTTCTAAGATTGGCCTTGTGCATTTATAACACTATCCTTTGCCGTCTGGCTTCAGTAATCTCGTATTGGTTTTATCAGGATGTTTCACAGATCCTATCAATACGACATTGGTTCGGTTCTCATACTTAAAGCTGCTGGATTGGGTTTTTTACCTGGATCTGTATTGCTCCCACAAAAGAAATCAGTTTGCCATTCATTCCAATTCCAATTATATGCTTCCTTTGAGGTGGAAAATCCCCCTGTTGGAAGGGCCGTTGTAGAAACTTGTTGAAGAAATGACTTAATTTATCCATCAAAAGGGCAGTTGAGGGGTAAAAAAAAGTTTACATCGTGTAAAATTAGCCTTACAATATTCCAGTTTGTGGCCCCTTGGAAAGTATAAAAATAGGGCATTTGGTATTTGTAATGATTCTAAATAGAAAATATAAATAGCTAATAATAAACTGAATATAAGAATATACAAAATCAGTTAGAATGGGTTAAAAACACTGAAATTATATTTGGCACGGTTTGTGAAATAAGCCCAACCATGAAAATGAAATTACTTAAAAAATTATAAACTATTTAAAATTCAAAACATGAAAAATTTATTCTTAATCGCAATCGCTGTTCTGGGGTTTAGTGCTATTTCTTTTGGTCAAGTATCTGAAAATGCACCTGCTTCTGCAACTATCGTTACTCCTATTTCTATTGTCAAGGTAGACGATATGAATTTTGGGAATGTTGCTATTCAAGGTTCTAATGATGGTACAGTGGTTCTAACTCCTGCAGGTGGACGTACAGCAGATGCTGGTGCGACTCTACCAGCTATTAAGGGAACCGTATCTGCTGCTAGTTTCACAGTATCAGGACAAACTGGTTATACTTATGCTATTACCTTACCTTCGACTCTCACAATTACATCCGGTTTAAACTATATGATTGTAGACGCTTTTACCAGTACACCCGATGCAACAGGAACACTAGATGCAACTTTAGGGACAGAAACAATTTCCGTTGGAGCAACATTAAATGTGAATGCAGGTCAAGGTGCTGGAGTGTATACTAACACAGCCGGTTTTGAAGTAACAGTTAATTACAACTAATAAAAAACAACTTCAATAGAAAGACGCTCCATTCAATGTAGCGTCTTTTTTTTGAAGTTTTTGTTCTGCAAATTGTTCAGTTTTCAATAGAATGAAGTGGCTTGTAATGAAATCATCAATGGTGCTGTAAACTTAACTTTCAGCCCATCATTGATTATAATTGTGAAATAAAGTTGAAACTATTTATGATGACCCATATATTTTATATATTTGGTGCCAAATATCTTAAATCTAATCAAATGTGCAATTCAGATATACAGGGAAAGACTTTGTCGGGCAGGATGAATCAATTGTTCGTTTTTTTTTCAGGAATGCTTCTTTTATCCATCATAGCTTCTAGCGCAATGGCGCAGGGCAACCTGTTGATAACTCCACGCAGGGTGGTATTTGAAGGTACAAAACGTTCACAGGACCTTAACCTGGCCAACACGGGTAAAGACACCGCCAAATACAATGTATCTATTGTCCAGTATAGGATGCGTGAAGATGGGACCTTTGAAGAAATTACTGAACCTGATGCAGGGCAAAATTTTGCCGACCGGTTTATCCGCTTTTTTCCCCGGACCGTCACTTTGGCTCCCAATGAAGCACAGGTGGTGAAGATGCAGCTCATCAAAACCAATGAGTTGAAGGAAGGGGAATACCGTTCGCATGTCTATTTCAGGGCAGTACCCAAGGAAACGGCGCTTGGTGATAAAGAGGTACAAAAAGACACCACAGCAATCGGGGTTAAGTTGGTCCCTATCTTTGGGATTACCATCCCGGTCATTATCAACGTAGGAGAATCGACCGCGAAGGTGAATTTAACGGATATGAAAATAGAGAGTATAGGAGATACCATTTCAAGGCTTCAGTTTGCTTTTAACCGCACGGGCAACCGCTCGGTATATGGCGATATCAAGGTGGAGTATGTCTCTCCCCAATCAGTTTCCACCACCGTTGGAACCGTTCGGGGGATTGCTGTTTATACACCCAACCCGGTCAGGAGGTTCAAGATGGATCTGGACAAGAAGGCCAAGGTTGATTATCACAAGGGTAGCCTGAAAATTACGTACACCACTCAGTCGGATACCAAATCACAGGTGATGACAGAGGCCGTATTTCCGCTGAATTAAGTGAAGAAGGATAATTGAATGACCCTGCCGCGAAGGCTTTAAAAGATACTACAATTACTTAGTTGGTGACTCGAATTCACATACTCAGTAATCAGATTGGTCCATTGAAATTTAAGATAAGAATATCTTAAGTAACATTGAGTAACCCGCTCAGTGAATGAAATAATAGCATAAAAACCTAAGCTAAACCTTCTATGTCAGTTGATTCTGACACTGGATTAATGAACCCATGGATTTGCTCATTGGACAGCCTTTTTTTGATCATTGAAGGCTTGTCATTCCATTAATAATACTATTTTTACAAGGAGATAAGAGAGATTCGGAAAGATGAAAAGATACCTCAACAGTTGTTTTTTTTATAGATGGATGGGTTGGAATATGGGGCAGGAGTGTCCATCCAACGGACATGCAGTGATAAGAAACACTGTCATATTTCATCAGGTGTCCATCTACACCGCTGGGATTAACAGCCTGGTTTCATCAATAGCTTTGGGAATTTTACTTTTGGAATTACAACCCATAAAACCCCAGGGCCGATGATACGAAATCTACTTCCTTCAAAAAAGATAGTTTTCTTCTTTGTACTCCTGCTCACCATACTAGCAGGAATGGGCAACCAGGCCATTGGACAGGTGACAGGAGATTACCGATCAGCGGGAACTGGCAATTGGGGTTCTATAGGAACCTGGGAGAGATACAGCGGAACCGCCTGGGTAACTGCAACTGCTATACCTACGGCTGCCACCAATGTAACCATTCAGAGTGGGCATACGATTTCAGAGAATAGTAATCCGGCGGTATGTAAGGACCTTACCATTACAGGCTCCTTATTATGGCCAAGGAACAATACCTTAAATGCCAGCGGAAACCTGGTAATAAACGGCACACCCACCAGTGGTGGTACCATAGGTCCAAGTGGTAACAAAACGGGTATTTTAAATGTGACGGGAACCTTCACCGTGCCGACAGGTACAACCGCCAATATTCAACGTTTGACGACCACAATAACAGGAGCAACAAGCATTTCAGGAACCCTCAATTTTACCGTCAATATAAATGGTACAAAAACCTTTGGCGGATTGGTGACCATCAATTCAGGAGGGACATGGAACAATGCGATCAACGAAAGTTTTACCTTTCGGGGCGGTATCCTCAACAATGGAACACTGACTGCTGGAACCGGGATCTATCTTTTTAGCAACAACAGCCAGTCCATTGGAGGCAGCGGAACAATCAGTATTCCAACTGTCACAGTAACGGGTATCACGCTCACAAACAATAATACACTGTCAGTCACAACGGCTCTTGGCGGGACCGGTAGCCTTGTGCAAGCTGCCAATGCAACCTTGAATATTGGAGGAACTTCAGCCATTACTACCTTAACAGCAACGGCCACCGGAAATACAGTCAATTACAACAAGTTGGGTACTCAAACGGTTAAGACAGGTACCTATTACAATCTATCGCTATCGGGATCATTGGCAAAAACTCTTCCCAACACCTTAACTTCAATCACCAATAATTTAGCGCTCAGTGGAATTGCCACCAGCACCACCACGGTGGGATTAACGATTGGCGGAGGTCTGAGCATTGGCAATGGCGCCACTTTTACCGCTGCAGGCTTTGCCTTGACTGTAGGAGGCACTACCACTGTGGGGGGCGGTACCAGTGGTATTTTAAATATTACCTCTGCTACAGGCGTAAAAACATTTACCGGCCTGGTAAGCATCAATACGGGCGCTACCTGGAATAATTCAGGGAGTTCACCCATCGTATTCAAAGGCGGAATAACAAACCTCGCCACCTTTACCGCAGGATCCGGGATTCAAACTTTTAACACCAATAGCCAGTCACTGACAGGGATTTTCGTTATTCCCAATGTAACAGTTACTGGAGTAACACTTACCAATACCAACACTTTGACTGTATCGACCGCCTTATCAGGGTCAGGTACTTTGGCACAAGCGGCGAATGCGACACTTAATATCGGTGGCACATCAGCCATCACAACCTTGACGGCCAGTGCGACCGGCAATACGGTTAACTTTACTGGTTTAGCCCAAACGGTGAACGGGAATTCCTATTATCACCTGAATTTAAGCGGGACTGGTGCTAAAACCATGCCCGTCATTCCGATTGCCGTTGCAGGCAATTTCTCTACTGCTGGTGCAGTCAGTGCGAATGCAGGTGCGAATATTTCATTCAATGGAAATGTAACCTTAGTGTCAGGTACTTCCTTCAATGCAGGAATTTACAGCCATTCCGTAGGCGGGAACTGGATCAACAACGGAGCAACATTTACCCCCTCAACAGGTACGGTAACTTTCAATGGCAGTGCAGTACAATCCATTGGAGGAACTGCATCCAGCACCTTTTACAACCTGGCTGCCAACAATGCCTCCGGTATTACTTTGAGCAAACCTGCTAATACGAATTCACTGATACTGATGAACGGGAAAATTACTACCAATACCACGAATTTGTTGACTGTTACAGGGTCTTCCCCTACCGATATTTCGGGGAATTTCACCAGCAGCTATATCAATGGCCCTTTGGCCCTAACCTTGCCTCCAAGCCTGGTCAATGGTACTTATCTTTTCCCGGTTGGAAAGTCGACTTACAATCCTTTGTCCCTGATTGAAGCAAATACTACTTCAGCAGGAACCCTGGTGATCATGGCGGAGGTTTTTGACGGAGCTAGCGGTGGAACTCCCGGTGTTGGTATGTCTTCACTCAATACAATCCATTATTGGAATGCTGCTGTAAGTTCGGGAACAAGTTTTACCAATACAAAGATTCAACTCACCGAAACAGGTTTGGCTGTCGAAGATGCCATCGGTCAAAGTGCCACTCAAACGGGGGCCTATAATCGCATTAGTAATCTTCCACCAACAGGAGATATTCTGACTTCTGATCTGGTTACCACATTGGGGTATTTTGGCATAGGGGAGAAGCCCATATTAACCATTGTGGCCACTTCGGATGGGACCGAAGGGGGAAGTAACGGGCTTTTTACCATCACTACTTCCAAACAATTTACGATTTCACGCACCATCGATCTATTGATCAGCGGAACAGCGACCAATGGAACCGATTTTACCACGATCACCACACCGGTTACTTTCCCTGCTTCCCAAAGTACCATCACCCTTCCGGTGACTATTATCAATGATGTTTCGGTGGAACCCGCCGAAACTGTTATCGTAAGCATTGTGGCGGGAACAGGCTATGCCATCGGGACTCCTTCCACGGCCACGGTGAATATCATTGACAATGATATTGCAGGAATCACTGTTACTCCCTCGAGCGGTCTGGTAACGACAGAAGCCGGGGGTACTGCCACCTTCACCATCGTTCTGAATACCCTGCCAACGGCCAATGTTTCAATTGTAGTTTCTTCCAATGATTTAACGGAAGGCATGGTCTCAACGTCGACAGTCATTTTTACAACAGCCAATTGGAATGTTCCTCAAACGGTCACTGTGACAGGACTGAATGATGATGTTCAGGATGGAAATATCATATATTCCATTATTACAGATCCAGCTTCCAGCGCTGATTTAAATTATAAAAACCTGAATGCTTTGGATGTTTCAGTGACCAACACTGACAATGATGTAGCCGGCATAACGGTTACACCCATCAGTGGATTGGTGACTACCGAAGGAGGAGGGACCGCCACCTTTACCCTTGTGCTTAATTCACAGCCCACGGCGGATGTTACAGTTGCTCTTTCATCCGATGATACCAGCGAAGGAAATGGTTTTCCTGCTTCTGTTACTTTTACATCGTTGAACTGGAATGTTGCACAAACTGTCACGGTCACAGGAGTCAATGATTATATGATCGACGGCAACATACCTTACCACATTGTTACGTCCCTGGCTTCCAGCACCGATCCGCTTTACAGTGTCATTAATCCATCGGATGTGTCGGTGACCAACAACGATGATGATGTGGCCGGCGTTACAGTCACACCCATCAGTGGATTGGTGACCAGCGAATCGGGAGGAACTAACGGATCAGCTACTTTTACGGTTGTATTAAATTCACAACCTTCAGCCGATGTAATCATCTCAATTGCCTCAGATAATACCAATGAAGGCACCGTTTCACCATCAACTGTCACTTTTACCAATGGGAACTGGAATTCAGCTCAGACCATTACAATATTGGGTGTGGATGATCTAATTGATGATGGGAATATCGTTTATCACATCAATACGGGTGCGTGTGTAAGCGGTGATTTGAATTATTCGGGTTTTTTCCCCCGCATTGTTTCTGTGACCAACAACGACAACGATGCTATAGGAATCTCAGTTAGCTCTAATTCCTTAATAACCACAGAAGCACCAGGAATAGGGCATACCAAAACATTTACAATAGTACTCAATACACAGCCAACAGCCAACGTTACCATCGGACTTACATCCAGCAATATAAACGAAGGAACCGTTTCACCGGCTTCGCTTACATTTAATACTTCCAATTATAGTATCCCTCAAGTGGTAACTGTCACGGGGTATAACGATGATGTGGACGATGGCGACCAGACTTTTACCATCTTAACCGCAGCAGCTACCGGGGGCGGTTATGACGGACTCAATGCAACAGATGTTACTGTTACCAATTTGGACGATGATGTGGCAGGAATTACGGTAAGCCCTACCAGTGGTTTGACCACCACTGAGGCATTGGGAACAGCCAGTTTTACCATCAAACTGAATTCACAACCCACTGGCAATGTTACCATAGGAGTTTCTTCAAATGATATTACAGAAGGAGACGTAACTCCGACTTCAGTCACTTTCACTTCTGGCAACTGGAATACGGCTCAAAGCATCACCGTTACCGGGAAGAACGATGATGTTCAGGATGGGAATATTTTATACAGCATTGTCACTGCTCAGGCTACCAGTACCGATCCGCTTTACAGTATTATCAATCCTTCCGATGTATCGGTTACCAATACAGACAACGACATTGCAGGTTTTACTGTATCACCAACTTCCGGGTTGATAACCAACGAAGCGGGACTTCAGACCAGTTTTACCATTCGACTGAGCTCCCAGCCCACGGCCAACGTAGTAGTGAATCTCACCTCCAGCGATACCGGTGAAGGAACCGTATCGCCTGCATTGGTCACATTTACTGCCGGGAACTGGGCTGCCAACCAAACTGTGACAATCACTGGTGTGGACGATTATGAGATGGATGGGAATAGTTTGTATTCGATTATAACTGCAGTTTCACCGGGAGGCGACGCGATCTATAATGCCATCAACCCTTCGGACGTAACGGTCACGAATAACGATAACGATGTGGCCGGATTTACCATTAATCCATCCAGCGGACTGACTACCACCGAAGGCGGAGGTACAGCCACTTTCACCCTAAAACTGAATTCACAACCTACGGCAAACGTGACAATAGGGCTTTCATCGAGCAATACCAATGAAGGAACCGTTTCACCCGCTTCATTAACTTTTACAGTTGGGAACTGGAATACTACACAAACAGTTACGGTTACGGGGGTAAATGATTTTGTTCAGGATGGAAGTATTCTATACTCCATTGTGACGGCGGCTGCTACAAGTTCGGATGTCAATTACAATACCCTGAATGCCCTGGATGTTTCAGTTACCAATACAGATAACGATGTAGCCGGTATAACGGTGAATCCCACGAGCGGGTTAACCACTACGGAAGCTGGGGGAAGTGTCAACTTTTCGATTGTACTCACCTCCCAGCCTACAACCAATGTAACGATCAGTCTATCTTCTTCAAAAACAAATGAAGGAACCGTATCACCAACTTCCGTGGTTTTTACGCCCTCTGACTGGAATACGGCCCGTACGGTGACAGTTAGCGGAGTGGATGATAATTACGTGGATGGCACTGTAGCTTATACAATCATAACGGCAGCAGCTGTCAGTGGCGATCCCAATTACAGTGGAGTCAATGCCGCCGATGTTTCGGTTTCCAATACCGACAATGATGTGGCGGGAATAACCATTACCCCCACTACTGGGCTCGCGACCAATGAAGATGGATCAACGGCCACCTTTACGGTTGTACTCAATACCATTCCAACGGCAAATGTTATCATCGCGCTTAGCTCCAATATTCCCGCTGAAGGAACGGTATCACCCGCATCGATAACCCTATCACCGGCCACTTGGAACGTCCCGGTGACCGTTACCATCACAGGCGTCGATGATTTGGTGGATGATGACAATATCAATTATACCATTGTAACTGGAATAGCCAGCAGTACAGATACCCATTACAATGGACTGATTGACCCCTCCGATGTATCAGTTACCAACGTTGATAACGATGTGGCTGGAATTACAATCAGTGCCATCAGTGGCCTCATTACTACCGAAGCGGGTGGATCCATGACATTTAAGGTCGTGCTGGATACCAAGCCCATTTCAAATGTCACCGTGAATATTGTCTCCAGCAATGGTACGGAAGGCACTGCCTCACCCAGCAATGTCACCTTTACACCAACCAACTGGCTTACTCCGGTTACAGTTACCATTACCGGGAAGGATGACAACGCCAATGATGGTGATATCACCTATGCGATCACTTCAACAGTAGCAGCAGGAAGTGATGCAAAATATATCGGACAAACGGGTGATGACATCCTGTTGACCAATATTGACAATGACACCCCAGGCATCACGGTGACTCCAAACAGCGGACTAGTTACAACAGAAGCGGGAGGGACGGCCACCTTTACAATGGTTTTAATCACCAAACCAAAGAATGATGTAACAGTAACCCTTTCGTCCAGTGATCCAGCTGAAGGGTCAGTTTTACCCACAAGCCTAGTCTTTACCAATTCTAATTGGGACAGCCCTCGCACGGTAACAATTACGGGTGTGAACGATATTTTGGCAGACGGAAATAAGACTTATTCCATTCTAAGCGATGCAGTTAGCAGTGATTTGGATTATGACGGAATTGAAATTGCCGATGTGAATGTGACGAATATGGATTTAACACCCTTTATCAGTTCATTTTCACCCAGTGCTGTTTGTTTCGCCACAGGGGCTTCTGTCATTATAACCGGGACATTTTTTACAGGAGCCACTTTCGTTAAGTTTAATGGGGTAAATGCAGCCTCCTATACAGTCAACAGCTCCACCCAGATCACAGCCACCGTGCCTGCAACCGCCACCTCTGGTACTATCAGCATTACAACCGCCACCGGAACAGCCGTGAGCAGTTCATCACTGGAAGTCAGTCCGGTTTCGGTGGGGGGCTCTGTTACAGGAGGAACTACCACCTGTTCTGGAAGCTCCAGCGGATTGCTGACCTTGAGTGGTCATGTTGGAACAATTACCAAATGGCAATCATCTATCAGTCCATTTACTGCTTGGACTGACATTGTCAATACTGCTTCCACCTATACTTCAGGTGCCTTAACCCAGGATACTCAATACAGGGCAGTGGTAACCAGTGGCGCCTGCAGTTCAGCCAATTCATCCACAACTACTGTAACGGTTCGCCCAAGCCCAACAGCCAGCATCAGTGGCTCAACCACTGTTTGCCAGAATACCACTTCACCCAATATCACATTTACCAATCCACTGACCTTGGCCGTTACGATTACTTATAATATCAACGGAGCAAATCAAACGACCATCAATGTGGGTGCCAGCAGCAGTGCGACTATTGGGGCTCCTACCACTGCTGCCGGAGCATATGCTTATAATTTAGTCAGTGTTGTATACCAAACTGCTCCTACCTGCTCAAGTAGCCTATCAGGTGCAGCAACAGTCGTTGTAACGGCTCCTCCAAGTGCGACAGCAGGAACGGCCATCATCGCCTGTAACAACTCAGGAGCGGTGAACATTACAGCAGGATCGGTTGCCGCCAATTATTCATCAGTACTATGGACTTCGAATGGAACCGGAGCCTTTGCCAATGCCACTTCATTAACGACTGCCACTTATACGCCCAGTGCGGCGGATATTACCGCCGGGAGTGTTCAGTTAACCCTGACTGCCCTTGCCAATTCTCCCTGTGGAAATGCCACATCGACGAAAGCTTTCACCATGACTTCTTTGCCGGCAGCCACTATTTCCTATTCAGGAACACCCTACTGTAATAACCTTGCAGGCAATCAATCTGTGACCCGTACAGGCACCGCCGGAGGAACTTATTCTGCCACACCTGTTGGATTAACCATCGATGCAATAACAGGAGCCATTACATCCTCTACAAGTACTTCAGGAACCTACACTGTAACCTATACCATGGCAGCAGGAGGAGGATGTTCAATCCAGACTGCAACTGCCTCCCTCACAATTACAAGCCTGCCGGATGCAGCATTTAGCTATACCAGTTCACCTTATTGCAACAATGGGGCAAATCCTTCACCTACCCTTGGTGTGGGAGCCGTTGCCGGAGTATATTCATCAACAACAGGGCTTGTATTTGTCAGTACTTCCACCGGCCAGATTAATTTAGCGGCAAGTACACCGGGAACTTATACTGTTACAAATACCATTGCCGCCGCAGGTGGTTGCGGTATCGTAAGCTCAACTGCCACAGTTTCGATCGTTGCCGATGGATATTGGACAGGGGCTGTTAATGCAGATTGGAATACGGCAGGCAACTGGGCCTGTAACCAGGTACCGACCCTGGTTACCAATGTTACAATTGCCAGCGGAAAACCGAATTATCCCACTCTCTTTGCAGGAGGGGTTGGAAAAGCCAATAACCTGATTATTGAAAGCGGGGCATCGGTCACTGTTACTGCAAATCCCATGCAAATTGCAGGTACCATATCTAACAATGGAAGTTTTACTGCATCGGCAGGTACCATTGAGATGAAAGGAACCATTGCACAAACAATTGGTGCCAATGTGTTTGTCGGAAATACGATCCTGAATCTGACGGTCAATAATTCAGCCGGAGTCACTTTGCAAGGGCCACTGAATGTGACCGGGATTGTTCTGGCAATGAATGGGAATCTTAATTCATCAGGCAATTTAACGCTTGTTTCATCAGCAACACAAACTGCGTTGATTGACGGTGCCGGAACAGGCAATGTGGTGGGCAATATAATCATGCAAAGATACCTGGCTTCGGCTTTTGGTTATAAATACTTCAGTTCACCTTTTCAGGCAGCCACCGTAGCAGAATTTAGCCCCGAGGTGGACTTATCGTCCACTTTTCCAAGCTTCTTCAAATACGACGAAAATAATAGTGACCCTGCTCATATAACGAATTATACATCAGGCTGGGTTAAATACAATACACCAGCCAATCTATTGTTTCCAATGGTAGGATATGCTGCCAATTTCGGGCCGCAAGTAACTGCCAGTAATATCACTGTTGACATGACCGGAGGAGTCAATAACGGAGATTTGCAGATAGCTCTTTTCAATCGTGACAGGGAATTCACCCAAGGATTTAACCTGGTGGGAAACCCCTATCCTTCGCCCATTAACTGGAATGCAGCAGGTTGGACAAAAACCAATATTGACAATGCTTTGTATTTTTTCAATGCCAGTGGGGATCAATATTCAGGAACATACAGTAGTTATGCAGGTGGAGTTTCAACTGATGTGGGCGATAATGTGATAGCAGCCATGCAGGGATTTTTCGTGCATGTTTCTGATGGAGTTTATCCAGTCAATGGTGTCCTCGGTATAAACAACTCAGTGAGGATTAACAATCTCAACCCTGTATTTAAAAAAGCCGTTGTGGATAACCGTACCATTCTTCGTTTTACAGCGAATTTAGAAACTCAAGATGCAATTGACGATGCGATGGTCATTTACTTTGACCAAACCGCCAAACTAAGTTTTGATCGTGATTTGGATGCCTTGAAGATGGCCAATACCGATCTGTTGGTTCCCAATTTATATACAATAACTCCTGAATCGAAAAAGCTCTCCATCAATGGAATGCCATTGCCTACAGATAGTATATCCAAAATTCCATTGGGGATCAGCACATTCACAGAGGGATGGGTTACAATTCAAGCAAAAGACATCAGTCAACTGCCCGCCAATTTATATATTTACCTGGTGGATGCAGAAACCAGCACAACGCTTAATTTGAAGCAATTACCGGATTATCGTTTTTACCTGAAGACCGGTCAGTACAACAATCGCTTCACCTTGGTTTTCTCACAATCAGAACTCAACGGACCGACCATTGCGGCGGGGAAGCTATTTACCCTCTCACGTTCGGGAGACTTGTTACTGGTGAAAGTAAACCTTGGATCGAATGTCAAGGGAAATCTATTGGTAACCAACTTGCTGGGCCAGAAATTGATGCAACGAGCCGTTGTTGGAAATGAAACCGTTGAAATCAATCCCAGTGTCAGTACCGGGGTGTATGTCATTACCCTGATTTCGGGTAAGCTAACACATTCGGAAAAAATAATAATGAGGAAAGATTATGAATAAGCTGATTCAATACCGGATACTAAAAAGGCTGTGGATGCCTTGCTGCTTAATGATTGGAATGTTGGTTTCTGTCCTTCAAAGTGAAGCCCAGCAGCCCGAGAAACCGCCAAGACCCATTACGGTGATTGTTGAAAATGAACAACAACTTAATTTTGGAACTATTATTCCGACAGGAACTATGGGTTCTGTTACGGTTGATTTTGACGGTATAAGATCAAATGAGGGCAGTGTTATTGTTTTGGGGTCTGGCTTTTCTGCTGCACTATTTAGAGTGGAAGCTTTACCGGGAACGCTGATTAACATTCAACCTATTCCATCTATTGATCTCACTGGCAGCCATGGTGGTACATTACACCTTACCTTGGGGGCACCGAGTACCGGCAATCCGTTTATAACCAGAAGCCAATATACAGATGTATATATCGGTGGAACCCTAACTGTAAAATCAATTATTGGTGACAATCCTTCAGGATCTTACAGCGGTATCTTTCAGGTAACATTTATACAGCAATAATTCAATTCTTATCCTTCAATATGTCAGAGTCCGTTGCGCCACACCACCCCAAATGCCCGAAGTGTAAAAGCATTTTGGGTATTTTAATAACGATGGCGTATTTGTTGGTATTTTTAACCGCATTTTCCATGGGGGCAAAGGCCCAGGATTATGATGAAATAACCGTATTTTTAAATATCCAGAAAGTGGGTGGGGCTGATATTCCGGCAGTCATCCGCGATGAAACGGTGTATCTTCCCATTGCGGATATTTTTTCCTTCCTCAGGATCAAAAATATACCATCGGCACAGCTGGATTCGATTTCAGGCTTTTTCATCAACCAACAGGCCACCTACCTGATTGACAAATTGAACAATCGAATCACCTACCAGGGGAAAGTCTTTGACCTGAAGAGTGACGATCTGGTGAAGACAGAGACTAACCTGTATTTGAAATCCACTTTTTTTGGGCAGATCTTTGGACTGGATTGCAGTTTTAGCTTCCGAAGTTTATCGGTCATGCTGAGTACCAAGCTGGAGTTGCCCATTATCAAGGAGATGCGGCAGGAACAGATGAGGAGCAATATCAACCGACTTACGGGAGAGACCAAGGCCGATACCACCATTGGGCGCAAGTTTCCATTGCTTCACTTTGGGATGGCCGATTGGTCGGTCATCTCGAACCAATTGCTGGGTGAAAAGGCGGATGTGAGGATCAACCTGGATTTGGGGACTGTTGTTGCCGGCGGGGAAGCAAATGTAAGGCTCAACTATAGCAACAATACACCCTTTACCGAAAAGCAACAACAATATCTGTGGCGGTTTGTCAATAATGACCAGCCACTGATG
>DASXUZ010000168.1:0-13301 GCA_036504555.1 Prolixibacteraceae bacterium | reverse complement strand
GCCTGGCAAAAAATACAGCCTTGAAAATTTAAAAAACGAAAGGGCCCGACTTGATGCCATCCTGAAGAACCATGGATACTTTTCCTTTAGTCCCGATTATTTGCTCTTCATAGCCGATACATCCAACTTGAATCATACCGTTGCATTTGCCTTAACTTTAAAAGACAGCCTCCCTGAGAAGGCCCTTAAAGTGTATCACATCGACCAGGTAAATGTCAATCAAAACTATACCTTGAATGAACGTCGAAAAATCAATCCATTGGACACGCTCATGTTTCATGACATCGTATTCTTTGGAAAATCACAAAGAATGGCCATCAGGCCCAAAGTACTTGCCCAATCAATCTATTTACGACCTGGGGAACTCTTCTCCCGGCAGAATCACATCATTACCTTAAGCCGGTTGATGTCTTTGGGCAATTATAAATTGGTACAGGTAAACTTCGCTGAAAGCCAGGATACGACCTTAGGATTACTGGATGTGAATATTCTGATGACCCCCATGCGTAAAAGAACCTTCAGGGCAGAGATTGATCTGGTTTCAAAATCGAACAACTACACGGGTCCGCGAATGAATGTAAGCCTTACCAATAGAAATACCTTTGGTGGGGCCGAATTACTCAAGCTGAACCTGGCTGGATCATTTGAAGCTCAGTTCAGCAATAAAAACCTCTACTCCTACTCATGGAATCCACAATTGGAACTGACATTCCCGCGTTTCCTGGTTCCATTCAACATGAAGAGCGGCAACAGTGTCTTCGTTCCAAAAACCAGCATAATATTATCATACAATTACCAAAAACGGGTTCAGTACTTTGACATGAATACCTTTCGGTTCTCCTATGGCTTTAAATGGAAAGAAAATATCCGCAAGGAACATGAATTGAATCCCATCGACATCAGTTTTACGACCGTTGGAAATAAATCAATTGCCTTTAACGATACCCTTGAAGCTCATCCATTTCTGAAAAGAAGCTATGAGGAGCAGTTTATTGCCGGGGGTAGTTATATCTATACCTACAGCGAGCAAATGCTAACGGGCAAAAAGCTGCAAACCTATTTCCAGTTAAGCTCTGAGTTGGCAGGAAATGCCTTTTCCCTGGTAAAAAGACTGGAAGGGAAAAAACCATCCCCCGACAATCCCAATAAAATAGTGGGTTCTATTTACTCTCAATATGGGAAGGTAAGTGTGGATGGACGCAGCTACCTCAATTTTAAACACAGTAAAATAGCTACCCGCCTGTTCGCCGGGGTAGCCAAACCCTATGGAAACTCAAACATCATGCCCTATACCAAGCAGTTTTTCAGTGGTGGGCCAAACAGTATTCGGGCATTCCATATCAACTCCGTGGGTCCTGGTACTTATTTCCAGCAAGTCGACCGAAGGGGATTCCTTCAACTGGGTGGTGAGGTTAAACTGGAAGCCAATGCAGAATACCGATTTAATATTTACAGCTTCTTTAAAGGGGCCTTGTTTGTCGATGGCGGAAACGTGTGGCTGCTAAAATCAAATCCCTCCATGACAGGAAGCCCTTTTGTGCTATCCAATGCATTGAATGAGTTAGCCGTTGGAACTGGGGTAGGTATACGAGTCGACGTTTCATTCTTTATTCTGCGCTTCGATCTGGCCTTCCCACTCAGGAAACCATGGCTGGAAGGAAACAAGTGGGTAGCCGATCAGATCGACTTCCGAAGTCCCGGCTGGCGACATGATAACCTGGTGCTGAACGTAGCCATCGGATATCCATTCTAAGATATTTGGTTCAACGAATCGGTTTAAACACCTATTGTATCGTGAGTTCGATATAAAGAACCAGACCCATTCATAGTCATTGGCTATTTTCCCAATTTGGTTACCGAAGTTATTGCAGTTACCGAAGTTATTGCAGTTATTGCAAGTCGTATATTTTGGTTCACATTAGTCAATGGGATGTTTAATCCTGTATTGTAAACAACGTTCCGGGCAGGGAGCAAGGTGCAAAATAGGCACATTGCGGTATCTGCGATAACTGCGGTAACTGCGGTAGAACCAATAGAACAATTTTCTAATATTAACACAAAAAACAATGATTCAATTTTATTAAAGGAAACACCAAATATTCCATGCTCCTTAATTACTGCCATGGCAGTAATTAAGGAGCATTCCAGTTAATCATTTTCATTAAAGAAATTAATTTACTGCTATAATAGTAATTATTCACATATAGATTTGTTTATATCTTACAAATATCCTATTTTTACCGCTTTAACAGCATCCTTATGATAGAACCTCAAACACTGGCAGGAATAATCAGGCAACATCGAAAAGCAGCAGGACTAAGCCAGCTTCAACTGGCTGAAATGGCTGGGGTCGGTAAGACAGTCGTCTTTGATATTGAAAAGGGAAAAGAAACCGTCCAGCTCGACACTTTGCGCAAAATATTTACTGTACTCAACATTACAGTCCAATTAACCAGTCCATTTATAAACCAAATAATTCCTCATGAGAAGAGCTAAAGTATTTGTTGGCGAACAGGAAGCCGGGATACTTACGGAACAAGTATTTGGCAAAAAATTCCGGTTTGAATACTTGGAAGGTTATGCCGGGGCACCTGTTTCGGTTACAATGCTTGTAAGCCAACCTGTTTATGAATTTGAGTCATTTCCTCCATTTTTTGATGGCTTGCTTCCCGAAGGTTATCAATTGGAAGGCCTTTTAAAGTTTGCGAAAATAGATCGTAATGATTTCTTCTCACAGCTCATGGCGGTAGGCCATGATTTGATAGGCAATGTATCGATAAAAGAATTAGAAGTATGAATCGTTGCCCGATTACCTACGAACCCTGCGAAGAAGATATCTATAGCAAAAAGGGATTAAAGATGCTTTCTCCTGCTCTGGAGAATCTCACCCTACTTTCTCTAACTGCCGAAGAATTAAGGGCTGAAGCCATGCATAGGGCCACCAAAATGTCCATTCAAGGAGTTCAACCCAAGCTAAGCGCCATTTTAAACATCAAGGAGGGTATATTTGAAATTACAGATAAAGGTGGAAAGTACATTCTAAAACCACAGCATCCTGTTTTTCCTGAGCTTCCCCAAAACGAAGACCTCACCATGAGGCTTGCTGCAATGATCGGCATACATGTTCCACTACATGGTTTAATCTATTCCGTTGACCATTCCCTGACCTATTTCATCAAAAGGTTTGACAGGAAGGGTCAGAAAGATAAAATTGCAGTGGAGGATTTTGCCCAACTGGCAGGCATGAGCAGGGATACCAAATACAATTATTCGATGGAGAAATTAGTGAAACTAATCGATGATTATTGTACCTTCCCTGCCATTGAAAAGTCAAGGCTCTTTAAATTGGTGCTCTTCAATTACCTGGTTGGAAATGAGGACATGCACCTAAAAAATTATTCAATCATCAACAACTTGGGGAAAATTGAGCTTTCACCAGCCTATGATCTGCTCAATTCATCCATTGTTTTAAGGGGAGAAATTGAAGAAATCGCACTACCCATGAAAGGAAAGAAAAGTAATCTTAACAAGGACATTTTGATCAATTACTTTGGGAAGGAACGCTGTGGGTTAACTGACAAAATCATCGATAAAACCATCCAGTCCATTCAATCAGCAATCCCTTCCTGGTTTGAGCTGATTGACATCAGCTTTCTATCTCTTGAAATGAAGGAAAAGTACAAGCAACTTTTATACAATAGAATTAACACCTTAGGATTTTAAGGCTATTTTCACTGAGCAATCATTTTATACAATTTCTATTGGTGATCTTCAAATAATTGGTCCTTATTTGGCCTGATATCGTCCTTTGTTTTAGGTAATCCATCTCTCCCAACACCTCCTAAATAATAGTGGGTAGAATCCAAAATCTCATAATAGTAAAAAGCCCAAAAAACACTGCCTTCTGTTGCTTTAAATGAAACATCCGCGATATCAGAGTTCTTCTGCATCACTTGTAATGATTGGGGTAAATGTCCATGCACTCTTTTATATTCATCAATATTTTGTGCAAGAATATTGATTCTATTCTGACTTTTCGCCTGCATCTTTGCATGAAAGCCTTTTCTATTAAATTCTTTTATCTGAGCCTCCAGCTCAGGATCTGGAATCAAAGAGTAAATCCACAAGGTACTCGCAATAGCCAGGAAAACCAAGCTTGATTTTATGTGTCGTTTAAATACAAAAATATTGATGGTGAAAATAACAATGGGGATCAATCTCAAATTAGACCAAAATGACATTATTGCTGAAACCCCTAAAATGAGGTCAGCCAAGTCATTCTTACTTCTTAAAATCCAGTCCTTTAATACACCCATTATTCTCTAACTTCAAGTTTCGATAAACATTTTTTCAACCTTGTCCCTCTCCTATTCAAGCCTCAAGGCAGACCTGCAATCACTGCACAACTCAGCCCCTTTTTGATCAATGTCTTCAACATAGGTACTGGATCTCATCACACAGGCCGTATTACGGCAGTGAATCAGCCCAAAGGTATGGCCCAGTTCATGAATCACTTCCTTGCGGATTCGGTCCACAAATACTTTTTCATCTCCCTTTATACCGTATCGCTCATTGCTCAGGCGGTAGATGGAGGCAATACCGGAGCGTCCGCCTAAGAATGCCTGCCCGAAGATATAGGTAAGAATGGGGATGAACAGATCAACATTAAACAGTCCCAGGGTCTTCTCATTATCGGAAGCGAACTTTGCCTCAATTTCATGGATGAGCCGGTTGCCATCATATTGTCTTCGGGCGGAATCATAAAACTCACTTAGATCCAAATGGCCTTCCCGCGTTTTTACAGGAAGCGAAAATTCACGTTCCACATCCTCCACAACCATCTCAAGCAGTTCCTGCTCGAAATAACCAAAAGAAATTAACGTGATATTTGTAAGAGAGTTCAAAGTTTAAGGTTTCAAGTTTCAAGTTCCACGTTCCAGGTTCCACGTTCCATCCTGAGTCCTCGGGGCATGGTTGCATTTAGATCGGTACGCCCCGAGTCCTCGGGGGAACTCTAAACTTGGAACTTTGAACTTTTTTATTTTGCAGGCTTTAAATCGTATTTCTTTATTTTGTTGTAGAGGGTTACCCGGTCCACTTTCAGGGCTTTGGCTGCAGCCGAAATGTTCCAGTTATACTTGTCAAGGATTTGAGAAATGTGGTTCTTTTCCAGGTCATCGAGGCTTTCATAGCTGGGACGGATGACCGTTTTACCCAGGGGAAGGTCTTTCAGGCTGATCTTTTTACCATTGCCCACTACGATGGCCCGCTCGATCATGTTCTCCAGTTCGCGGATATTGCCAGGGAAGGGGAATTCTTCCAATCGTTTCAAGGCTGATGCGTCGATGGTGATCAGCAGCCTGTTCATGGAACTGCAATACTTGTGTATAAAATAATCCACCAGCAGTGGTATATCTTCTATGCGGTCACGCAAGGGAGGCACACTGATGTTGACCACGTTGAGCCGGTAAAAAAGGTCTTCCCGAAAGATCCCTTTTTCGACCATGCTTTTCAAATCCCTGTTGGTGGCACAAATCACCCTGAAGTCGGAAGTGATTTCCTTGTTGCCCCCCACGCGCATGAAACTCTTGCTTTCCAATACACGCAGTAATTCAACCTGCATCTTGGGTGAAATGGTGGCGATCTCGTCCAGGAAAATGGTACCACTGTCGGCCATCTCAAACCTGCCTTTACGATTGTAAACAGCCCCTGTAAAGGCGCCTTTCTCGTGTCCAAACAACTCACTCTCCAACAGGCTTTCACTCAAGGCTCCGCAATGTACGCTCACCATGGGAAAGAACTTGCGCGGTGAATTGGCATGAATGGCCCTTGCCACCAGCTCTTTTCCCGTTCCGCTTTCGCCCGTGATGATGACCGAAGCATTCGATGGAGCTACACTCTCAATTTCCCGAAGTACCCGCTGCATGGCATCACTGTTGCCGATCAGGTCTTCAACGTTCTCGAGCGAGACCACCTTGTCCTTGAGGATTTCGTTTTCTTCCATCAGAGAAATTTGCTTGGAGGCATTGCGGATCAGGTGAGAGAGGTCGTCTGGATCAAAGGGCTTTGTCACGTAGTCGAAGGCACCGTCCTTCAATGCCTGAACGGCTGTATCTACCGTGGCAAAGGCGGTCATCACAATGACGATGGATTCTTTTCGCAAGGTTTTGATCCGCTTGAGCATTTCCAATCCGTCCATCCCGGGCATTTTGATATCGGCCAGGATGATGTCAAAAGTATCGGATTCAAGCATTGCCAAGGCTTTCCGCGCATTCTCGGCACATTCAACGCGGTAACCGTCTTCGATAAACCAGTTATACAATGAGTCTCTGACTGATTCTTCATCATCAACGATGAGTATGGAGATTTTCTTTGCCATAGTAGTTAGTTTCCTTATGTCCGTATCAATGGTAAGGTAATTGAGATGGTGGTTTCTTTTCCCACGATTGATTTCACGGCCGTCTTCCCCTTATGGCTTTGAACAATGCCGTGAACGATCGCCAGACCCAGGCCAATGCCGCTTTCTTTCTCCTTGGTCGAAAAGAAAGGTTCAAAAATATGGGGGATGTCATCCTCGGCAATCCCAAGTCCGTTGTCGGTGATTTCGATCCGTATATGATCTTCATCCGGGTTGAAGGTCCTGAACAACACTTCCCCGTTTTCGCCCACAGCTTCCGATGCGTTGACCAAAATGGCAATGCAAATCTGCTTGATCTGGTTGGGACTGCAATTGATCAGATCGGCCTTTGCATTAAAATCGGACAGAAAGCTAATGTTGGCCACCTTCATCGGATGAGACATCAATTCATAGGTTTCAAGCAGGATTTCGTGCAGGTGCCTGGGCTCAAACCCATTCTGATCTTTGCGCGAAAAATCGAGCAAGCCTTTGACAATATCACCGCAACGCTTGGTCTCGTTCTCAATGAGCTTCAGATGTTTAAGCATCGCTTCCTTCTTGACAGGTTCAATCTCCTGGTTGGTCAGTTGCTTATATATCAGCTTGGTATAGATTAGGATTCCAGACAAGGGGTTGTTGATCTCGTGAGCCACCGAAAGTGATAATTTACCCAGTGAGGCAATCCGTTCAATGTTGATCAGTTCGTTTTGTGCCTGTCCCAATTCTTCCGACTTCTTCTGAACCTTGTATTCGAGCTGCTGCGACCAGTTCTGAAGCTCATTGTTGGCCGTCTGTAGATTGTCAAGCATGCCGTTAAAAGCATAGGAAACCATCCGCATATCCGAAAGCTGGTTGGGCTTGATCTCCAGCCTGGTACTCTTGTCGCCCTTCGCAACGGCTTCACTGGCTTTGATCAGCGCATTCAATGGGTTCTTGATTTTCTTGTTGGTAAACAGGATCAAAAATACCAGCAGCAGAAAGGTCATCAGGGCAGCCAGGAGGGTATAATCGGTGGTCGATTTTTTAAGCGCCGAATCAAGGCCCTTGAGGGGCATTTTGATGATCAGTGATCCCAGTACCTCTTCGCTTTGATTGTGCGCATGACAAGCGCTTGTATAGCAGGACGGAGTGTTCAAGATGGGCGATTTGATTAAAAGATGCCTGCTATTGTTATTGTTCGGGTTCATGATGCACTCGCTGTCGGCATCTATAATCCGGTACGACCGTGCCTTGGTGGAGAACATGGTGGCAAAATCCTTGTGGCAGCTCTTACAATCCGGGTTGCTGTGATTGGTGGTATCGTTTGAAATCGAGGTATAGACCAGGTTGTTCTTATTGTCGTACATGTTCACATCGTCAATGCCCGACATGGTATTGATCACATCCAGTGTACTTTGCAGCGAGGTCCGGTTGTTCTCCAGCATCGAACGATACAAGGCCCCTTCAACCAGAAACCCGATGTTATTCCCATTCTCACTGATGACCGATTTCATGTATTCCTCATTGACCGAGCGGAAGATGATACCAAAGGAGATGAACAAAAAAAGCGATGAAATGGTAATGATAAATACCACCCTTCCGTATATGGAAGAGCGAAATTTTACATATCCTTTAAATATCGGGCTGCCGACATTGTTCTTATGGGCCATTTTTTCAAACCAACTCATGACGGTCTTCTTAATTCATTTAATCGAATGCTAAATTACTTCCAAATTTCGTAAAACAAGTTCAACTATTCTACTTTTGTTTATAATAATTCATAAATAATAGAATAAGTGAATAGAACGTCCATTCAACTAATGGATGTTAATCGATCACCCATCATCTTTCATTTCTTTTTAATCCGTTCCAATTGATTGGAACCTTCACCTGTCCATAGCTCTCGGGATCTTCCAGGCCCTTGTAAATCCACGTTCCATTGCTTGCTGGTATCCCTTCCAGTTTATTGGAATAGAAATCTGTCTTTAAACCACTCGCCCCCCTTAAAACCACATTCCATTCTCTTTTATTTTTCTTAATCGCTTCCATTTGATTGAAATTTAATCCGTTATTTCAAATCCATTGTTCTCTTGTTTCAAGCAGCAAAAGCGATGTGAATCCACCATCGCTTTTGCTTTAAACTGTTTAATCTTGACATCGGTCCCCGATCATCCGAAACCTACTTCTGATGATTGAGGCAATTCTTGTTCCCGCGAAAGGATTTCTTGTCCAGGAAGTCCTGCTGAAAATCTTGCCAAACCTCCTCGGGAAGATCCGAAAGCGGTTGGTCACGCAATTCCCCTCCATCCTGCATAATCAGGTTGGCAGTGAGATTGGAAGCCTTCGGTGAGTATTTACCCAAGGAAGCGGACAGGAAATCCTTGAACCTTTCCAGCTCCTGCATCGACCATTTGGTAGCATCCTCAGCCACGAAATAGGTATGGGTATCAGCCACCCAGCTGACGGGCTTGATTTTATACATCCACCCCTTGACGTAGGGGTCCTCATTGATCAACTCAGGCGACTCGGCAAGCATAGAATTGGCCTCCATGATTTCGCCCGAGATTGGTGAAAATATCTTGAGCAGCTTCCCCTTGTGCTCAATCTCAGCCAGTAAATCGCCCTTCCTGATCTGATCACCCGAAGTTTTCAGACGGTTAAATCTGACCTCTCCCGTGAGGTGCACCAACAAATCATCGAGACCAACTTTGGCAACCCCTGTTCTTTCCAGGTGAGCCCAGGTATGCAGCCTGCTGTAAAACAGCCCTTGTGGAATACGCAGTGATTTGACCGTCAGCGCGCCCAAAGAATGTTGAATCTGCTTCGCTACTGTTACTTTCTTGTTCAGCAAGATCCAGAATGGAATCAGAATAAGAAAGAAAATGGCTATGGCCAGATATTCGAACCCTTTCGTTTCGAATATGTTGTGATAAGTGAATCCTTCCATTGTATTTAGTTTTGTGCCCTCACGTCAAGCGTGAGGGCTGATTAATTTATTCCTTTTCACGAGCCCATTCGGGTGATTCGCGCAATACCGGCATACGGTTGACTATCCATCTGAAAATCCATATTTCAGTAAATATCACGGCCAGGGTAACCACAATTTCCATCCATGACGGGACATAGTGAACGGCGGCATCCCACCTGAAACCAATGACCGTCACATTCAAACGGTTCATCACAACCCCGATCATTGTCAGGATGGCTGCAATGCGTATCATTAAAATGTTGCCAGTCCGATAACTGGTAAAGAACATCACCATGGGGATAAACACGAATCCAATCATCTCAAGCAGGAACCAGTAGCCCATGGGGGTATTGATCAGGTCCCAGCGTTTGGTATGGATAAACACCATCATTTGCAGACAGAAGTAAGCAAACATGGTCACCGCACATACCTTCGACAAACTGTGGACAACCCCCTTTTGTACCTTGTGACCCTTATCGGCAATCTGGTCTGAAAACACCTTGTGACTGATCGATCCCTCGAAGATCACCATGGAAAGTCCAGCGAAAATACTGGATACAAAGAACAAGACGGGGATGAACTCAGAATACCACAGTGGATGGATCTTGTCCTTGGCCATCAGGTAGAGCGCTCCCAATCCTGACTGGTGAAGCGTGGAGAGGGTTATTCCAAAGATGACCGCCCCAATGGTCATTCCCGAAAGAATGCGTTTGGCCCTTCGTGATCCAAGCCATTCGGCAATCGCGGGCGAAAACTCAATCAGCTCAGCCAGCATGTAGAGCACAAAATGCCAGGCCACCAGGAACAGCACCGAACTGGTGCCGAAATTGTTCCCGATCATTGGATTCACCACGTTCCATGGTCGTCCCAGGTCAAGGAGCAAGGCCCCGGTATAAAACGCGTAAGCCAAAAAGCCGTTCAGCACAGTCACCCGAACGATCGAATGATACTTTTTCATGTTCATGATATAAACCATGAAGGTGATCACATAGGCACCCCCGGCAAAGGCCACGCCCGTTACCACGTCAAAGCCGATCCACAAACCCCAGGGCACTTCCTGTGTCAGGTTGGTGATCGCCCCAAGTCCTTTCCAATACCTGATCACGATCAAGCCGATCCCCAACAGGATGGTGGGAATGGAAATAATATTAAACGGGGTAAGCCATTTACCTCTGGGCTTTAATTCGCTCCATATAAATTTTCCGATGGACTTTCCATCGTTGTCTTTCGCAATTGGGAATGTCTGGCTAGTCATTTTCTTCTTCTTTAATATGGTTATTTTTAGTTGCTGCATACAATCCCAGCAAGAGTGGCGGTAAAAGAACATCAACAGTGGGGACGCTGTACAGGAACCCCTTGGTCAGTTCTGGATAAGACGAATTCTGAAGCGTGGTATTCAATCCTATTTCCTTGTACGGAGCCCCGGCCAGGTATAGAAATCCGGTACCACCTGCCACCTTTTCCCCATAAATCTCATGCTCATAGAGCTCTGGACTTGCAGCGATCCGCTTCCTGGCTTCCTCGATCAATTCCCTGCGTGTTCCAAACTTCAAGGCTTCCGCCGGACAACCTTCCACACAGGCGGGCAGCTGTCCTTTGACGATCCGGTCATAACACATGTCGCACTTGACAATCTTGGGATTCGTACTCATGAATTCGAATTTGGGCGTATCAAACGGACACGAAACCATGCAGTAACGACATCCCATGCATTTCTCACCCCTCCAGATCACTGGCCCTTCCTTGGTCTTCATCATGGCTTCGGTCAGACAGGCAGCCGTACAGGCGGGTTCGTTGCAATGCATACATTGGTTTTTCACAAAAGCATCTCCTTTGGAGGTCTTGTAACTGTTGATCACACTACGCTGTGTATCGCTGGTCTTGCGAATCTTACCCGTTTCGACCGTCTCGGTAGGTTCGGGCAGACCATGGGCCGCGGCACATACCCGCTCACATTCCTGGCATCCTGCACAACGCGTGGAATCATACAGCACTCCATGAAACTCGATCTCACTGCTCTCAGTTTTCTCGGATGCAAAAGTCTTTCCAATGACCATGGACGTTCCGATCAGGGCAGCAGTCTTAAAAAATATTCGCCGATCTATACTCATATCTTGGGATAATTTGGTTGTTTATTTCTGAATAAATGCACCCTACCTATCGGGAAACATCGATGAATTTGGTTTGAAAATCTTCCCATACTTCAGGCTCAAGGTCTGCCAATACATTGTCGGTCAGCTCCCCGCCATCCTGGAGAACGATGTGTGCATAGACAGCCGTGTTGGTACGAACCGTTGCCGAGAAGAAATCCTTCAGTCTTGCAAACTCGTCACCCAGCCATTCCTTGTATTTTTCAGCCATGAACATGAATTGAATCTCCCTGAGCCAGTTCTTGGGTTCAATCAGGTAGACCCATCCTTCGGTAAAGGGTGCGGTATTGATCAGCGAGGAATCCGATACAAGGCTCTGGTTCTGTTCCCTGATCACCCCTGAAATGGGTGCATAGAGTTCCAGCTGTTTGCCGTCACGCACAATGGTCATGATCTTTTCTCCTTTTCTGATGCTCTCCCCCGGCTTTTTCATCGCGATGCGGGTAATGGTGCCAGTAATGTGCTGCAGGAAATCATCCACCCCCACTTTCACATTCCCGTCTTCCTCCATGAATGCCCAGGTATGCGTTTTGTCAAAATACAAGCCTTTGGGGGCCATGATTGCATCTTCATTCAGTACCGGGGTAAGATCAAAGTCCGAATTCTGTTCTGCCAGCTTTTGATCCTTGATGTGGCTCACGATGACCATGGTTATGGAGGCCACCAGGCCAATCACAAGCAGGCTGATCAGCCAGTTCCATACATTGTATGACTTGATACTGGTTTGGGCAACAGCAATTTCAGCGCCGTACAGGACAGCCATGTTCAATTTCACTTCCCGGCTTGCCAGGTTGCTGTAACCATTATCGTTCAGGTATTTCTGTCCGGTGGTGATGATCCAGGTCAGGAAGGCCACTGTATTTTTATCGGTAGGTTGAACGGCAGAGGCTGCATAAATATTTCCGCACAAGGCTGATGGGTATTTGCCGATCCACACACCACGTGTAAATGCATCCATCGAGCCATAGATATTTTCAAAACTGTCAATGCGCCCGTTCATGTTTTTATCAATGGGAAGCAGTTGGAGCCCCTGTATGATTCCATTCGTTGAGGCATCCCTTACATCGGTCAGCTTGCAAAATCCAATGGCATTCACATCCTTTTCCACAGCCGACATCAGTTCAGCTGCCGTGCTTACCTTGTTGCCCGTAACATTGGCATTGTCGATCCCTGTAAAGATTCCAATGGCTGTATTTACTTTCTCGTTTTCAATAAAATAAGTATTGAAAGGTGCATCTGGACTGCCGCTTATCAGGCTTCCCCAGTTGTGCTTATCGGAAGACGAAAAAAGTTGTGCCAGTTTTTCGGCTGAAATACCCTGGCGATTGATCTGCTCCAACAGCGGGTTCCTGGCATTGATGATCCCCACGGTGGCATCACGGCCAACGACCATTTTCCATGTGTTTTGCTCAGTGACCACTGCAGGATTCTCATCGGTCATGAAGCTGAGGGAGTTACTGCCCTGGATGTCCGTTACGGCACCCACGGTGATTTTCACCGAAGGATTCAAGCGGGCAAATTCATCAGCCCAATTGGTAGCCAGGCCGGTCAGTTCGGGTGAACTCACCACTTGGATTGAATTTCCAGCCGGGCCTGTAGCAGGAGCCCCTGGTTGGTCGTCCGTTGCCCCATAGCACAAACCAGTTGTGCAATAAAACAAAAGGGACAACCCGATGATGATGACTGAAATGTTTTTCATGATATTGAATTTTAAAGTGAACTTTTCATTTTCCAAGAACCCGGAGCTGAACTTTTTCTCCAAATTCGCAATGTTCAAATCAATTACAATGCCAATCCATTTTTCAAA
>DASXUZ010000167.1:0-2306 GCA_036504555.1 Prolixibacteraceae bacterium | reverse complement strand
ATTCCCACGTCTGGAAATAAATCTTCCCTTACAGGGCAGACTTCGCTGGAATTGGGTAAAATGTGGACAGATATGACAAGCAAACAGCCGATGGCTACCTTAGGTTATAAACATGCCAGCATGGAAATATTGGTTGACGTTTTAAAACGGGCGCAGTCTCTTGATCATGACAAAATCAGAGAAGCGATCAAAGCCACGAATATCGACACCGTGGTCGGGCACATTCAATATAATGATCAGAATTTGGCGGAGACTATGGTGACTGGTGGTCAATGGGTAAAAGGTCAAACCTGGCCGTGGGAATTGAATATTATTAGCAATAAAAAAATGCCAATCGTTCCCTTGTCTGGTCCGGCAATATCCCTCATTCCGGGTGCTAAAGAATAGTGATATTGGAGTTATTGTAGCTGCCGTAGTTTCCTTAAAGTTTAAGTATCTGCAAAACACATGTTTTTCAGATACTTAAACTTAATTTAAAACAGCAATAAGATTACACAACACAATACTGCAACGATAGGGAGGTGTAACAATGGATGCAGAGTTGAAGGTTCAAGATATTTGTATTTCGTTTGGGAATAATCATGTGCTGAAATCACTCAGTTTTGATGTAATGAAAAATGAAATCCTAGGAGTGATTGGGCCAAATGGAGCCGGGAAAACAGTGATGCTAAATATATTAACAGGAATTGTGCAGCCGACAAAAGGTGATATTTTTTTTCAGGGGGAAAATATTACAGCAAAAACTATCACTGAACGGTGCAGAATGGGTTTTGGTCGGACCTTTCAGGTACCCCGGCCTTTTGAAAAAATGACTGTATTTGAAAATGTTATTGTAGGTGGCGTTTACGGTGGTCAAATTAGTGAAAATGAAGCAAAAAAAAGAGCCCTTGAATTCATTGAGATGACTGGATTAAGTGACAAAATAGAATGGTTTGCAGGTAAATTAGGGCTTTTAGATCGTAAAAAACTGGAAATTGCCCGTGCCTTGGTCAGTCATCCTAAGATATTATTATTCGATGAGGTTGCCGGGGATTGACCGAATCGGAAGTAGGCAACATTCTTAATATAGTAAAAAAAATTAAAGAAAAAAATATCAGTATTATATGGATAGAGCATGTACTGAAAATTATGCGTGAAGGCACTGATAGGATACTATTGCTTGCCGAAGGGAGGAATCTGACTTGCGGTTCTTCTGAAGAAGTCATGCAATGTAAGCAAGTCCATGATGTATATTTAGGGGCGGACGAAGAATGATGAATGATAATACGATTTTAGAAGTAAAAAAGCTTAATGTTAGCTACGGTGACTTTCAGGCACTTCATGACATATCCTTGAAGATTAAAAGAGGTTCTGTTATCTCAATTATTGGCCCGAACGGTGCCGGTAAATCCACCCTGTTAAACACAATTTTAGGGATAAACAAACCCACCAGTGGTACAATTTCGTTTTTAAGTGATGAAATTGGAGGTATGCTGACACATGAAATTGTCGCAAAAGGTGTTTCCCTGTCTCCGGAAGGCAGCAAGGTATTTCCAAAGATGACTGTGAAAGAAAATCTGATTATGGGGGCCTATTTGCCTCATGTCAGAAAAAATAAAGCGGCAATGCTGGAAAAGGCCTATACACTATTTCCGGTACTAAGGGAAAAATCAAAACAAGAAGCTACTTATCTAAGTGGCGGACAACGACAAATGCTGGCCATTGCCAGGGCTATCATGTCCGAACCTAAGCTCTTATTTTGTGATGAGATTTCTTTAGGCTTAGCCCCTGTAATCATCAAGGATATATATATGACGATTAAACAAATTAATCGTGAGGGCATTACCATTGTTTTAGTGGAGCAGGATTTGAAACGGAGCCTAAAATATGCCGATTACAGTTATGTCATGTTAAAAGGGAAAATTGTAATGGAAGGTAAATCATCGGAATTGCAGGAACAGGAAGTGGGAGATGCTTATTTCGGTGTAAACAAATATGCACAGTATTGATAAGGGAAAGACAATTAAGGAGATAGTGATATGGAAATCATTCAATCCATACTGAATGGAATTCTGTTAGGCGGATTATACGCAATCATCGGCATAGGAATGTCTTTGGTTTTTGGGATTATGGGACTGACCAACCTGGCCCACGGAGATTTGATTATTGTCGGGGCTTTTCTTAGTATGACCTTTGCAGCGCATTTTTTAGGGAATTTGTGGATTGCTTTATTGATAACCATAGGTGTCATGATGCTGATTGGCTTTCTGATGCAACATTATCTGATCAATAAGGTGCTTGACAAAGGGGCCGAACCGGCGCTGCTT
>DASXUZ010000166.1:0-21998 GCA_036504555.1 Prolixibacteraceae bacterium | reverse complement strand
TTTGGACGATCTGCTTTTGAAAAACGGCTTTCTGTTCGATCCAAAGCCACTGAAGCCTCACCTGACTTTGGCAAGGATCAAGAGCCTCACTGATCGCAGTCCTTTAGATAGATTGCTCAATGATTACCAGTTATTTAACTTCGGAACAGTTGATGTCAACCGCGTCACCCTGTTCGAAAGCCACTCCTCAAGCTCAGGGGTCATCTACGAACCCTTGTATGAAAAATGGTTACTAAAGGTTTATTTCTAAAAAACTCCCATTGGCTTCACCTGATTGTATTTGATGGATGTCCACTTCGTACAATAAGTACTCTTTAAGTACTGTTCCTATACAAAGATATAGGAATTAGTATTCATACAGTACTCAAACAGTACTTATTGTACAAGGGAAAGGTGACTAAATCATCAGCCAGGGGTGGTGCCTGTATTTGCGCAGTTCACAGGGGTGAACAAAAAAAATAGAACACTGACCCTCTGATGTCAGTGCTCTATTTTCTTTGTTCTATTTTGACCGAACAGTCTATTAACGTGAGTTCGAAATAAAAAACATGTTCTTCAAATGAAAGTCACAAAGCACCAAAGTTCCAAAGTTCCTAAGCATTTCACTCCATTTTAGGGATTATTGCTTCTAAAATAGGACACAGAAGTTGTTCATTTAGCCTGTTTTTGCTTTGCGACTTTGTCACTTTGTTACTTTTTACACTCATTTGCTTATATCGAACTCAGGTTATTATTTCATTTCAAAGCAGAGGGTCGGGTCAAGGGGATATCGGCCAAAGTTTTCACCGTAGATGGCCAATCCTGATGAGAGGGCAGCATCGACTTCAAAACGGATCAGGACTTCCTTTCCCGGCTGGATGATCGAAGTTGGCAGGTTGGCTTCAACCAGGTAGCCATATGAACCAGCCTCCTTGAGGGTCTTGTCGTGTTTTTGAGCGTTCCAGGAGAGAATGCCCCGATGGTCGGCAGGGTCGTCTTCCAGGTTGAAAGAGCCAAGGCAGATGTTATTGGCGAAAATCGTGACCCTGCCGGGGAATTTCTTCTCGTCGGTCATGGGATATGAATTCGGATTCAGGCTCGGATCATTGGTTCCTTTGCCAGTCATGTAGTCACCTTCGATTTTGGCAGCTCCCTTTTTGTCTTTACCAAACAATTGTTTGGACGATAATTCTGCCACCAGGCGCACAGAAGAAAGCTGGTCGGCATGGATGCTTGCTGGAATTGCCACTTTATATTCAAAGAATCCGGCACCTGCGCCATTGACCTTTAGTCCGTCGAGCACATTCCATTGTTTTTGAGTCCATTGCGCAGCGGTGAAAGTGTTGGGTGCAAATCGTACAAGGGTCAGTTGCTTGCCGTTCTGTTCAATGTTTTCAGTACGCTGAGAGGGGCCATTGGATATTTTAAAGCTGGTGAAATTACGGGCCAGTACTTGTCCTGAAAGGGTTTCAAGGCTCATACGCAGAAGGGCAAGGGCTTGCTTGTCAGGCATCTGTACGGTTAATTTGCCCACTTCCTTGGTCATCCAGGGGGTGTAGGGTGCAGTAAGCGAATAGTTTGAATACACTTCAAAACGTCCCAGCTGATCCCATCCGCACAATTCAGCACGGACCACCAGGTTGGAAGCAGCCAGTTGATCATTCAAAACAGACAGGTAAACCGGAACTGCCACCCTTTCAGAAGGCATAGTCGTTTTACAGAGTTCGCTTCCAGTGCTGATATAATAGGGGTTGTGGAGATCGTTGATCGTCATTCCCGGCATCAAATCTTCGATCCCTGTGAATTTGCGGGAGCGGTCGAACCGGTAATAGCCATTCCACTCATTGATCACATCATGGTGTTCGGTATACAACCAGCCGCACATTTTGGGGTGCATGCGGAATTCGTTCATCATGATGTGGTAATCCCAGCTCCAGTCGACATCACCGGTACTGCCTTCATATCCCCACACGTTGCCGCATTCGCTGTTGAACATGGGTTGACTGCCTTGTGTATTGCCCCCGATAAAGTTCCACTTCGAACCGGGAAAGGTTTTGGCATCAATGTCATCGAGCTCTTTCTTCCAGCCATAACCTGGCAGATAAGCGTGCCATGAGTTCATATCAGTCACCACATGGTCGTTGTTGCAGGCTGAATTGTCCTCAATTAAGCGGCTTTGATCAAGGCTTTTGGCTTTTTTGTATATGTCGGCCACCCAAGCTTGTGTGTCGGGATAATAGGCCCGTTTGCCGTCTCTCTTGGAGAACAGTCCCCAGGTTTCATTGTACAGGATCCAGGAGAAGATGGCGGGGTGGTTGTAGTCGCGTTTGATCATGCCACGCATCGTAAATTCAGATTCTTTCTGCATGTCTGCATCAGGCTCTCCCCATGAATTGGGCACATCGGCCATGATCAGCAGTCCCAGCTTATCGGCCCAGTATAGTTTGCGTGGAACCTCCACCTTGATGTGGATGCGGTTTCCGTTCAGCCCGATTTGTTTGGACATAAGGATTTCATTGCGCATAAATTCATCGCTGGGGAAGGTATAGAACCCTTCGGGATGATAGGATTGATCGAGGGTCAGCTGAAGGTAAATGGGTTTGTTGTTGAGCGCCACATAGGGGTAATCGCTCCCGGGCAGCTTGGTGACGCTGATTTTACGCATGCCGAAATAGGTAGAAACCAGGTCCAGCTCATGGCCATCAACCAGCAGCGATACCTGGGTTTCATACAAGAACGGATCGTCGAGGTTCCACAGGTGGGTATTGGGGATAGCTATTTCAAAGACGGCTGTTTGATCGCCTTTTTTGATTTTGGCAGTAAAGGGGGCGACATTTCCAGTGTTGAAGGTCACCTTTACCTCTGTGTCTTTGTCTGCCGGTTGGTTAAGCGCCATTTCAACTTTCACCTTGTTGTTGTCAATGTCAGGGGTGAAATGGATCATGTCGGGGAAGTTGCTTCCACGGGCTTCCAGGTAAACGGTTTGCCAGAAGCCTTTCACATCACCATAACCCTGTTTGCCGAAGAGTTTAAAGGGAAGGTTGGAGTCATCGACCTTAAAGACCAGGTTTTGTTCGCTTCCCCAGTTGATGTTTGAGGTCAGTTCAAATTCGAAAGGAGTATATCCACCACGATTTGAACCAACGGGTTTGCCTGCCAGCCAACCTGAAGTAGTCCAGTCGCTGGCACCTACCACTACGAAGATGCGCTTGTTTTTCCAGGCCTCTGGTATGGTCACTTTACGGGCATACCAAGCAATGTCAGCCTCGTTGGCCACTTCGGAAAGTGGACTGCCCCAGGGAAAGGGAACCAGGATCTGTTTGGTGAACGAGGAAGGATTTTCGAACCACTTCTGGGTCTCGCCTACATTCTGTTTATCGAACATGAAATTCCAGTATCCGTTGAGATTCAGCCAGTCGGCACGCATGAAATCGGGACGCGGGTGCTCTGGTAATGGAATCGATTTATCAATGGCCTGCGTTTGATGTTGGCTGTAGAGCGAAAGGGAAAACGAACAAACGACTAAAAAGAGTATGAGGAAACTTTTCATAAGTTGGATGGTTGGATGATTAAATGGTTAGATGGTTGGATGGTTAAATGGTTGGATGGTTAAATGGTTGGATGGTTAATTGGTTAGATGGTTGAATGGTTGGATGGTTGAATGGTTAAAAATTAAATATTTAATTATCCAACCCTTTAACCATTCAACTCTTTAACAATACAACCCTTTACTTAATATCTTTCAAGAACAATGTCTTGGGGTCCTTATAGAACTTCACGAAATCCTGTTCGCTGGGGGCGCCTTTGGCGGGAGCATACGCTATTTCCTTGGTGCTCTTGTAGGCATTTCTCCAAACCAATGCATAGGCCATGTTGTAAGGACGCACTGTTTCGAGCAATATTTTGGTCCACCATTCGGGGTTCTTTTCGATGTGTCCTCCCACTTCGCTGATGGCAGCAATCTTGCCTTTCTCGGCGCCGATTTTGGATACTATCTTGCAGCAATTGGCCAGGCTGGTGGTAAAGTCCTTTGCACCATCGTAGGAGTCAAAGGCAACCAGGTCAATCAGGTCATCCCCGGGATAGCGTTCAAGGTATTCCTCAGGAGTTGAAATACTGCCAGTAGAATAAGTATACAACAGATGGTGGATGTTTTTCGTGTCGCGCAGGTAGTTGACCGTATATCGCCACAGGGCTTTGTATTCGGCCACCGTACAAAGGTCTTTACCCCACCAGAACCAGCTCCCGGTGTGTTCGTGGAAGGGACGGAACAGTATAGGGATATACTTGCCCTTGTTGTCTTTCAGTCCCAACATAAAGGTAGCCAGCTTGTCGAGATACTGGTTGTATAGTTGGTTCTTCTCACCCCCGGGCAACATGGAGGCAACAGTCTTTTTAGAGCTGGTATCCCAGGCCGTTCCACCGGTGAGCGGATTGCGGAAATGCCAGGAGATGGTATTGATGGCTCTCTGGGAGTTCATTTGTTTGATCCAGCCACTGATATTGCTGAATTTCACCGAATCAAGGCTGTAGGCATGGTTCAATTCTAAATGTCCCAACTCCCAGCCAAATATCGCGGGATAGTCGCCACAGACTTCTTTGACGTCAGATCGTCCTTGCACGTCATACCAGGAAGTTCCATAGGGCAGGTCATCCTGGTGGCCAAACATCATTCCCTTGGGTTGAAGCTTGAGCATCTTTTGGTACAGTTTAACGGTTTCGGCGGTGGCCTTCGGATCAGATGGAACGGGTTTCCCTGCCTGAGCAGCCATTGCGGCGCAGAGAAGTAAGGCGATGAATAAGTTTTTCATAGTGCTTGTTATTGATTGAGTTGAGTAATTTCGTTAACTGGGGCGCTGTATATTTCACCCCAATATTTTTTGTATTCAAAGCGTTTGATCAAAGTAAGTTTATTTTTCTCATTTTCGGGCATTTCTGCAGAGGTGGTTGTTGAATCATAGATAATCAAATCACGATTCACAATGCCAGGTAAATGATGCATGTGAAAGTTTTTGTCCGTTGACAGGTAATGTCCATAAAAGTCTCTCATACCCAATACCATATTAAATCCAGCCCCGATTTCTTTGTCATACCAGGTTTGTTGTTCGCAGTATTTGATCATTTGTTGATGGACCACAAGGAATTCGGTATATCCCAGATCAGCATCCCCCTGGCCACGTTTGGTGGCAGAATAGTAACCTGAAACCGACAGCAGGCAGACAATCAATCCAATAGTTATCGCCTGAGACTTTATTTTGAGCTGTTGAATCAGCACCAGTGAGGCCAGCAGTGAAATGCCCATGACGGGGAAAACATACCGATAAGTAAAGAAATTCAGAATCGTAAAAATCAGGTAAGCCGATATAATTACAAGGATCAAAATCAGCAAGCGTCGGTATTCAATTTTCTTTTTTTTGAATAGAAGGACCATCAGAGCCAGGAGGGAGGCAAAAAAGATCAGGTTACGGCCATGCGCCAAAAAGAGGGTAGAAGTGGCTGAATTGAATTTGAAGGTCACCTGGGCGCTGTTCATGGTAATATAACCCAGGTGTTCGGCAAAAAAGAAAACTCCGAATACCTGATAATGAATGATCAGAAACAGCAGGTAAACCAATACGGGAATTGCGAACATCAACAAGTTAGGCCAGAAGATTTTGGTTTTCCAGGATGGGTAATTCTCCACTAGATAGGCCAATCCAAATACCATGACAAAGACTGCACCAGTCTCCTTGGTGAGCATGATCAGGGAGCCATACAAGGCATATAATCCGTAATTATGCGACAGGTAACTATCAAATGCGAGCATAAAAAGAATAAATAGCATGACCTCTGGCAAGACTAGGCTGGCTTGTGCTAAAAACAGGGGCTGGACTGAAAGCAACACAACAGCCACATTGGCCAGCAACAGGTTGGTATGCCGTTTGGCAAAACGGTGAAACACATACAAGGCCAGGAGTGAAATCAACAAGGGAAACAAGCGCATCAGGATTACAGAGTCACGAGCAATGAATTTCATCCACAGCGAATTCAGGAAATAGAATAACAGTGGGTGCCCTTTGGAGAAGTCCATTGGAATAGTTCCTGGCCACATACTGGGACCGACCTTGGCCATCTCCTGGATGGCAGGAATATAGGAAAACGCCTCATCCATGAAAAAGGGCAATCCAAGATGTGGGATTTTCACTACAACAGTTATCAGAACTGATAACTGTAGAAAGATCCATGGATGGTTTAAATACTTCATAATGAAGTTTAAAGTTTAAAGTTTAAAGTTGCGTGCATATCTTGGGACGGGCTGGATTTAATTCTCATAATCTCATAATCTCAAATTCTCATAATCTCACCTTCTCTTTTTCCTTTTTCCCTTTTCCCTTCTCCTTGTCCCCTGCCTTTAATTAAACACAAAGGTATTGACCGATTCTGCTTTCAGATTCAATTCTGCTTTACCGCTTTTTGATTTGGATATGTTTTTGACTATTTCCCAGTTATTGGCCTGTGTGGTGATGGTGGCATCAATTGAAGGGGAATCAAATCCTGAAACATCCACTGTTATGGCTTCCTTTTTCATGTTGATCAGTTGCAGAACGCGCTTGCCATCGGGGCGAATGGCTCCAATAGACAATACATCGGGATTGGAACTGGAGGTAAATACAACCTGGGTGCCTGTATTGAGAAAATCGACCTGGTGGAGCGTCATGTAATAGGAAGGATATTTATTCTGTAGGTCTTCCGACATGATTTCATAATTGTTCTGCCATGTCCAGTAGAGTGAAACCTGCACCTCCGCATATTTCATCATCCGGTGCGATATTTTGGCAAATCGAAGGGCATAATCCCAGCTCTTGTTCATGTCTTTTATTTTCCACGACATGGCATCGAAGCCCAGTTCACTGCACCAGACTTCCTTGTTCCAGGCCTTTCCCATTCCGGCAACGCGTTCAAATTCATTGTCAGGCATACTTTCCGACCACCAGCTGTGAAAACACAGTGGGCCGATGTATTTCCAGATGGTTGGATCGGCCATGATCTGGGTGGCGAATTCAACCGTTCCTTTGGTCTGAGCAGTATCTGCCAAAAGGAACTTGGTTTTCAGCCCTGCTTCTTCAAATTTCATTCCGGCCTTTTTTACAAAGGCAATGGTAGCCTCAGGTGAAAAAATAATCTGGTAGCCACCATCCGACTCATTGAATGAAAACTGATCCACCTCAACGCCATACTCATTTTTGGCTTTCAGAAAGAAGTCGGTCAGCATTTGTATGACTTCATCATATGACTCAGGCTTGATAACGCGTTGTGCTTTCTTGGATGGATCAACCATGAATTCATCGGGCAAATCCCAAACGGAGATGGTGAAATTCTTGACCCCGAATTCATTCTTCATGCGTTTCAATTCATCCAGTACTTCGATGACCAAAGGCTGAGAGGTGAAGTTCTTCCCACGGTAATCCTGGAAAGGGGTTTTTCTCAAGCGCATGGGAAGGGCTACCCGTACATGGCTGGGCCTGAACTCGCGCAAGGTTTCATTGCCAATGGCATCGGCTGCATGTTCAGAATAATTGGCCTGGCAGTAATTACCACCAATGGATTGAATAATCTGTCGCTTTACTTCAGGATAAATCTGAACGCTTGCCTTTTGGGCAAAGGCTTTGGTTCCTGAAAAGCTGAACAATAGGGCTACAAGGAATGTGGTTAATTGGGTGGTCTTCATATGGTTTTTATAGGTTAAATGGTTAAATGGTTAGATGGTTAGATGGTTAGATGGTTGAATGGTTAGATGGTTAAATTGTAAATAGTTAAATTGTAAATTGCTTTATCTTTTAATCACTTTAATGGTTGCTTGCTGATCGGCTTTCACCAGGTAGACTCCCGAAGGAAATCCCGACAAGGAAACCACAAAATGAGTGCTGTTTGGATGCATTGTTTTTATTTCGATACCCAATTGATTGTATACTGAAATGGATTGAATGCTTTCATCAGATTGAATGTTGAACTGGGACTCAAAAATGCTGGGAAATACCCTAATGGCCGCATGACTTTGGCTCAGAGGTTCCAGTACGTCCGTTGGGTTTATGGCAATTGTTAAAACAGTTGATACTGCACATTGCCCTGCTGTAGGGGTAAAGGTATAATCTGTCGTTGCCTGGTTGTTCAGTTCAGGACTCCAGGTTCCGCCAATGCCTTCGATGGAAGTGCCTGGTAAAGTGGCAATTGTTGCTCCCTGCATATAGGTCAATGGGACTGTAAAGGTGGGTTTAAGCTTCGGCTCAATGGTGATCGTTAATTTAGCTGTCCTGGCACATTGACCAGCATCGGGGGTAAAGGTATAGGTAGTCATCGCCGTATTGTTCAAGGCGGGGCTCCATTTCCCGTTAATGCCATTGATTGAAGTAGTCGGCAATTCGGGAATCGCTGACCTTACACAATAGGGTCCTACCTCCGCAAAGGTGGGGGTAACAAGCGGATCAATGATGATGGTCATCCTGGCAGTGGCGGCACATTGACCGGCAGTTGGAGTAAAAGTATATTCTTTCGTTACCGTATTGCTCAGGGCCGGACTCCAGGTTCCTGAAATACCGTTACTGGAAATAGTTGGAAGGGCGGTAATCGTTGATCCGACGCAGTATGGTCCAACAGAAGTAAAAGTGGGGGCAACTGGCTGGTCAATGTGGATGGTCACCTTAACGACTGCAGCACATTCCAGCGCCGGGGTGAAGGTGTATTCTGTTGTCAGTGTATTGTCAACGGCAGGACTCCAGGTTCCCTGAATGCCATTGAGTGAAGTAGTCGGCAAGGCTGGAATTGTTGCACCTGCACAGTAAGTTTCAACTGCTGCAAATTCAGGGATTAGGTTCGTTGCAACGACCATTGTCAAGCGGGTTGTTGTCGAACACTGCCCTTCATCTGGAGTAAAGGTATATTCTGTGGTATTTGTATTGTTGATAGCTGGGCTCCAGAAGCCATGAATGCCGTTGGTGGAGGTCGTTGGCAATGCAGCGATCGTTCCACCTGCACAGAAAGGGCCTACTGCTGCAAAGGTCGGTTTGACCAGTGGAACAATGGTAATGGTCATCTGGGCCAGGGTGGCATTCTGGCCTGCCGTGGGCGTAAAAGTATAGTCCGTGGTTGCCGTATTGTTGATGGCCGGACTCCAGGTTCCTGTAATTCCGTTGGTGGAAGTGGTTGGAAGTGCCGGTATGCTTGCACCAGTACAGTAGGGTCCCACCATTGAAAAGGCAGGCGCACTGTATGTTTTCAGGTTGGGCATCTCGTCAAGGGTTAACACATATTCACTTGCAAATTGCTTCTTCCACAAGTCCAGTGAATTGTATGTGCTGCTTCTCACAAAATCGCCATACCAGGGCATGAAATAGGACCATCCTGCGCCATCCTTCACCAGGTTATCGGCATCGGGCATCGAACCACATTCACTTACGGTGATCATTTTCTTTCCCCCATACCTGCTGGCCATATCATTGAATTCAGTGATCTGGGAACCGTGGTCTCCGGTTTTATAGATGTCGCGTCCTACGATATCCACATAGGCATCACCGGGATACCAGGCATCATCATTGGGTTCGCGGGTCCATACCCAAATCATGTTGTGCAGACCGTGGTAATTGACCATGCGGTCGTACATCACCTGCCATAGTTTTTTACAGGGGGCAGCACCCTTGGCACCCCACCAGAACCAGCCACCGGCCGCTTCGTGCAAGGGTCTCCAGAGAATAGGAATATGGTTGTCCTGAAATTTCTTCAGCAGTCCGGCTGTGTAATCGATGTCCTTGATCATGGCGATGTATTCCGCTGAATTTGGATCTGAGATCTTTGAAATGTCAAATGGGGTGTCTTTGGTATAGAAGGCTTCAGTCTTGTGCGAGGGGTCACGCCAATGCCAACACATGGCCGGAATGCCATTCTTGGCATACCAGGCCTGGGCCTGCAGAAAGGGGGTGTCATCGTTGTACCAGGTATATCCACGGCCTGTCTGCATGAAATCCAGGCCCACCAGGGCAGGATATTTGCCCGTGTTGGTTTTCAGCCATTCGGCATCGGCCATGTCCATCACCCCGGAAATGATTTTCTTACAGTAATTGTCGTAAAGGAACTGGTATAATTTCGTCACTTCATCCGTTGGATTGGGCGTAATCAGTGCTTTGTTAATGTTGAACCGGCTGGCAGGATCTGCTTTTTCGAATTCGATGTAATCGATGTTGATCCATCCCCAGGACTTGGTAATTTGAATGGTATGTGCTCCCGCTGCCAGTTGCAGGAAGCTGACTACTTTAAGGTGTATGTAACTTGCATTCAGGGCTGTGTTGAAGGATATGATATTCCCGTCTACTACCAGGTTGTTGGACTTGATTCCGTAAGGCGATGCAACCTGGAGGTAAATGTTGTAGGAGGCTCCTTCAGCCAATGTTACGTTGAAAGTAAGATTCCCGTCATTCTGGGCAACATAGTAGCCTCCAGAAGCCTCACTACTGGCTACTTTGGTGGCCCCGCCAGCCAGGGTGGCGCTTTCTGCCTCCTGTTTCTGAGCGAAACCAGCTGCTGCCATGGTCAGGAGAAAAAACAGGAAATAGATCTTTTTTTGCATATAATGACGAATTAACTTAAAATAAATGTCTGACCGATAACTTTCTGTATCGCTGATATTTTGCAACAACCCAAGCCCCAAGCCCCCTGCTACTTTATGGTTGAAATATCCCTGAATACGGCTGTAGCGCTCTCACTGGCATTGTGGGAGGTAACTGCCAATCCAAGGTATAGCTTTTCGGATAAATCCATCGTGTAGGTGGTATAAACTTTCCATGCTTTCCCATCCGCACTGTTATACCCGGTGAAGTCATTGCCGGCTCTTTTAAGCCTGATCCAGGTATTGGGATAGTTGACGGGGAACTCAGGCGCTCCATCGATCTTGGAGGGATATACGGCCTTCATTTCGCCCCCTTTTGTCTGACGGTACTGGAACTCATAGCCTCCGTTGTTTTTGTTGCGTGCCTTGTTGTTCGGGAATACCTGGAAGAAGATGTGGCGGCTGTTATCCGACAGTTCTTCACGGGCCATCAAACCGGCTTTGGTGTATAAATGGGGTGCCGAAAGGCTTTCTATCCGGGCCATGAAATCAAAATCACCTGTTTGTTCAAAATACGAAAACCTGAATTCGTCTTTGGTACCCCACACGTCAGCACCTCCGGCTATAATGCTCAAGCCATTATTCTGGCTATTGGTTGAACCAGCCAGGGCAGGATGGCCTATATCGGTTGATTTGAATTTTTTCGAAGAAACTGCTTTTTGTTTGGCAACTAATACTCCGGCTGAGAACAGCAGGATCAGGAGAAAGGAAAATGTATTTTTTAACATGATGATAGATTAATGATTTACGATTTTACTATTTACTATTTACTATTTACTATTTTACGATTTACGCATCATCGGAGGGCAAATGGTAAATTGTCAATCAGTCAATGGTCAATTATTTTTTGATTTCAATGTCTTTGGGATACTTTCCATAGACGTCCTTCATGTTGGCAAGCATTTTCTCATGGTTCGTATCGGTCCAGCTCCATGATTGAGCCCCTGCATATCCCCGTTTGTAAAGTTCATCATGGAGCAACAGCTCGTTGACGCCGAAAGTTGTTTTGGGATGAAACTCTGTAATGGCCAATGGCTTGTCCAATTTCCAGTAGGCCGCATCATGATGAAAAGGCGACAATGCTTCTTTGGCCCAATCATAGTAATGCACGGTGTAAAAATCCAGAGTCCCGTCTTTATCGCCGCCAGCCTGTATCAGGCGGGCATCGGTGTAATAGTTCATATTCTTGTCACCTACATCGCTTGATGCCCTAAAACTCCAGGAGCCATTGGTTACCTTCACAGATGGATCGGTTCGGTGAATCGCACCTGAACAGAGGTTGATGAATCGCTGTATATCGGACATGGGTACATGCTCATTAAACTCCCAGCCAAATTCATTGCTCATTCCTTCAGGTTCATTGAATATCTCCCATGCCACGATGCCCGGATGTCCTTTTAACGCTTTTACCATCGGGATCAGTGACTTGTTCACATAGGTTTTTGTGGCTTCTGGATTGGACAGAATGTTTTTAGCCCGGCTGGTAACCAGTTCCCCATTTTTTTTGCGTAGCATATCGAACGACCAAAGGCACAGCACCAGCCCGACATTGTTTTCCCATGCCACATCGAGCAGGGCCTTTACATCGGCAATGGTGCCTTCGCCCGGGCCTGTCACATCACCTGCCGTATTGAACAGGGGTGAATGGGCGCCGGTTGTATGAAGCCAGATACGCATGGAGTTTCCTCCTGCTGCATGCAGATCGGCAAATATTTTTCTGAAACCTTCCAGGTTGAGTTCGCTGTCGGGACCAATGTCGTTGGCGAAGTTGATCCATGCGGCGTTTGAGCCACTCAGGAACAGATCCTGGTGATTAAACCGGATGCGGTTGGCAGGGCTTTGTGCCATTGCTGAGCCTGCCAAGAGCAGGATGAGAAGCGTGAAGTATTTCATAGCGAATGGATTGGCTTAATAGGAGTTGAGTTTAAAATTTTTGATCATATCCTTGTTGCTGACCCTCAAGATATAAAATCCAGAGGTCGCTACCGGGATGCTGATTCGTGTGGTTTCTTTATCCAGTTGTTGTTTGAAAAGGAGGCTTCCAGTGGCATCAAATAGTTCAGCCATAAAAGGAGATCCGTTTAAGGTGGAGGTCTCCACGATCAGTTGATCTTTAAAAGGATTGGGGTATACCTTGATTGAATTCTGATAATCTTCCACTCCGTTTGTGCAGGCAGGGTCAGTGGCTGCATACACATTCACGGCAACAGGGGCTGATGTGGCTGAACATCCATAGGCATTGGTCACCAGCTTGTAGCTTCCGCTTTCACTGATGTCAAGTGAAGTAACCGATCCCTGGATCTTGGTTGTTCCCTTCATCCACGTATATGTCAGCTCATTGGAAACATTGGCGCTGAGTTTTACTTTCCCGCCCGGACAAAAGGAAAGATCTCCCGATGTAGTGATCTCTGCCTTTGGAATAGGATTTACCACTACTTCAATTGGGGCAGAAGTGAATTCGATTGAACCTTTGCTCACTTTCACTGAATAAAAACCTGACTGGCTGGCCACCAGGCTTGCTGTCTGATCGGGCAGTAATTCCGATCCGCGAAACCATTGGTAAGTCAGTCCTGTTCCTGTCGTTGCATTCAAAGTAACATTCTCACCTTCACACAGACAGGCTGGCTGGGTGGTAGTAATGCTTATGTTGTCAGGAATGCTGGTGTCAAACGATAGGATGACCTGATTGGGCAGGGCACTTTGCTTGGAATTGTTGATGCTGAATGTTCCGGTTCTTACTTTATTCCCCGAAGTAATGGTGTACTTATAAGTTCCCAGGAAGCCATCAAAACTTACTTTCCCTTCCGCATCGGTGGTCTTATCCATCTTTTTGGTCCACCACTGGTTGAATACCAGCTCTTTCCATGCTTCACCATGGGGGCGGATCGTCCAATCCTTTGCATAGAAGGCAGCTTCCGGCATCCAATGTTGGCCTGCCCAGAAACCCCAGGTTAAAAATGATTTAACGGATGGATGACTGAATACGATGGTCATGAAATCCCGGGTGTAATCCGCCTGAACGGCCCGTTGGGTCACATCGATATCGTGTTCGGTGATTTTTATTTCCTTGCCCAGGGTGGCATATCGTTCCAGAATGGAATATACTTTGGTGATGGGTGTCAGGTCACTTCCAAAATGGCCTTGCATGCCGATTCCTTCAATTTTACCCCCTTTGCTGTCAATGGATTTGATGATGTCGAAATAGCCATTCTGATGGTTTAGATCCATTCCTCCGGCGCTCAGAATGGAATAGTCATTGATGTATAATTTAACCTTTCGGTCGTTCCGACGAACCCTTTTAAACCAGTCGGCCATCACATCATTGCCCAGAATGGCCTGAAATTCAGTATTGGTATAGGGTTCGTTCAGCACATCCCAATCAATGACTTTTCCCTTGGCATACAGGGTGGCCTGGTCTATGTGCCGTTCAATTTCTGTTCTGAAGGCTACCGGATTGGTGCTCAGTGTTTTCAGTGAGGCCAGGTTGTAATTAAAACTGGGCCATACCAGGTTGTGCCCACGTACCGCAATCTTGTGGCGTGCCAGTGAATCCAATGTCCTGGTGGTATTCAGGCTTGGATTGGGGTTAAAGGAAGGCCATTTCAAGTCGTTTTCAAGAACTACCTCATTGAAAAGCTCATATACTTTTTTGCGGTAAATGACATCGTTCATGAACCGCGTTGCATCTACTGCAGAACCAAATCCAAATTGGTGCTTCACCATTTCAACCGAAACGACTGCATCTTTGAGCACCTGACCCTGTTCATCGTACACGACCATATCCACCAATCCTTTTCTGATCTGATTGATGCGCTCAGCGGCCGGAGCGCGCCAGGCGGCATCTGCTTCCCTTCCGTAATAGGTGATTTCAGTAACAGGAAGCTGGTCAAGGGTCAATGTATTCTTGTAATTCAGGTACTTAACATCAGCCACTTCGATGGTCTGTGAGGCAAACCCTATGTGAAATGAATAATTCACCGCTGAGGTGGCAAGCGTTGAAGCACACTTCAGGGGAGCAAAATATTGTTTCCATTCACGGCCGATGGCCACCTTCTGGTAGATTTCCTTGGCATAGGTGACGTTGTTTTCAATGCAGACCGTTAAAGCCCCATCACCCGTTTCCTGGAGCGATGAAGTGGTGCGGGCATAAAAGGCGACCAATACGATGTCGTTGGCTGCAATGCCGGCAATGCCTGAAAACTTGACCTGACCATCCCATGAATTGGTAATGTCGGTTCCAGTGGTATATTTAAATCCAGTGGTAAATGGTTGATTGGTAATGGTGATGGCTGCCAAAGTCCCTTTGGCGCCTGACTTTTGGTAATTGATGCCCGTCTCCTTGATGAGAGAGATTCCCCCTGCAGGAATTTGTGCTTCCGTCCAGAGATGGGCAAAAACTAAAAGGAGGAGCATTGAAAGGTTTATTAGTTTCAGTTTCATAGTTGGGTTTATAGGGGTCAAATATAGATCATTATTCTGTTTTTTTGATGATTCATTCTTGGCTGAAGGTACACAAAAATACGGCACTTGATTCCAAAATAGTCCGTTTTTTTTTGAAGAAATATTGTTGAAAATCAGTGGAATTGATTATTGACTGCCATATCATTTGCTGACTTTAACCGTCAGCTAAAGTCCCGGGTGCTCGGGAGCAAAGGATAGTCTCAGCCATAATCAATATCCACTTATTAGCTGTATCACAACTAATGTGACTATTCAGTCTTCAGGAATCATGATCAGTGCGTCATCCAGTTCAATAATAGCTTTAAAAAACCTTACATTTCTACTTAGACCTTAGTAACCCGACAATTAGCTCCAGAGCCCAACCTTATTTACCTTATGAAAATAGAATTTTATAATCTAAAAGGTAAATAAGGTTGGGTTCTGGAGTTAATAGACTGGTTACTAAGGTCTAAGTAGAAATGTAAGGTTCTTCTAAAAAAACATCCAGGCATGAATATTTAAAGAACGTTTCCCCTTCAGAATTGAAGTGGAGGTCCAGACGAGTGCTCGGGATTGGCATTATACCTTGAACGAGATTACTGATTCTTGAATCGCCTTATTACCTGTTACACAACACTACTTTGCTACTTTGTTGCTTTGGAGCTTAGGTACTTTGTCTCTTTGTCTCTTTGTCTCTTTATTACTATCAGAATAGTTTAAATGTACCATTTGAGTAGTTTGAATATTCATAAATTCTTAAAGGATACTCTAACAACACAGAAACAACACAGAAACAACACAGAAAGGACACAGAAACAACACAGAAAGGACACAGAAAGGACACAGAAACCATACTTAGTCCATGGATTCAGTAGCACTCATTCCTGAATTCAGCCTAAGTCATCGGGGACAAATTACTTGATATCTAGCTTGGAAATGATTTTTAAAGCTTGATGAATTGTTCAGTTTGAATTCCCTTGTTGCCTTCAAAACGAAAGAAGTACATTCCTTTGTGAAAGGATTGTACATCAAGGGTTTGGTTTTCAGAAATAGTCCCTTTTTTCACAAGCTGCCCGCAAAGGTTCAAAATCGAATAAGCTGTGCCTGCATCAATTCCCGAAACATACAGCTTATCGGAGGTAGGAGAGGGGAAAAGGAATTTCTTTTTCTGCTGTGCCGTTTCTGCCACCGCAGATGTGAAGTCACTTGTAACGGTGATGGGGCCCAGGTTGTATTCCCCATAGTCAAAAAAGATACGCATGACCTGGATGCCCTTTTTTAATGCAATTCCCTTGACGGTGGTTGTCGCGAATTTGGAGTAGTTACCCGTCGATACCACACCAAGCTTTCCTGTTTTGTCAATACCATCGAACTCCAAATGAAATTTACCATAGCGGCCTGCCGTGGCAAACAAGATTCCAAAACTGTAGTTCCCCTCTTCCAGCACGTCGACTGTATATTCGAGCCATTCATTGGTAGCAATTCCCCCAATGTTTCCATCCGGGAGCAGGACCCCGGTATCGACTCCCTGGTCCATTCTGATTCCGGTGCCATCGTTGGCGGTGGTGAGGTCATGATAGCCCACACCCTCGCCTCCCTGATCGAAGTATGTGACATTGATGGTTCCCGGGATCTTTTGCCCACTTCCGTCCGGATAAGCCTTCTTGGCTGTTGACGAAAGCACATTCACCTCACAGGTTGAAAGATAGCCTCCATCGCTGGTCTTTGCAGTAATCACGACCGAAGCATCCAGGGTTGAAACTGCTGTCACCAGTCCATTGGCATCAACGGTGGCAAGGCTGGGATTACTTGTTGACCAGATGATGGTTTGATTCTCTGCCTGAGCTGGTAAGGGAAAGGCAAGCAGCTTTTTCGATTTGCCCGAATAGAGTGTAATTTTTCGATCCGATAGGCTGATTCCAGTGGCTTTCAACCCGGTAACAGGCTTTCCCCACCAGTAATTTTTCAACTTGGCATCGGTAATCAGGGTATCGACCAGTTCATTCAGGGTGATATCATCCCAATCGCGCCAGTCAACCCATCCGGAACCCAGTTTTTCCAATGTCTGAGCATTTTCCTTGAACCCATCCACCTGTTGAATGAACGCATTGCCGGGTAATTTAGATACATGATCGTAAAACCATTCGGTACAGATCACCGGATGATAGGCCATCAGGGTTTGAATGCTGGCACTGGTCGTAGAATTATACATGTGATAGGCAATCGTGGTATGGGTCCAGTCGATCTGATCATGGTAATTTTCAACTACATTCACAATGTCGGCAGCAATGGTATTGAAGCTGAAAAACAATATTTGACGCTCAGGAGCCAGGGTTCGGATGCTGTTGTAAAGTTTCAGGTACGAATCCTTAAAATCGGCCTTCAGGTAATCGCTCATGGCAAAGGTGGGTTCATTGGCCGGTTCATAATAAACCAGATCATTGTCCTTGTAACGGGGTGCTACAGCATTCCAGAATTCATTTTCCAGGGTGAACAGGTAGGTCTTGTCAAATTCCTGCTGAGCCCCTACATTGTGGTAATTGATGATCAGGTTCATGCCTGTAGCAGTGGCATTCTGAACACATTGATCAAGATAGGGGAGCACCTCAGCGACCGTCCAGCTGCTTTGCGAGTGATTTTTATAGTATGGGTCTACCCAGCAAATGCGGATGATATTGTAGCCATTGTTTTTGATGGTTTTCCAATTGTCAATGTTCTGGGCAAATGCCACTGACTGGTTGAGCGCTTTTCCCAATACCATGGGAGTACCGCGCATAGTGGCCCCATTCTTGTCTTTCAAGGCTCCCAGGATGGGGCGCTGTAAGGAATATACTTCCAATTCATTCAGCGCATAACCGGTGCTCGTAGCCATGGTGGTGCCCAACATTTTGACATACCTTGCCGAGACTTTTATATTTTGAATGTTGTCAATTCGTCCATCGCCGTTGGTTTCAGTAAAAATGGTCTTCCAGGTTTTGTTATCATCTGAAACCTGGATCTGGTAGGCTTTTCCATAGGCATCTCCCCAATTCAGAACGACATTTTCGATGGGTACCAGTTGTCCTAAATCGATCGAAATCCATTGGTTGTTGAGGTAAGTGCTCTTCCAGGAGGTCAGTGGATTTCCATCAAAGGCCAAAGCAGCAGTGGTACCGGTATAATTGGAAGATGCGCTGGCTGTTCGGTTGATGCTCCAGTTGAATAACCCATTGGGAATGACATTGATGGTGATGCTTTTGGTGATGGTTGATTTTTCGCCTTTTGCTACCAGGGTGTATACGGTATTGGTATCTGGTTTCAGTTCCATGGATCCCGAGGCAGCAACTACTTTCCCGTTCAGGCTGATCTCAGTGGCTCCAAATGTCATCCAGCTAAACGAGGTAGATTCACCCTGTTTGAGAAGCTCTGAACCTGGCAGCAGGCTTGCCTTTAAAGGCTGAATATAAGCCGGTGGATTGGTTCTGAAAGGAGTTGCAGGCAATCCTTCCCCATTGAACAAGGTGGCAACAGCAGTGCCCAGCCAGGCATATCTGACGTGTTTGGGAGCTGTAACAACATCGTTCCAAACCAGCAATGTTTGGTTGTCAATCAGTGTGTTGGCCGGATAAAAGACCAGGTTGCTTCCTGCAATTTCGAATTGGGTGGGTGCATTGTTCACGGCCACTAAACCAGAACCCGCATAATCAAAACTGAGCCTGATTTTATTGGCTTCAATTTGCATGGATTTATACTGGGGACCTGAGTAAACAAGGTTTGACTGGCCATAGTTTTTTGCCAATGCCCAAAGTGCCAGACGGTGCCCGACCTGTTCTTTCTTTGCCGGATGGATGTTCAGGTTGTCACCCACATCAAGGGTCCCGGCCATCCCTGTATTTTTTAACAACTGGGTATATCCCTGGGCTTCCCACAAATCAGGAAGAGCAGTTCCATAACTACCATAGGGACAGAGTTGGACAAAATAAAAGGGAAGCTCACTTTTCTGGAAATCCTGGCGCCAGCCCTCTATCATGGCAGGAAACAGTTCGGTAAACTGTTGGGCCCTACCCACATTGGTTTCGCCCTGGTACCACAAGACGCCTGCAAATGTGAAGGGTACAATGGGGGCAATCATCCCATTGTAAAGTACCGTAGCCGTTTGATTGTCAGCTGAACCTGTGGGTATCCACGGCCCCTTGCTTTTATAGTCGGTCACAAACTGAAGTGAAGCTGGATTGGCCCATGTTTCACAGCTTGATCCACCCCAACAGCTCTCTACCAGACCAATGGGAATGTTCAGTTTGGAGTACAATTCCTTTCCAAAGAAATAGCTCAATGCGCTGAAAGGTTTTATCGAAGTGGGAGAGCAAGGGGTCCAGGTACCGTCAATCCAGTTCCTTTCGATGTTGAGTAATGGGCTCGCACTGGGTTTTTTACCGGCGATCATCAGGCGGATGTTGGGATAATTGGCCCCTGCAATGGCCTGGGCGCTGCCTTCAACGGGCGTATCGGTCCAGCCTTCGAGGGGCATCTCCATGTTCGACTGCCCAGAGAGCAACCAGACTTCCCCTACCAGAACTTCTTTCAAAACAATGGTATTGGAACCTTTGATGGTGAGGGTATAGGCCGTTCCATCGGTCCGGGCAATGGGTGTATGCAGCTGAAGGCTCCATTTTTTATTGGAAGCGGTGGCAGCCTTTACAGTCAGGTTGTTCCAACTCCCGGTGACTGAAATCGTATCCCCGGCATTGGCCCAACCCCAGATATTGACATCTGTATTCTGCTGCAATACCATGTTGCTGGCAAACATACTTGAAACGCTCACCTGCGCCATCAGCGATGGAGGCAATAGCAGCAACAGCAGGCTTCCGCTGAAGAGGAGGAAGCGATTATAGATTGATTTTTTCATTTATACTTGTATTAAACACATAGGCACATAGTGTCGTGTGGGATGACTCTCCGATCAAGGTTTCAGTAGCCAGCAGCCAGTAGCCAGCAGCCATTAGCCTTTTTTATTCATTTTCCCCAGCCAACTTCCTTAGCAATTCGCGGGTTTTGATGCCTGATTCCTTCAGGTCTTCAGTTTTCCAGTTTCCTTCGGCTGAGGCGCTTGTGTTCAGCATCGAACAGGTTTCGTTCTTATCGGCAATCGACCAGGTGATCAGGCTGATTTTGTTGGTGGTACACCAGTCAATCCATTCCTGCCAGGAGGTATAATTGGTCGCACCGTTTCCTGAAGCTTCCATGCCTGCTGATTCTGAAATGAACAGGGGGATTCCTTTCTGGAGGGCATAATCGCAATGGTCGCGAAGGGATTTGCCATGTGTCCCTGCATAGAAGTGACAGGTGTACATGATGTTGCTGTAACCCACGATCGGATCGTCGGCTACCAGATGAATATCCTGGTCCCAATGAGGGCTCCCTACCAAAATTAGATTGTCAGGATCAATGGCGCGGATGGTCTTAATCAGCTCAACCGAATATGCTTTTACCATGGGCCATGAGTCTTTTACCGGCTCATTGAAGAGTTCGTAGATCACATGGGGGTTCTTGCCATATTTTTGTGCCATTTCAGCAAAGAAAAGCTTCGCCTGATCCAGTTTGATGGTATGACTATGCCAGTCGATCAAGACGTAGATATCGCTTTTAATTGCCCCTTGAATCACGGCTTCTATTTTTTCTTTCGACCAATCGGGCTGGTCGATGTATCCCTTTTGTGGATCCACCCCCATGGCTGCCCTGACTACCGAACATTTCCAATCGGTTGCCAGCCATTGAACCGACTCCTGGTTGTAAAAACGGGGCCACCAGTTATGCCATCCGTAACTCACTCCATTCAGTATGGTCGCATTTCCATGCTCATCGGTTAACTGGGTTCCTTTTACAGATAGATGGCCGTGTTTTTTTACCGGCTGCGCCTGAAGGTTCATGGAAAACATCATTCCGATGAACAGAATGGAGGCAATCAATTTAAGTTTCATCATAATTATCGGTTGAATTGGTTTAGGTTTTATTTAAGATCACTGCAAGATGATTTTTTTACTGAGCTTTTGATTTTGGGAGATTAACTGAACGATATAAACCCCTGAATGCAAGTCCTGGATCGAAATCCGGATACTTGTTCCCGGCTCCCGGATTGTTTTCACCAATGAGCCCAGGATGTTATAGATCCTCAGTTCATCGGCAGCTTGATTGATTTGTGAATTGACAATCAATTCCTGTTTGCTTTGATAGACCTCCAGCCGATCGGTGAGCGGAAGAGGAGCGTTCACGCTTGTAATGTTTTTTGTAAAATTAAGGTAATCAAGATAGTACAATGGCTTTTCAATGAAGGTAATGCGCATGATTTGTTCCCCGGCTTCCAGGTTCATCGAAAAGTTGACTGGCTTTGTTTTGGTCCAGCTTAAGGAGGTGGGGGCTTTGATGATCTCAGATTCTACGGCCCCGATTTTAACGCGGAAGGTTCCTCCGGCTATAGGGGCTGCAATGGCTGCATTGATGTCATATAAGCCCTTTTCAGCCACGTTGACCGTATATTCGAGCCATTCACCGGGATAATTGTCAATCACGTAATAAACGCCATTTCCCATGTCGTTGATGTCAATCGCTTCCTCAGGTCTTAATGCCAGGGTGACGTTTTTGATGTCCGAATCGTGGTAAGTAAATCCTTCGCCCCCGATGTCAAAACCCTCAGCTTCCACCTTACCGGGAATCGCAATGGCTTGCCCGGTATAGCTTTTTCGGTCCCTGACTACATAATAGGGCAAGAATATTTTTACAGGGTAGGAATACAAATCTTCACCGTTGATGTGATGAGCCACCACGCGGTAATAATAATCCATATTCCCCTTGAGTTGATATTCGCTGAAGGTGATGGCAGTCCCTTTGAGGGCAGCGATCCGTTTAAAGGTGGTGATAGCAGTCCGCTGTTCGATGTAAATGCTGTCATAATCGGTGGCCGGATTGA
>DASXUZ010000165.1:0-1601 GCA_036504555.1 Prolixibacteraceae bacterium | reverse complement strand
GTGCCAGGGCAGCCATTTGCTCAAAAACAGGCTTTGTTTCCAGGGCCCATTCTCCGATGACCACTGGAATCCTTGCTTTGATGATCCCTCCCTTTTCAGCGGCAATTTTGGGTAAGGTATTGCCCAGCAAGGCCATGTGGTCGAAACTGATGTTGGTAATGACCGATACTTCAGGGGTAATGATATTGGTTGAATCCAATCTGCCCCCCAACCCGACTTCAATCACTGCCACATCCACTTTCATGCTGCGGAAGTAATCGAATGCCATGGATACGGTTAGTTCAAAGAAGGAAGGTTCCATTTGTTCGGTTTCATTTTTTGCAAGAAATGATTCAGTAAACTGAACCACTGCTTCTTCCGAAATCATTTCACCATCTACACGAATCCGTTCCCTGAAATCCTTCAGATGGGGCGAGGTATAGAGCCCTGTTTTATAGCCTGCTTCCTGTAAAACAGAGGCCAGCATATGCGAAACCGACCCTTTCCCATTGGTTCCCGCCACATGGATACTTCGGAATGTGCGGTGTGGAAAATCATACATTGCATCCAGGCGGATGGTATTGTCAAGGTTGTCTTTGTAGGCTGCTGCACCAATGCGGTGAAACATTGGCAATTGGCTATATAAATAATCAAGTACTTCCTGGTACGTTTTCATCCCTTCAAATCTTATGAACAAATAACTTCAGCAAAGTTGACAATTAAAGGACGATCTATCATCGATTGCAGCTGCTTTTTTTCTATTTTTATAGAAACCTTAAAGAAACAAGGATGGCTGCTAAAAAACAAACCAAGATTTTTGTGCTTGACACCAATGTGATTTTGCACGACCATACGAGTATTTATCAGTTTCAGGACAATGACATCGTGATTCCAATTACCGTTTTGGAAGAACTCGACAAGTTTAAACGCGGCAACGACCCCATTAACTTCCAGGCCCGCGAATTTGTGCGTGAACTGGATGAGATCATCGGTGATCACCTCTTTAACGGGGGTATTAAACTGGGACCCGATAAAGGGAAGCTGATGGTGGAAACGGGCAAGCCTTTCCCCGATGAACTCAAACAATCATTTCGCGATGATATACCTGACCATCGCATTTTGGCCATTGCCATGTTTGTGGCCCAGAAATATCCAACACGCACTTGCGTATTGGTTACCAAGGATATCAACCTGAGGATAAAGGCCAAGTCGTTAAAATTACTGGCCGAAGACTACTACAACGACAAGGTGAAGGACATCCAAATACTGAACAAGAGCGTAACTGAACTCGACAACTTCGACGATGGGATGATCGAAAAATTGTACAGTGAAAACACCATTCCCGTTGAATCAATGGGCTTTGATCGGACGCCTGACATCAACGAGTATTTTATTATGAAATCGTCCAAAGCCAGTGTGTTAGGCCGGTATGATGGGGGACTGAAAAAGATTGCAAGGGTAGAGAAGAAAACCGCTTACGGTATCAAGCCCCGGAATGCAGAACAGACTTTCAGCCTGGATGCACTCTTTAATCCAGAAATCAAACTGGTAGCCCTAACTGGGAAAGCAGGAACCGGGAAAACGCTCCTTGCCCTGGCTGCGGCGCTCGAACAGCATAAGTC
>DASXUZ010000164.1:0-10158 GCA_036504555.1 Prolixibacteraceae bacterium | reverse complement strand
TGGCAATGTTGATAGATTAACAAGGATTCGACCTAGGCATTTTCATCAGGCAAGCTCTATTTCAGCAAAGCATCCCACAATACCTCCACTGGATGTTGAACTTTCCTTCCGGTTCCATCTTCGATATGGTGCCGGCAGGATGTTCCGGGGGCTGCAATGATTTCATTCTGGGTGGAATTGCGCACGGCAGGAAATAAATCAAGTTCGCCGATTTGCATGCTCAATTGGTAATGTTCTTTTTCGTATCCGAATGAACCAGCCATCCCGCAGCAGCCGCTTTTAATCTCCTGAACGGTATAGTTGACCGGTAATTGGAGCATCTGGCGGGTGGGTAGGGTTGAGGCTACAGCCTTCTGCTGACAGTGCCCGTGTAACCGGATGGTCTTTTGATCTCTACAAAATTGGTCGCTTCTAATATTACCTTTTTCCATCTCGCGGACGATAAATTCCTCGAGCATTAAAGAATTCTTTGCCAGTGTCTTAGCTTTCTCCTGAAGGGACTTTTCCACCAGTTCAGGATATTCATCCCGGAAGGTCAGAATGGTGGATGGCTCGATTCCGATAAGTGGTGTTTCATCTGTTACGATTTTTGAAAACCGCAGCACATTGAAAGTGGCGATCTTGCGGGCTTTTCGCAGCAGCCCTTTTGAAAGGTAAGTTCTTCCACTTTCCAGATGTCGTGGAAGGCTTACTTCATAACCCAATTTATTCAACAGTAAAATGGCCTTGATCCCGATGTGGCTTTCGTTGAAATTGGTAAACTCGTCTGAGTACAAAAAGACCCTGCCATTGGGCTTTCTTTCAACGGATTCAGGTTGTTTTCGTTTCCAGTCTTGAAGTGTCATAGCTGATAGTGCAGGAATGTTGCGTTCAGTAGCAAAACCGATGGCCCTTTTGAACAGCTTGCTGGCAGTAATCAGGTTGGTAATGGGTCTTAACTTCATTCCAAGACGGTTAATCTGGGGCAAGTATGCAATCAGTAGTGATCGGATCGGGAACCCGTGAATATCGTAGTACTGCTGCAAGAATTCAGACTTAAACTTGGCCATGTCCACATTTGAGGGGCATTCTGATTTACAGGCCTTGCACATCAGGCATTGGTCGAGTACTTGAAGTACTTCCGGGGAATCGAAGACGTTTGCTTTTTGTGATCTGGTCAGGTATTCGCGCAAGGCGTTGGCACGGGCACGGGTGGTTTTGTCTTCATCACGGGTAGCCATATAGGAAGGGCACATGGTTCCGCCTATCAGGTTGCTTTTGCGACAGTCGCCCGATCCGTTGCACATTTCAACTGAGCGAAGCAAATCGCCATGAGGCGCATAATCAAAGAGGGTATTGGTTTTAAATTGGGGCTGTCCCATTAAAAGACGAAGGTCTTTGGTGATGGGGGGTGTATCTACAATCTTTCCAGGGTTCAGGATATTGTGAGGATCCCAGGTATGTTTCAATGTTCGGATCAGTTCGTAATTGTGCTTGCCTAGCATCAGGGGAATAAACTCGCCACGTAAACGACCATCCCCATGTTCACCACTCAAAGATCCCCGGTATTTTTTTACCAATTCAGCCATCTCACGTGCCAGTGACTGGTAAATCTTCACATCTCCAGGATCTTTTAAATTCAGCAATGGCCTGAGGTGTAATTCCCCGGTAGCAATGTGGCCGTAATAAACACATGCGAGGCCGTAGCGGACAAGCATCTTGTTAAATTCGTTGATATAGCTGGGTAAATAATCGGGTGCAACTGCCGTATCTTCAACCACAGTCACACTTCGCTTGTCGCCAGGAATATTGGAAAGCAATCCCAAACCTGCCCTGCGGAGTTCCCATATTTTCTTGATACTTTCCCTATCGGTAAACAGTGGAAAATGATAACCAAGTCCTTTTTTTCTTAGGTCTTCTTCTAGTGCATTGGCTTTTTTCTGAATTTCATCTTCCGATTCAGAGGAAAACTCAATGGTCAGAATGGCCTTGGGATGGCCTTGTATAAAGAATCGGTTTTTACGCTGATCAATGTTTTCCAGGGTGCAATTCAGAATGATTTCATCGGTTAATTCAATGGCATCTGGCTTATGCCTGAGGGCGATCATATTGCCATAAAGTGCATCTTCCAGTGAATTGAAATGCGCGCACACCAATCCCTGGTATTTGGGGGGCAATGCAATTAAGTTTAGCCTTATTTTGGTGACAAATACCAGGGTTCCTTCCGATCCTGCCAGGAGTTTGCAAAAATTGAATGGTTTGCCATTGGAGGTAAACGGATCAGTTTCAAGCAGCATATCCAATGCATATCCATTGTTTCGCCGGGTAACCTTTGGATCCGGATATTGATCGCGAATCTCCTTCTGATTGAACGTATCTGCAAGAGTTTTACGGATATTGCGGTAGATTTTTGTTTCCAAAAGTTGGGTATCTCCTTCACATTTGGCTACGAATTCATGAGAGGTCAATGCCTTGAAAGTCACATCTGATCCATCGGACAGGATGCCTTCCACTTCCAGAATATGTTCACGGGTACTTCCATAAATGAGAGAATGCAATCCGCATGAATTGTTTCCAAGCATTCCGCCAATGCAACAACGGTTAGCAGTGGAAGTTTCAGGGGCGAATTGTAATCCGTGGCTAAATAAAAACTGGTTCAGTTCAGCAAGAATAACACCAGGTTCTACCTCAATCCAGCGTTCAGCAATATTGAATTCGCCGATTTTATTCATATATTTGGAAATGTCAACCACAATTCCGGGTCCCACTACCTGACCGGCCAGGGAAGTGCCGCCGGCTCGCGGAATCACGGAAGTGCCCGCCTGCTTTGCAAAATAAATGATTTGACGGATATCTTCCTTGTTTTTAGGGCGGGTGACAGCCTGGGGAATTTCCCGGTAGGAGGAAGCATCGGTGGCGTAAATCACTTTCTGCACCTGGTCAGTAAACACATCACCCGCGAGTGATTGTTTGAGCGGGAAAAACAGATCGGTCGGTTTCATGTAAATTGTTTGTTCAAAAATAGCCAAATAAAACCAATCATTAAAATACTTGTGATTGAATTGACTGGTAAATTAAAAATTGTTTATACGATTAAGCGGTTGCATTAATATTTGTCATCAGACCAATAAATTTTCAATCGGAAGGTACACCTCGGTTTATTTTAAGTACTTTTGTATCGAATATTTTACCACAAAGTTTAAAACCTTTAATCAACGATGGAAATCTTAAAACGTGTCTATCAAAACGCTCAAAAATACCAGAAAAAGATCGTATTACCAGAAGGGGCAGAACCAAGAACCCTACGGGCCACAGAAATTGTACTGAATCAGAAACTGGCTCAGGTCATTCTCTTGGGAAATCCGGAAGAAATACATCATGTTGCTGGCGAGATTGGCGTTAATATAGACGGAGCCACAATTGTTGACCCCAAAACCGATTCAAGGCGTGTAGCTTACGCTGAATTAATGCTTCAAATCCGTAAAGGAAAGGGTTTGACCCAGGAAGCAGCACTTGAATTGCTGAACGATCCTTTGTATTTTGCTACATTAATGATAAAAAGCGGTGATGCTGACGGTGAATTGGCTGGTGCAATCAATGCAACGGGCGATGTACTTCGTCCAGCTTTCCAATACATCAAAACCTTACCGGGTGTGAGTGTTGTTTCTGGGGCAATTTTAATGTTTGTCAACGATCCACATTTCGGACATGATGGGATCCTGGTATTTGCTGATTGTGCTGTTTTACCCGAACCGGATGAACGTCAGTTGGCCGAAATAGCTGTCACCACGGCCAGAACGGCCAAGGCCATTGTTGGGATGGATCCCCGGGTGGCAATGCTGAGTTTTTCGACCATGGGAAGTGCCCAACATCCGCTGGTTGATAAGGTGGTCAATGCTACGCGCATTGCCCGCGAAATGGACCCGGACCTAAAAATTGACGGTGAAATGCAGCTCGATGCAGCTTTGATTCCTGAAGTGGGACGCCTAAAGGCGCCCAATAGCGAGGTGGCAGGCCGAGCCAACATCTTGGTTTTCCCAAGTCTGGAAGCTGCCAACATCGGTTATAAACTGGTACAGCGCCTCGGAAAGGCGGAAGCAGTAGGACCAATACTTCAGGGAATGGCAGCCCCGATCAATGACCTTTCAAGAGGCTGTTCAGTGAGTGATATTGTAAATATGGTGGCTATAACAGCCAATCAGGCTGCAGCCCTTTTTGATTAATCAAATATATAAAAACCATGCCCGAGGAAGTTATTTATGAACCAATTGAAGATTTTGGTTTAAGTAAAAAAGATAGAAGTAAATCACTTTTTTCCAAAATTGGAGTGGTGGGATGTGGATTGGTTGGCCAAAACATTGCACGCGTTGCCAGTTTCTATGGAATTGAAGTCGTTTTTATAGAAATAAGCGATGAAAAAATTAAGGAAGCTTATCAGAATATAGAAAAGTTATTGGACGAACGCATTGAACATTGGGGAATCACCCAAGGAGAAAAACGCGCTAGTCTGTCGAGAATAAAAGGAACGCTTGATTATAAAGATCTTCGCGGATGTGATTTTGTGATCGAGGCCATTAGAGCTGTAGATCGGGGTGGAAAAATCAAAGAGAGAAAAGAAATTTTTCACAAAATTGAGGCGGTCGTTGACCGAGATTGTATCATCTCCACCAATTCAACCACGATTGTAATTACTGAACTGTCTTCCGATCTTCAATACCGGGATCGTTGTGTCAGTTTACATTTCTTTGTCAATTCGCAGGAGGCTCGGATTGTGGAAGTGGTCAGAGGACTTTATACCACAGAGGAATCTTATCAGAAAGTCTGCAAATTTGTTACCCTGATCAATCGGAAAATTGTACCTGTACAGGAATCAGCCGGTTTGGTGAGTATCCGTATGTTCGTGGTTTCCCTCAATGAGGCTTGTGAAATTCTGATGGAAGGCATCTCAACGGTTGAAGATATTGATCAGACCATGAAAATCGGTTTGGGCATGCGCCTTGGTTTATTCGAAGTGGCTGATAAAATGGGACTGGACAAGATTATCCGATGGATGGAAAACATTTACAATGAGTTTGGAGATATTCGTTATAAACCCAATCCCTATCTTCGTAAATTGGTGCGCGCCAAACATTTAGGGGTCGAATCGGGAGATGGGTTCTATAAATATGATGAAAACGGCAAACGAATCATTGCAATCAAACCAAGCTGCTGATTCCTGGCATACTTTAATCAATAAATTGAAATAGAATGAAGATTCTGGTTTTAAATTGCGGAAGCAGTTCAATAAAATATCAGCTTTTTACCATGACCGACCGGTCGGTAATTGCCAAAGGTGGCGTTGAAAAGCTGGGCATGAAAGGTAGCTTCCTGAAGCATGTCCGTCAGGATGGCCAGGTAGTTGTTTTTGAAGGTGAAATCATGGACCATAAAATTGGCATCGAATATATCTTAGGGGTGCTGACCAGTGAAAAGTATGGTTGCCTGAAAAGCCTGGATGAATTGGAGGCCATTGGTCACAGGGTTGTCCATGGCGGAGAACGCTTTAATTCAAGTGTGCTTTTAACCGAAGATGTGCTGGCAGAAGTGACAAAATGCATCGATATAGCCCCCTTACACAATCCGCCCAATTTGAAAGGGATTAGTGCCATGGAAGAACTGATTCCCGGAATACCGCAGGTGGGAGTCTTCGATACAGCCTTTCATCAAACCATGGAGCCGAAAGCCTATATGTATGGAATTCCCTATGTTCTATATAAAAAATATGGAATCAGACGTTATGGATTTCATGGAACCAGCCATCGGTATGTGACAAAGCGCGCCTGTGATTTGTTGGATGTTGATTACAGTACACAGAAAATCATTTCCTGCCACTTGGGAAACGGAGCTTCTGTAGCAGCCGTTAAATATGGAAAATCATTCGATACATCCATGGGATTCACTCCTCTTGAGGGCTTAATGATGGGAACCCGGTGTGGTGATTTGGATGTGGGTGTAGTTCAGTACATCATGGAAAAAGAAGAAATCGGTAGCCGGACCGCCAATATCCTGTTTAATAAACATGCAGGTATATTGGGAGTTTCTGGAGTATCATCCGACATGCGCGAAGTTGAATTGGCCAAAGCCGGAGGCAATGATCGGGCAGCATTAGCCCTTGATATCTACAATTACCGGGTAAAAAAATACATCGGATCCTATATTGCAGCCATGGGCGGACTTGATATCCTGATTATGACTGGTGGTATTGGCGAAAATGCAGATACCACCCGCGAAAGTGTATGCAGTGAACTTGATTTCCTGGGAATCTCCCTTGATTATAAGAAAAACAAGGGTTTCAGGAGTGAAGGAATTATCAGCACCCCTGATTCCAGAGTGAAAATCATGGTCGTACCAACCGATGAAGAATTGGTCATTGCCCTTGATACAGAAGAAATCGTCCGAGGTCTAAAGAAATCGTAAGTTGAAATTTGACTCTGGGCTTCAATTTATAAGTAAAATATATTTTACGTGAACGTATTGAAACGTCCGGTGTTAAACAACATCGGACGTTTTGTTTCTCAACAGTTTAAAAACATTTTCTATTGCTGATATTTATTACCTATTTATCGTTTATGAAATAGTAATTTTGGCTTTCCAGAAAAATTAAATTATGATGTTGAAACGGTTAATTAACCTCCCTGAATTGGTCCAGTCATTGGATAAAAAGACCTTGATTGCAGTAAATGCAGTTGATGTACATAGTCTTGAAGCCATTGTTGATGCGGTGAAGATCGGGTTGGTTAAAGCCATTGTTACAGGTGATCGCGTGGAGATTTTGAAGCAATGCGAAATGCATGGAATTGATCCTCTGTTGTTTGAGATTGTTCAGGCGGATACCGTAGAAGAATCAGCTTCGCTGGCAGTAAGTCTGGTCAAGTCGGTTTCAGGTGGTATTCTCATGAAAGGATTGATCAGTAGCGATCTGTTTATGAGGGCCATCCTTCACAAAGAAGTTGGTCTGTTACCTCCTGGCGGCGTTTTAAGTCACGTGTCGATAGTAGACAATCCCAACTATCATAAATTGCTGATCGTGAGTGATGTGGCTGTTATTCCATATCCAACCATTCGCCAAAAAATAGCCATGGTCCATTATTTAAGGGAAATGGCCCTCCTTCTGGGCATCCCAAGCCCTAAGATTGCCTTGATTGCCCCCACGGAAAAGGTACATCCTTCAATGGTGTCATGTACCGATGCCGTTGAAATTATGAAAGTGGCTGAAGATGGGCAATTCAAACCTGCAATTGTATATGGGCCAATGGCTTTGGATGTGGCCCTGGATATCGAATCGGCACACATTAAAAATATCGCTTCTGAAGTTGCGGGCGATGCCGATTGTTTGCTTTTTCCCAATATTGACGCAGGAAATGTTTTTTACAAGGTAAATGCAAAATTGTGTAATGCCAGTATGGCTGCCCTTGTAATGGGAGCCATGGTTCCGGTAATCTTGTCCTCGCGGGGCGACAGTATGCAAACAAAACTCAACTCAATAGCGCTTGCTGCGCTGTTAAGCAAATAATCTAATTTCATGACCGATATCAGAATCCTGGCAATCAATCCTGGCTCTACTTCTACAAAGTTTGCTGTTTATTTCGGAAGCGAATGTAAATTGAAAAAAACTTTGAGGCACTCCATTGAAGAGCTGTCGCTGTATGAGAACATCATTGATCAGTTTGAATTCAGGAAAGGACTCATCATTGATTCGCTGGTGGAAGAAGGGTTTGACGTTGATACAATCAAATATATCATTGGCAGGGGAGGATTGACTTACCCATTGAAATCGGGCGTCTACCTGGTCAACAACAGGATGATTGAACATGCACGATCAGGTATTTACGGTCAGCATGCCAGTAACTTGGGGCCACTCATTGCCGATTACATTGCTCTTCAGATACCCGGAGCCCATGCCTACGTGGCCGATCCTGTTGTGGTCGACGAGTTGGAGGATATAGCCCGGTTCTCAGGTCATCCTGAATTTGAGCGCAGATCTATTTTTCATGCATTGAATCAAAAAGCCACCGCCCGTATTCATGCCAAGAAAATAGGACGGATATACGAAAATCTGAACCTGATTGTAGTCCATCTTGGAGGAGGAATTTCGGTGGGCGCTCATCAAAAAGGAAAAGTCATTGATGTCAACAATGCGCTCGACGGAGAAGGTCCTTTTAGTCCCGAACGCAGCGGTACGCTACCTGTGGGCCAGTTGATCGATCTTTGCTTCAGCCATAAATATGAGAAAGATGAAATACGCCGGATGGTCATTGGTGAGGGTGGTTATGTAGCCTACTTGAAAACCAATGATTCAAAAGAAGTAGAAGACAGAGCCAATGCCGGTGATGCACTTGCCCGTAATGTTCAGGATGCACTGGGATATCAGGTTGCAAAGACAATTGGTGAAATGGCTGTTGTGCTCAATGGATATGTGGATGCCATTTTACTCACAGGGGGATTGGCTTACAATCAGTACCTGACTCAATACATCACCTCAAAAGTTGAGTTTATTTCAGCCGTATATGTCTATCCGGGCGAAGATGAATTGGAGGCTCTCGCCTCAAATGCACTGAGGGTAGCCATGAATGAAATCGAACCGCTGGAATATCCCAATTGATTTTATATCTTTATGGGATAAACCATCAAGACTTAACCCATGAATAAAATTACCTTTATACTGCTTCTTTCATTCCTTGTTTGGGGAACTGCCTATGCCCAGCGTGAAAATGTCATTTCAGACGAATCAAAGGTTCCTGAATACCAATTGCCAGATGTCTTGACCCGTGTCAATGGAGGCAAGATCAAGACTGAAAAAGCCTGGCTGAAAAAGCAGAGGCCTGAAATACTGAAACTCTTTACCCGTGAGGTATATGGAAAGGTCCCGGGTGAATTGGGTATAGCAGAAGTAAAGGTATGGGAAACTACTGACAATGCCCTCAATGGCCTGGCTCGTCGCAAACAACTTTCGCTGTTCTTTCAGAACAATAAACAGAATCTGGAAGTGAATGTACTGATGTACTTGCCAAAATCTTCACAAAAGGTACCTGTCTTCATTGCCTATAATTTTACTGGAAACCATGCAGTTTATAATGATCCGGCCATCCGGCTCACTGAATCATGGGTTGCCAACAACCCTTCGGTGGGAATTATTAACAATCGGGTTACCGAGCAATCCAGAGCGACTGCCGATTCCCGCTGGCCCGTTGAAGAGATTATCAAGGCTGGCTATGGACTTGTGACCATCTATTACGGGGATGTGGATCCTGACAAGGATGATTTTTCTGATGGTATTCATCCCTTATTTTACAAGGCGGGTCAAACCCAACCCGAATCCGATGAGTGGGGCTCCATCGCTGCATGGGCCTGGGGTTTGTCAAGGGTGATGGATTATCTTCAATCGGATCCACAGGTGGATGCCGGAAAAGTCGCAGTACTGGGACATTCGCGCCTGGGTAAAGCCGCCTTGTGGGCGGGAGCTACTGACCCTCGTTTTGCCATGGTCATTTCCAATGAATCAGGCTGTGGTGGTGCAGCCCTTTCCAAACGTAAATACGGCGAGACGGTACAGATCATCAATACAAGCTTTCCTCACTGGTTCTGTGATAACTTCTTAAAATACAATGAAAAGGAAGAATTGCTTCCCCTTGACCAGCACATGTTGCTTGCCCTGATTGCTCCGCGCCCTCTGTATGTGGCCAGTGCTGAAGGTGACCAATGGGCTGATCCAAGAGGTGAATTTCTGGCTGCCAAATATGCTTCGGCTGTCTATGAATTAATGGGAAAGGAAGGTCTTCCGGTCAAAGAAATGCCTGTGGTCAATCATCCGGTCATGGGAACAATTGGCTATCATATCCGCTCAGGAAAACATGACCTGACCAATTATGACTGGACCCAGTATATTCAGTTTGCCGATAAGCACTTTGGGGGAAAGTAAAAAAAGTGACTAAAGTATTTAAAGTGAACTAAAGTACTTAAAGTCTTTAGAGTGAACCAAAGTGACTAAAGTACTAATCAGGACCTTGCAACTTTAAGTACTTTAAGTACTTTAGTTCACTTTAAGTACTTTAGTTCTTGTTCTCAGGATTGCACAGGATGCATGTTCCACCGATTATGGCTTCCTTTGTTTCTGACAGCATTTAATGAATCATACCTTAT
>DASXUZ010000163.1:0-7273 GCA_036504555.1 Prolixibacteraceae bacterium | reverse complement strand
CTTGTTTTCGCGTAACCATGCAGCCGCCGCATTGAATGACCATAGCATAGTCAGTGATGGGATGCTGGATTTCATTTAAACCTGCAACTACATCAAATTCCAGGTGCTTTTGAGTAAATGCTCTTAGCCAGCGTGGAATTTTAAACCGTCCGATATCTTCACAACTGACCTGATGGGTGCATGATTCCAGGATTAAAATTTTATCTCCGTCGTTCAGATTTGCAATTTGTTTTGTTCCCTTAATATATTCAGTAAAAGGACCGCGCCTATGGGCATAAGCGACGCTAAATCCGGTTAACGGAACATCGGGAGGGATAATTCTATTTACAAATCCAAAAGCCTGACTGTCGGTAATCACCAATCTTGGCTTGATACCTGTGTTTTGGAGGAATAATTCGGCTTCAGTTTCTTTCACAACAATATTAATGGCATCATTGTCAAGCACATCACGAATTGCCATCACCTGAGGTAAAATCATTCTTCCATCAGGAGCTTCTGAATCGACAGGCGTGATCAACATTACAATGTCGCCACGCTGAATAATTCCTTTCAACAATGATGGATTTTGATAAGCTGTTTGGGGAATTGTATTTTTAAGCGTTTCAATAATTACCCCGATATTGAAATCAGTTTTTGCACTAAACTCAACAATAGGAACATTTGTAGTTTGTTGAATCCGTTTGATAGTTTCATTTTGCAAAGGCTCAATGTCGGCCTTGTTGTGAATGATTAAATAGTGGATATGACATTGATTGAATTTTCGAATCAGCATTTCTTCAAACTCGCCGTACGTATTGTCTGCAATCAGTAAGATTGCACAGTCAATTTGCCTGATGACCTCCAATGTTTTTGCAATCCTTTTCTCGCCTAGCTCTCCCGCATCGTCAATACCTGCGGTGTCAACAAGGATAGCTGGCCCGATTCCAAAGATCTCCATCGACTTTTTAACCGGGTCGGTTGTTGTACCTGGTATTTCTGAAACAATGGCAACATCAAGTCTTGTGAGGGCATTGATGAGCGAGCTTTTGCCAACATTCCTTCGGCCAAAAATTCCAATATGTGGTTTTAAGTCACGTCCTTTCATACTATATGAATTAAAGGGTGCAGGGAGAATGGAGACCGGAGGACGAAGAAGGAGAGAGAGTTAGGGCAAAATCTCACCTTCCCATTTTCCCATTTTCTCACCTTCCCGTGTTCACTTCTCCTTTCTCCCTGCTCTAAGTATACAAGTCCCGTTGCCCTGCTTTTATTTGCTCAATTTTTTCTTGGATGGATACTTTTGTTTTCTCATCATCCAGTTTAGCGATATTTCTATTTATGGCCTCCCAACCCTTTCTGGCGGTATTTTGGGGTGCATAATCCTCCAAATATTCCGCCAAGGTGAGAATGGCATTGGGGGTACAATAACGTTTAATAAATCCCGGAACTGAAAATTCCATGAAATGCTCGCCAGTTCTGCCAAGCCGGTAACAGGCGGTACAAAACGAGGGAATCATCTCCTGTTCAAGCAATTCATCAATTATCTCATTCAAAGATCGGTTATCATTGATGTGAAATTGTCCTCTGTTGAGATCTTTTTCAGAATTGTCTTTTTCAGCATAACTGCCCAACTCGATTTTTGTCCCCCCGTCAATTTGCGAAACACCATATTGAATGATCTCATCCCTGAGCTCGGCGGGTTCTCGGGCAGTAAGAATCAATCCTGAATAAGGAACAGCAAGCCTCAATATGGCAACCAGCCTTGTAAAATCCTCGTCGCTCACAAAATAGGGAGTCTGTAAATCGATGCCTGACGAATCCTTGATCCTGGGAAAAGAAATGGTGTGCGGGCCAACATTGTAGCAAGCTTCCAGGTGATTGACATGACGCACCAAACCCAGCACTTCATAACGCCAATCGTACAAGCCGAATAAAACACCAATCCCGACATCGTCAATTCCGCCTTCCTGGGCACGGTCCAATGCCGTGAGTCGATAGCCATAGTCCGCTTTTCTGCCTCGCAAATGATAAGTCTTATAGGCCTCTGGATGGTATGTTTCCTGAAAAACCTGGTAAGTTCCAATCCCGGATTCCTTCACAATTTTAAATCCTTGAACATCTAAAGGGGCTGCGTTGATGTTGACCCTCCTGATTTCCCCATTTCCTTTTTTCACCTTGTAGGCGAGTTTTACGGTATGGGCTATATATTCGGGGTTGTATTCTGAGTGTTCTCCATAAACCAAAATTAACCGCTTCTGCCCTTCATCTTCAAGTGATTCGATTTCCTTTACAATCTCCTCATCCGAGAGGGTTTTCCGCACCGCATCTGCATTGCTTGTTCTGAAACCGCAATAAGTACAGTCGTTTAAACATTTGTTCCCGATATAAAGCGGTGCGAATAAAACGATGCGGTTTCCATAGACCGTACTTTTAAGCGTTTTGGCGCCTTGTTTGATCTCTTCGATCAATTCAGGGCTGTTTGCGTTGATCAAGCAAGCCACTTCCTCGAGATTCAATCTTTGTTTTGCAAGCGATTTACCGATTATCTCACGGACTCGTTCTTTTGAAGCTGAGGTAATAGCAATATAATTCCATATTTCATTGGGATCGATAAACGGCTCCATGCGTTTATCCGGGATAGAATATTTTTCAGGAGTAAATATCATGATCCGAATTCTTTAATCCTCATTCCGCCAATTAGGCAACCTGTAAATATACAAAAACCAAATTGTTTTTCAACTTAGATGAAGATTATTATCAAGTTGTTAAATTCTAAATATAGGATGGAAAGAAATTAATATGCCATCATGTGTACCTGAATGATTTGAACTTGCAACCCCTGTTTTTATTCTGTTGTTTGGGTACACCTATTAATACTAAATTAGTATTAAAATAGACATTTTTTGTATTGATACTGTCGTGTAACAGCTAAAAGGTCGATTGGAGGAATAAAGGCATGGGTCATGGTGCATGGGGTCGGCTGGCAGGCATTCTCCTTCCTTGTTCCTATCCCTCTGTCATTATCATCTGTAACCCATGTGTAACTCATCTGTAACCTTTCTGTAACCTCCCGATACAGAAAGGTTACAGATGAGTATCAGAAAGGTATCAGAAAGACGGCTTCAATACCCTCTTCCCTTGGGTACAATCACCATTGGAGGTATCTATTTTCGTTCCAAAGCAAATAGTTCACAAATAGGTATGGGAGATTTTTGGTATAAAAAGCTTCAGCGACATTGGTAGCAAAGAAAAATAATCTATATGATTAATATACAGCAGGTTGCTTTGATTGCAAAGATCATCAGATCAAGGTTGCTGACCTATCAGCTGTTACACGACAGTATAGGTCTACTCCATTTTTATTGATTAAATCCAATTATTTCCATCACAGGGATATCTTTTCCATTGACTGGTACTGTTTTATCCTTCACAAATTCAATCAGCCTGTCCCAGTTTTTATCGTTTGTATCGTACCACATCATCTGATTGAATTTTCCATCGTACTGCGAGAACCCGGTAGAAGGGATATTCAAAGGGCCGATAAAAAGGTTGGCGGAATAATGATTGTTGACCGATCCTTCTTCTTTTGCCAAAATGGTTGGTTCTGAAGCGTATATGAAGTTATTTCTGAAAATGTCGCCTTCGCCATATTTAGCATCGTGGTTTGAAAAATGAAGTACGGTACGGTCAATTTTAGGATCAGGTTTAGGATAGAAATAGAAAATGTTTTTATCAATGTTTGTATTTTTCGTTAGCCCGGTCAGGTGAACTACAGGGGAGAAGAATTTTCCTTCTGTTTGATAATTTCTCAGGCCATCGTTGATGCTGATGTTATATCGAATTTGGGTGTCCGAATTCCCATTCACGCACCAGCTCTCAGGCCATCCATTGGTACCGATTACCAGGATAAAACCTCCTATATTGTTGTAACTCAAATTGTATTGAAAAATAGAGTTGCGGCAGTTCCAGTCTGAGTCGTAGGCGTACCCATCGACAATTGAATGATGGTCACTCACCACGTTAAACTGGACAATGGTATTATCGGAACTCCAGGGCCATATTCCATCACAAGCCTCAGAAGGGGGAAGCGTTTCAGGGAAATTTCTTACCGTGTTATATTCAACCAGAGCACTATCGCAGCCTACCACCACGATTCCATCACCAGGGATTCCATCGATCACGTTGTTGCGAATGATAACTCCTTTGTTCGGGTACCATTTGCTTCGAATCCATTGTCCTCCCATCCGTATTCCATCGCGTTGGCAATCATTGATAATACAATTTTCAACCAACAGGTTTATAAAACGGGAGGGAATGGTATCCTCATCTCTTGAATTTTGCAGGTAAATGGCTCCCCCTCCGCCCTTGTTGATTTCCAGTCCACCATTCACATCATGGATAAAGAGGTTGTCGATTGTGGTATGATGGGCATCGCCATAATTCTTCACCTCAACTTTTAATCCCCGCAATCCAAAAACAGACTCATTGCCACTGTTGGAGATTTCGAGGTCGCGGATGATAATATTCTGGGAGTTGTAAATATGAACCATTTCATTTTGGGTCGCATTACCTTTGATATGAGGCCTGGCTACACCGCCATATTTTCCTATGACAACGGGGAAGCCCATTTCTCCCTTACCTGTAAAGAAAAGCTTTTCGATAAATACATCACCTGATTTTAACAAGATGCTATCCCCTGCCCTGACCGTTAAATCCTGAATCTTATTTAAGCTTTTGAAAGCATTTTCAGGACTCGTACCACTATTGATATCGTTACCATTTTCAGCATCGAAATAGTAATTGGAAGTTTTACTTTGCAGAGTACATGACCCCAATATAAGCATCAGTGAAACAGCAAATAACGATAGTCTTTTCTTCATATATTAATTCATAAACGATAGGATTATTTTCTTATTCTATATCCAAGTTGGCAGGATTGAATTTTATTCTCCATAAATTATAACGCAGATACTGGGATTCCATTCTTTTTTTGAAATCATCCCAATTCCTTAATTTTTTGGCAGACCAGAGTACTTCGCTGACAGCACTTAACCGGGGGAACATCATGTATTCCACTTTAGCCAGATTATTCATGTATTCAGTCCAGATATTAGCTTGAGCGCCAATTACATAGTTTACTTCTTCATCAGTGAGTTGAGCAAGAACAGGTTCAATCATGTAAGTTTTGCGGACAGAAGAGACCCCTCCCCAATTGGCGGCAAGTGAATCTTCCTGAGAAGTTTGGGGATAATCCAGGTAAAAGCCATAGCTTGGAGCCATGATCACAGGATGTTTGGCCTTGACAGCGCCAAGGCAGCCAAATTCACCATCTCCCCGCCAGCTCATCACTACCGCATTGGGAGCAATCCCGCCTTCTAAAATTTCATCCCATCCGATGATGGTACGACCTTTTTCATTGACATATTTTTCCATCTTGCTGATGAAATAACTCTGCAGTTCATGTTCGTCCTTCAGGTTTTCAGCTTTGATCCTTGCCTGGCATTTGGGACACTTCTCCCACCTCTTTTTCGGGCATTCGTCACCTCCAATGTGGATATATTTTGATGGAAATATTGCAATCACTTCATCCAAGACATCTTGAAGAAAACTGAAAGTACTGTCGTTACCGGCACAAAATACATCATCGGATACGCCCCACATTTCTTTCACCTGGTAAGGACCGCCAGTACATCCCAAATTGGGATAAGAAGACAAGGCAGCCAGTGCATGGCCAGGCATTTCAATTTCAGGAACAATGCTTACGTAACGTTTTTGCGCATATGAAACCAAGTCTTTCAGTTCTTCCTGCGTATAATATCCACCATGCTTTTTGCCGTCATTTCCAGTACCAGGATATAATCCAATCATGGTACCATTACGCCATGCTCCTACTTCAGCAAGCTTTGGGTATTTCTTTATCTCAATGCGCCAGCCCTGATCGTCGGTCAGGTGTAAATGAAAATAGTTGATTTTATGAAATGCAGCGTAATCGACACATTTTTTAAGGAAATCGATGGCGAAAAAATGCCTCCCTACATCCAGCAACATACCCCGGTAGGCAAAACGGGGTTGATCATTGATATTTACAAATGGAACAGTTATGGATTGTATGTCTTTAATCCCGGTTACCGGCATCAACTGTATAAGACTTTGAATGCCATAAAAGACCCCATCTTCAGAACCCTGAATTCTGATTCCATCCTCATCAACATCAAGGGTATATGCTCCGGGCAGAAATTCATTTCGATATACTAAACTGATATTATTCAACCCATTCCCTGACTGTTTGGCAAGTAAGTTTATTCTATAAATTTCATTACAATAGTCCTTCAAAAAGGAAGCTGAATGAATCAATGGCGCATCAAAAACAATCATTGTCTTACTTGAAAACCTCATGTTCCCATGAATGCTAGCTTTTATTTCAAGGGGCTGGGGGATAATTGAAATATCCTGTCCCGAGACCCCTAAAGAAAACAAGGTAAGTAATAGGATCGAAAAGTTAGTTTTAATAGACATGTATTTGAATTTATTTTATAATCAATAGACTGTTATCTTAACATTAGTTCTTCAATTATTTTTCCTATTTCTTCAGGCTTGTATTTTGCCTTCAAATAAGTAATTCTATCACCAGCTATCACAGAATCCTTTCCGTCATCCTTTATTTCAAAATTTAATTTGCGATAATTAAAGTAAGGGTCAATTCCCCTTACAGCAACCAGTACAGCTGTTTGATCCCAACTGTATCGGCCTTCTGTACTTCCATCGTAGGCAAGTGCAATCTGGTAAGCATCCTTTATTGGGCTGTTATTGATTGATGTATTGTGGATAAGACTCCTACCAGTAAAAATATTTACTCCTATTTCAAAGCCAGACAATGTAATGGGTGTGGGCCAGTTATGTATTATATTTTGTGCGGCAGGTATATCTCCCATTACATTTGATTCATAACCACTGTTGGCGCTGCTGTCAATGGCCACAGCCATGGAGACAAGCTGTTTTACTTTTTTTATTATCAATTGCTTCCCGGTAAGCGGAGAATATTCATCAGGTTGAGAATTCAACAGATTGGAAAGATTGGTAAATGTACCAACGGTAACTATTGTAACAGAGCTATCTGGTTGTTTGGAAAGAATTTTTCTGTACAACTTCAAGGCATCCCAAGCTTCATAGTTTGATTGAATGGCATGAGGATACTTTGCAATAATCCCTTCGGCCCAAAGTCTGGGACAGTTAAAATTTGGATTTGAAGCTTTCACTACACCCACAGGGATATCAGCACGATTAAAATAAGTAT
>DASXUZ010000162.1:0-4275 GCA_036504555.1 Prolixibacteraceae bacterium | reverse complement strand
AGGGGTTGAATACAACGACACCGATGAAGTGATTCGTCATGCCGATGTGAATGAACCTCTTGCAGCTTTGGCTTTCAAGATTGCTACCGATCCATACGTTGGACGTTTGTGTTTTATCCGTGTTTATTCAGGAAAAATTACTGCCGGTGATACCGTGTTCAATTCAAGAACTGGTAAGAAGGAACGTATTTCCCGTATTTACCAGATGCACTCAAACAAACAAAATGCGATTGATGTCATTGAAGCGGGCGATATTTGTGCTGCTGTAGGTTTTAAAGATATTCGTACAGGTGATACCTTGTCAGATCTTAATCACCCAATCGTTCTTGAAAGCATGGACTTTCCTGAACCAGTTATCGGGATCGCTATTGAGCCTAAAACTCAAAAGGATTTGGATAAACTGAACATGGGCTTGTACAAGCTGGCAGAAGAAGATCCTACATTTAAAGTAAACACTGATCCTGATTCAGGACAGACTGTAATCCGTGGTATGGGTGAACTTCACCTTGAAATTATCGTGGATCGTCTTCGTCGTGAATTCAAAGTTGAGTGTAACCAGGGAGCTCCTCAGGTTGCTTACAAAGAATGTATCACCAAATCCGTTGAACTTCGTGAAGTGTTCAAGAAGCAATCAGGGGGTCGTGGTAAATTTGCTGATATCAGTGTTCGTGTAGAACCAGCTGATGAAGGTAAAATTGGACTTCAGTTTGTTGATGCAGTAAAAGGTGGAAACATTCCACGTGAATATATCCCTTCCGTACAGAAAGGTTTCGAATCAGCTTTGGTAAACGGACCGCTTGCCGGTTTCAATGTCGATAGCTTGAAAGTAACACTTTTGGATGGTAGCTTCCATGCAGTTGACTCCGATCAGCTTTCATTTGAAATCTGTGCTCGCCAGGCATTCAAAAATGCAGCTGGTAAAGCAGGACCAAAATTGCTGGAACCAGTTATGAAATGCGAAATTGTTACCCCTGAAGAATATATGGGTGACATCATCGGTGACTTGAACCGTCGTCGTGGGCAAATTGAGGGTATGGAAGAAAAGGCAGGCGCACGTGTGATTAAAGCACTGGTTCCACTTTCTGAATTATTCGGATATGTAACTGTACTTAGAACTCTGTCATCAGGCCGTGCAACGTCTTCAATGGAATTCGCGAAATACGTGGAATTACCGAAGTTGCTGGCTATTAAAGTTCTGGAAGATCTTAAAGGAAGAACAGACTTATTATAATTATAAACTGTATTATTATTTCTCATTATGAGTCAAAAGATCAGAATTAAGCTGAAATCGTATGATCACAACTTGGTAGACAAGTCGGCTGAAAAGATCGTGAAGACAGTTAAGACTACCGGTGCAGTAGTAAGCGGACCAATTCCACTTCCTACCCACAAACGTATCTTTACTGTATTACGCTCTACCTTTGTTAATAAAAAGTCAAGGGAACAATTCGAGCTGTCATCTTACAAACGTTTGATCGACATTTACAGTTCAACAGCAAAAACCATTGACGCCTTAATGAAGCTTGAATTACCAAGTGGCGTTGAAGTAGAAATCAAAGTTTGATAACCTGTAAAAAGCAAAAAAATGGCAGGATTAATCGGTAAAAAAATCGGAATGACTTCCGTATTCAGTGTTGAGGGGAAAAACATCCCATGCACTGTGATCCAAGCCGGACCTTGTGTAGTGACACAAGTGAAATCGGTAGAGACTGATGGCTATGTGGCCGTTCAGTTGGGGTATGATGACAAAAAGGAAAAGCATACCAACAAATGCGAATTGGGCCATTTCAAAAAGGCTGCAACAGAACCAAAACGCAGACTGATCGAGTTCAAAGAACTTGAAGGTGAGTTTAAACTAGGTGATGTGGTAGGAGTAGACACAATCAACGAAGAGGGTTGGGTCGACATTCAGGGTGTAACCAAAGGAAAAGGCTTCCAGGGCGTTGTAAAACGTCACGGTTTTGCCGGTGTTGGTGATGCTACACATGGTCAGCACAACCGTCTCAGGGCCCCAGGTTCTGTAGGAGCATCTTCTTATCCTTCACGTGTATTCCCTGGGATGCGCATGGCAGGTAACGATGGCAATGACAACGTAACGATTCAGAACCTGAAAGTTTTGAAAGTAATTCCGGAGTCAAATTTATTGGTAGTTAAAGGATCAATTCCTGGATGTAAAGGTTCATACGTAATTATTTATCAGTAATGGAAATAAAAGTATTAAATATCGCAGGACAGGAAACCGGAAGAACTGTTACATTAGATGAACAGATTTTCGGGATTGAACCCAATGACCATGCCATTTATTTGGATGTCAAACAAATCCTGGCCAACAAAAGACAAGGAACTGCTAGTTCGAAAGAACGTGCTGATGTATCTGGAAGTACCCGGAAGATCAAAAAACAAAAAGGAACCGGTACGGCAAGAGCAGGAAGTATCAAATCACCTGTTTTCCGTGGTGGAGGCCGTGTTTTTGGTCCACGTCCAAGGAGCTATGACTTCAAATTAAACAAGAAGGTAAAAGCCCTTGCCCGTAAATCAGCCTTAACTTACAAAGCACTTGAGGAATCAATTCTGGTGATTGAGGATTTCAATTTTGAAACTCCAAAGACCCGCGAAATGGTACAAATCAGTAATAATCTGAAAATTACTGATAATAAGTCACTTTTCGTACTACCAGATGAAAATAAAAATATATATTTGTCCTCCAGAAATTTAGAGCGCGTTTCTGTTGTAACAGCTTCTGAATTAAACACTTATCAGATATTGAACGCAAAGAAAGTGATCGTACTGGAAAGTTCAGTAAATAAAATTGAAGAATTCTTTAAGATTTAAAAGGCTTGAAAATGGAAATTTTAATTAAACCGATCGTTACCGAAAAGATGACAGGTCAGGCCGAAGGTCTTAACCGTTACGGTTTTATCGTGAATCGGAGTGCCAATAAAATACAGATCAGAAAAGCCATTGAAGGATTGTACAATGTTTCGGTGACTTCTGTAAACACCCTGATTAATGGTGGAAAGAGAAAATCCCGCTTTACAAAAGCAGGTGTCATTTCGGGTAGTACCGGGATGAGCAAAAAAGCTATTATTACTATAGCTAAAGGACAGAGTATTGATTTTTACAGTAATATTTAAATAGAAAAATGGCAGTAAGAAAATTAAATCCAGTTACTCCAGGTCAAAGGCATAAGATAGCCGGGACCTTTGAGTCCATTACTGCATCAACACCTGAAAAATCATTGTTGAAGCCTATGACGAGATCTGGCGGTCGTAACAGCCAGGGACGCATGACAATGAGGTATATAGGTGGTGGCCACAAACGCAGTTACCGTCTTATCGATTTTAAAAGAGATAAAGACGGCATTGCCGCTGTTGTAGAATCTATTCAGTATGATCCAAACCGTACGGCTCGAATTGCACTGTTGGTTTATCCCGACGGTGAAAAAAGGTATATGCTTGCGTCCAATGGACTCAAGGTAGGCCAGAAAATCGAGACCGGTAAAGGAATCGCTCCTGAAATAGGGAATACATTACCACTATCCGATATTCCTCTTGGAACATTGGTTCACAACATTGAGCTTCATCCCAGTCAGGGAGGTGTGATGGCTCGTAGTGCCGGAACGTACGCTCAGTTAACTTCGAGAGAAGGAAAGTATGCTATCGTGAAATTGCCCTCAGGCGAATCTAGAATGGTACTCGTAACTTGTCGTGCTACAGTAGGGATCGTAGGAAATACCGAGCATAACCTGGAAAGATCAGGAAAAGCTGGTCGTTCGAGATGGTTAGGTAGTAGACCTCGCGTAAGAGGTGTAGCTATGAACCCGGTTGATCACCCCATGGGTGGTGGAGAAGGTCGTTCTTCAGGTGGACATCCACGTTCACGCAAAGGCTTGTTAGCAAAAGGCTTCAAGACCCGTTCACTGAAGAAAGCTTCCAACAGGTATATTGTAGAAAAACGCAAGAAATAATTAAAAGGAGAAGAATATGAGTCGTTCATTAAAAAAAGGGCCTTTTATCGATTTCAAGCTGGAACGTAAAGTTTTAGTGTTGAATGAAACTAATAAGAAGTCGGTAATCAAGACTTGGGCCAGAGCATCAGTAATTTCTCCTGACTTTGTAGGGCATACCATTGCAGTTCACAACGGGAATAAATTCATTCCAGTTTATGTAACTGAAAATATGGTAGGTCATAAATTTGGTGAATTTGCACCTACAAGAACATTCAGGGGACATGCCAAAGGGAGAAAATAAGGCATGAGATTCTCATTAACTATTA
>DASXUZ010000161.1:0-9596 GCA_036504555.1 Prolixibacteraceae bacterium | reverse complement strand
GGTTGAATGGTTAATGGTTAATGGTTTTTAATTTATAATATAGCATCAATTCATTTTGAATATCAACATCTACATAGCCCGAAGGATCTTTTCTGCCAAGGAGAATAAGAATAACCTATCGCACCGGATTGTGAACATTGCCCTTTTTGGCAATATATTAGGGCTGGTAGTACTCATCTTATCGATCGCCATTGTCACCGGGTACAAATCGGAGGTAGGGCGCAAAGTCATCGGATTTGGATCGGATTTACAGATTGTCAATCTGGACACCAACCAATCGTTTGAAACCAGACCCATCAGCCAGGAGCAGCCGTTCATGGAAGAGCTTAAACAGATTGAGGGGATCCGCCATGTACAGATATTTGCCACCAAACCGGGTATCATCCGCACTGAAACCGAGATCCACGGCGTGGTTCTCAAAGGAATCGGACCCGATTTCGATTGGTCATTCTTTCAGCAGAACAAAGTGGCCGGTGAAATTTTTACCGTCCAGGATACCATCCGCAGCAACAAAGTATGGGTATCGAAACAAATGGCCGATCTGCTGAAGCTCAAACTGGGCGACGATCTGTTCATGTTTTTTATTGACCTTGACCAAACCGAAGCCATTCCGAGACAGCGAAAATTCGAACTTGCAGGTATCTATAAAACCAGCCTGGAAGAGTTCGACCGCATGTTTGTATTGGTTGACATCAATCATATCCGCAAGCTGAACAACTGGGCCAACAATGAGGTGAGCGGCTTTGAGATCATGGTCGACGATTTCAGGAAGTTACCCGAACAGGAAAAGGCAGTGAACAACCTTTTGCTTCGAAATATGACCCCCGACAGTCCTGTTTTACAGGTGACATCGATCAAAGAAAAATACGCCCAGATCTTTGACTGGCTGAACCTGCTCGACATGAATGTAATGGTCATCCTGGGACTAATGATCCTGGTAGCCGGATTTAATATGGTATCAAGCCTGCTGGTGATCATCCTGGAACGCACCCAAATGATTGGGATTCTCAAATCGCTCGGAGCCAGAAACTGGAGCATCCGCAAAGTGTTTCTGTACTTCTCCGGGATGCTGATCCTGAAAGCAGTGTTCTGGGGTAATTTGATCGGCATTGGCATTTGCCTGATTCAGCAATACACCCATGTGCTGAAACTCGATTCCAAATCCTATTACATTGAATATGTACCGATCAATTTGACGATCATGCACCTTGTTCTGCTCAATGTAGGCACCATCGTAATAACGATCCTGATGTTGCTGCTACCCTCCTACTTCATTACCAAAGTTTCGCCTGAAAAAACCATCCGTTTCGAGTAATAAACGGTTAATATTACAGCACGGTGCGGTTGATCGGAAGTATAAATTTACTAATTTTATTCCAATAATTTGACAATTGGTGAAAGCCATTGTAACGATCGTGTTACTCTGACAGGTCTTCACCGTAAACGTTTATCTGAGCATGCATTCATCATTTCTGACATATCTAAAGGAAAGCTTGCGCGGTGAGTTATCCGGCCTGGAAGCTCATCAAAAGATGCTTCCTCCCGGCAGGCGATTGAAAACCTTTGACCATGAACTTTCATCGGTAAAACCGAGCAGCGTTTTGTTGCTGCTTTTTCCGGAAGGCGAACAGATTTATATTTGCCTGATCAAAAGGCCTTCCACCATGACACATCATCCAGGACAGATCAGTTTTCCAGGCGGCAAGGTCGAAAAGGAAGATCTCTCAGCAGAGATGGCTGCCTTGCGCGAGGCTCAGGAGGAAGTGGGTATCGATCCTTCCATGATTGAGATCCTTGGTCCCTTGTCTGAGATCTATGTGGAAGTAAGCAAGTTTTCGATTCAGCCATTTTTGGCATGGGCTGATCGCAAGCCTGAATTCCTGGTCAATACGGATGAAGTAGAGGAACTGATTTTATTCCCTCTGACTGATTTTATCAAAAACGAAACCATTTTGGAAACCGAAATGGCTACCGTTAGCGGGCTTCTGCGAGTCAAGTACTATCCGTTCAAAAGCGAAATCATCTGGGGAGCTACGGCTATGATCTTATCTGAATTGATTGAGATTCTTAAAAAACATCAAAGGGTTGAGTCACAATAATCCCCGGAACATTTAATCGTAAAACGACCAGGCAATCCCAATTCTATAGGTACGTCGGTAATATGGATAGTCAGGGGCTGCAAAATAGTTATCGCCCAGCAATCCAGATGCCGTATTCATCATCTTAAAGTAGAAGCGGGTGCGTTTTAACTTGAGGTTTACATGCAAATCGATGTATGGATAATTTCCGATCTTCTGGCTGTTTTGCAGGTAAAATCGGGAAGTTCCAGGCTGATAGGCATCGGCATAAAAACTGGTATTGTAGCGGGTATCAATGCCCAATTGAGTATACATCACCTTCGACCAGATCGTTCTGTAATTCATACTGATGAATCCAGCAAAGCTGGGCAAATGGATGTACCGGTCGTTGCTGGCTTTCTGAGCCAGCAGCTGAGTACGAATCAACCAATGCTTGCTGTCGAAATCCTTGTTCAGGTAGGCCGAAAGAATCATCAATTCGCTGGTTGCCTGGGCAGGCACGGCCTGTTCATTGTTGTAAATATAATTGCCGATCAGGGCGTAATTGGCGCCTAGAGTCGCCCTGTACTGTTGGGATTGAATGCGCGCGCCAAGGCGTATTTCATTGATATGATTGAATGAATTGGTCCACTCAAAATGGTTTGAATAAAAGTATTGGTCGTAATAGTCGGGTACCAGGGTTTTGACGCTACCCTCAATGCGAAGGCTGGTAGTATCCATGCCAATTTTTAAAGGCTTATTGATGAATCCACTCAATTCCGTCTGTCCCGAACGGTAACCGGTCAGGTAAATGCGGCCATTGGCTTCCCATTGCCAGAATTTTCCTTCATTTCTGAAAAGTCCACCACCTACAAAAGTATTGGATTGTTTCTCGGGATAGTATTTTCCTGGGGTTGAGAACCGATACCATAGCTGATCATTGCCAATGTAAGCACGTTTTCCAAAGGTATATTTCCGGTCAGGGGCTTCATAAATCTTGATCTGAAAAATATTGGTCAAGCGGGTGTACTTAAGGCTATCCACTTTGACTGTATCGACAAAGGTATTTTGAAAGAAATTGGTATCTGCCTTTTCTTTGGTGAATGTTCGTTTATCTCCCGAATATTCCAATTCATGAATAAATCCAACCCTGGGAATAAATGCATCGACAATATATTCAGCGCTATCGGCTTCCACGGTTTTTCCCAAGCGGTATTCATTGGTAGTGAAGAAGTTGTTGTTCTGAACTTTATTATTGGCATCGTCCATGCGAACAATAAAGTCTTCTGTTTTGGCCACCGCATTTAAGGACTGTCCAGCCTCAATCCCTCCATTTTCCATTCCCTGCAAACGATTGAAAATAATATTAGAATGTGACAGAAATTGATTGGAATCGTAGGAGGTAAAGATCCCAATATTGTGGAATTTATTTTCCTGGTAAGGATATTGTCCCTGAGACTTTGTTTGGTTGTAGATTAGTCCGAAATTGAGTTTTTTATTCACATTTTGTGAATGGATCACATTGAACTTGGTCTCGTTTTTGGTACTTCTGTTTTCACTCTGGGTATAGTCAAGCACCGTATAAGGCGTGGTGGTATTGAAATACTTGATCATCGATGGGGTGAGCCAGTAAGCATCGAAAGATCGGGTAAAATAAAAGTCGGAATTGAACGTACGATGAAAGAAATCGTTGGTCTGATAGGCTCCACCATTGTTGCCCGTATAAATATTACTGATGGTGAGTTGTTCAAATGGATGATAGACATGAAAAAAAGTAAGGGCTGTATCTAGCTCCGAAGGCTTAATCCTTGCGCCCTGTTGGTCTAATTCCCAAACCTTTATGACCGATGGAATCTTGGGTTTGTTCTTTTGCTTTTCCTTTTCCCCTTCCTTATCCTGTGAATTTTCAGTCCCCGAACCTTGTCCGGAGTTTCCACCGATGGACTGTCCCGAAGGGTTTCCTTCTGGTCGGAATTGTGCATTGGCCTGAATTACAATCAGAAGAGATGCTAAAACTATGTAGATGTATTTTCTAGACATGTAACGGCAAAGATAATTAAATATAAAATCCACGTCAATATTCATTCCACAAAAGAAGCAAGAGTTCTGGGCAGATCATTTTTAACAAAAGTTATCATTCAAATCAAACTTCCTTTTATTTAATGACTATATTAAACTACCCAAAATGATGTTTTTTAAGAATAAGTTTTCAACCATTGATTGTTAGTTATTGTAGTGTCAAAAGTACAAGGAATCCACCTTTGTTTTCGTTATATTTGTTGCAAATTGAGAAAAAGATATGATGCCGAATTATGATGAAGGATCAATAAAGACACTTGACTGGCAGGAGCATATACGAAAGCGTCCGGGCATGTACATTGGCAAGCTTGGCGATGGTTCGGCAGCTGATGATGGGATATATGTCCTGCTGAAGGAAGTGGTTGACAACTCCATCGATGAATTTATGATGGGGAACGGAAAGAAAATTGAAGTACATGTAAGCGATGAATTGGTGACAGTACGCGATTTTGGCCGTGGCATTCCACTGGGTAAATTGCTGGACGTGGCTTCAAAAATGAATACAGGGGCCAAATATGACTCCGAGGTGTTTAAAAAATCAGTCGGCTTGAATGGTGTTGGAATCAAGGCAGTGAATGCTTTGTCCAGCCATTTTCTGATCAAATCATTCCGGGAAGGCGAAGTGAAAGAAATCAGCTTCAGCGAAGGCCTATTGAAGGAGGAACAAAAAGTGACGACTTCAGATCAGGTGAACGGTACCTATGTTGCCTTTACCCCGGATCTCAAAATATTCAAGAGCTATCATTATATTGATGATTATGTGATCAATATGATGAAAACCTATTCGTTCCTCAATGCCGGGTTGACCATGGAGTTCAATGGAGAAAAATTTCATTCCAAGAACGGATTGCGTGATTTGCTGGAAGAATACCAGGAATCGGAATCAATCTACCCAGTGATTCATCTCAAAGGCCTGGACATCGAAGTGGCCATCACCCACGGGAATCAATATGGAGAGGATTATTATTCGTTTGTAAACGGACAGCATACCACCCAGGGAGGAACTCACCTGGTGGCTTTCCGCGAAGCCATTGTTAAAACCATCCGCGACTTCTACAAAAAGGATTTCGATCCGACAGATATCCGGGCTTCGATTGTGGCTGCGATCAGCATCAAAGTGGAAGAACCGGTCTTTGAATCGCAGACCAAAACAAAACTTGGATCAAAAGACATTGGACCCAATGGACCTAGCGTAAGAAACTTTGTGGCCAATTTCGTTCAGAAAGAACTGGATAATTACCTGCACAAGAATCCCGATGTTTCGGAGGTATTGCTACGCCGGATTCAGGAATCGGAACGCGAACGTAAGGCCATTTCAGGAATAAAAAAGCTGGCCAAACAACGGGCAAAAAAAGCCAACCTTCATAACCGCAAACTGCGTGATTGCAGGGTGCATCTCAACAGCACACATGAAGCCAGAGAAAATTCTTCGCTCTTTATTACTGAAGGGGACTCGGCCAGCGGATCGATCACCAAATCGCGTGATGTAAACCTACAGGCGGTATTCAGCCTGAAAGGCAAACCGCTCAACACTTACGGGTTGACCAAAAAAGTGGTGTACGAAAATGAAGAGTTCAATCTTTTGCAGGCAGCCCTGAACATCGAAGAAAGCATGGATGATTTGCGCTACAACAAAGTGATCATCGCTACCGATGCCGACGTGGACGGGATGCATATCCGCCTGTTGCTCATCACGTTTTTCCTGCAATTCTTTCCCGAGGTGATTCGAAAAGGCCACTTGTATATCTTTCAGACACCGCTTTTCAGGGTTCGCAACAAGAAGGTAACCTATTATTGTTACAGTGAAGAAGAACGTATTTCGGCCATTCAGAAGTTAGGCAAGACTGCTGAGATCACCCGTTTCAAAGGATTGGGAGAAATCTCACCGGATGAATTTAAGAATTTCATTGGTGCTGACATCCGGCTGGATCCGATTTTGATGAAGAAACATGAATCGGTGCCTCAGATGCTTGAATTCTACATGGGTAAAAATACACCTGAACGACAGGATTTTATCATCGACAATCTATACGTCGAAAAGGATGTCGTTTAATTAATTGAGTTTATGATTTAAAAATACGCTGAATAAAAAATTTGATTGCAAGGAACAAAAATGACTGAAGAAAATACCAACAAGGAAGAATTTCAGAAGGAAGAAAAAAAAGACGGCATTATCTATTTGTCTGGAATGTATCAGCAATGGTTTCTTGATTACGCCTCTTATGTGATCCTCGAGCGCGCCGTACCTTATGTCGAGGATGGATTAAAGCCGGTTCAGCGAAGGATTTTGCATGCCATGAATATGATGGATGACGGTCGCTTCAACAAAGTGGCCAACATCATTGGTCAAACCATGCAGTATCACCCCCATGGCGATGCATCCATTGGCGATGCACTGGTTCAACTGGGACAAAAGGAATTGCTGATCGAAGCGCAGGGGAACTGGGGAAATATACTCACAGGTGATGGTGCTGCTGCCCCCCGGTACATTGAAGCCCGCTTATCGAAATTTGCACTTGATGTGGTCTTCAATCCAAAAACAACCAAATGGAAATTATCCTACGATGGGCGTAACCGCGAACCCATTGCACTTCCAGTAAAATTTCCCTTATTGCTGGCCCAGGGCGTTGAAGGGATTGCCGTTGGACTTGCCTGCAAAATACTGCCTCACAATTTCCTGGAATTAATTGATGCCTCCATTGCCCATCTTCGGGGAGAAGGCTTCGAGTTATATCCTGATTTCCCAACAGGAGGTTCAGGCGATTTCTCCCGATACAATGATGGAATCCGCGGATCTTCCATTAAAGTAAGGGCCAAGATTGAGAAAAAAGACAGCAAAACATTGGTCGTTACTGAAGTTCCCTTTGGCAGGACCACTTCCACCCTGATTGAGTCGATTATCAAGGCAAACGACAAGGGAAAAATCAAGATCAGGAAAATTGACGACAACACCTCCGATAAAGTTGAAATACAGATCCATCTGATTCCAGGAATGTCGTCGGATAAAACCATTGATGCCTTGTTTGCCTTTACCGATTGTGAGATTTCCATTTCGCCCAATAGTGCCACCATTCTGGATGACAAGCCTAAATTCATTGGAGTAAGTGAAATTCTGAGACTCAATACCAATCAGACGGTAGCACTGCTGAAACTGGAACTGGAAATCAAACGCGGAGAACTGGAAGAAGCCTGGCATTTTTCATCGCTTGAGAAAATATTTATCGAAGAACGCATCTACAAGGATAAGCAGTTTGAAGATTCGGCCAACATGGATGAAGCGATCGATCATATTGACTTGCGTCTTACACCCTGGAAACCTAAATTAAAACGGGATGTTACCCGTGAAGATATTTTGCGCCTGATGGAAATAAAAATGGCGCGCATCCTTAAATTCAATACTGACAAGGCCAACGATCATCTGCTGGCCATCGAAGACGAGATTGAAGAGATCAATAAGAATATTGAAAACATTATTCCATTCACCATTGCCTGGTACGAACGCCTGCGATCAAAATATGGCAAAGGCCGTGAACGGAAAACTGAAATCAGGAACTTTGAGAATATTGTCGCTTCCAAAGTGGTGGTGGCCAACGAGAAGCTGTACATTGACCGCCTGGAAGGATTCATTGGAACGAGCCTCAAGAAGGCAGAATACATTTGCGATTGTTCCGACATGGACGATGTGATTGTTTTCAGGAAAGATGGCACTTACATTGTATCGAAAGTTTCGGAAAAAGCATTTATTGGGAAAAACATCCTGCACCTGGCTATTTTCAAAAAGAATGACAACCGTACCATTTACAATGTGGTGTACCGCGATGGCAAGAACGGATTTATCTACATGAAGCGGATTGCAGTAACGGGCGTCACACGAGACAAGGAATATGATCTGACCCAGGGGACACCCGGATCACGGATTCTGTATTTCAGCGAAAACCCGAACGGGGAAGCCGAAGTGCTGCGCGTTACCCTGAAACCTAAACCACGCATCAAAAAGCTTGTCTTCGAGGTCGATTTTAGTGAACTGGCCATCAAAGGACGCGCATCCATGGGTAATATACTGACCAAGTTTGAAATCCATAAAATTGCCTTAAAGGAAAAAGGAGTATCCACCCTGGGAGGCCGCAAAATCTGGTTTGATGAAGATGTCAGAAGGCTCAATTCAGACAATCGGGGCAAGTACCTGGGCGAATTCGGCGGGGAAGACATGATTTTGGTCATTTACAAATCCGGAGAATACCTGCTTTGCAATTTTGATCTTTCGAACCATTTCAATGACGGAATCCTTCTAATAGAGAAATACAATCCCAACAAAACACTCTCGGCCGTCTATTTTGATGCCGAACAGGGCTATTACTATGTGAAACGCTTCCCGATCGACGAATCGATCAAGGAAGCTGGATTTATTGGCGATTACCCCGGAAACAAGCTGATCAGTTTTACATGGGTGGGACATCCGCGTCTTGAACTTAAATTTGGGGGCAAAAATGAAGGCCGTGAACCTGAAGTGGTAGATGTGGCCGAATTCATTGGTGTCAAATCTTTCAAAGCCAAAGGGAAGCGCCTTTCGGTGTACGAAATAAGCACAATTACAGAATTGGAGCCTGTCATTTCAGATGAAGAACTGATAGAAGAACAAGCCGAAGAAGAAAGCAAACCTGACATTGTGATTCCTGACATTGAAGATATCCTGTTTGGCATCGACAAACCAACCAATGGAGAAGAACCACCAAACCAGATGGAAATTGAGTTTTAGCAATGGGTTATACTTAGATTTATGAGAATTTATTTGATCGGATATATGGGTTGTGGAAAATCCACTTTGGGGCGTTTGCTAGCTTCAACCTTGCACCTCTCCTTTATTGATTTGGATACTTTCCTGGAAGAGAAGTATTTCAGGAGAATTCCACAAATCTTTGCTGAAGAAGGGGAAACCGGGTTTCGCAAAAAAGAACAAAACGTACTACATGAAGTGGCCACCTTTGATGATATAATTGTAGCCACTGGCGGAGGGGCTCCCTGTTTTTTTGACAATATGGAGGTGATGAACAATACCGGCTTTTGCATCTTCCTGGATGTTGATACCACTTCTCTCGTTAACCGACTAATTCATGCAAAAACTGAGCGTCCGATCATCAAAGGAAAATCACCTGAGGAACTTTATCTTTTCATAGAAGAGATGATGCTTAAACGACGACCATTTTATGAAAAAGCAAGGTATACAATAAAAGGCAGTGAGATTAAACCTGAGCAGGTGCTGAGTTTATTGAATGGCGAAAACAGTTCAAAGTTGAAGATTTAAAGTTGGGAAACCAATCCGGTCAAATCATCTCATCCAGCAACCACAGAGCTTGGATTTATTAATGAAACTTTAACCCTTTGGAATAGTCAACAAGACTTATTCTAACGTAACTTTAAACTTTTAAACTTTATACTTTAAACGCTCATAATGATTGAAAT
>DASXUZ010000160.1:0-5685 GCA_036504555.1 Prolixibacteraceae bacterium | reverse complement strand
GAATCTTCCAGAATGGAACTCAGGGTTGAAAGCAATCTGGAAAGTTTAATGGCATAGGGACGAATCTGTAAAATAGCATCCTGTGCCTTTTTTAGTTTGGCTGCCGAGACCACCTTCATGGCACTGGTAACCTGCCGGGTGGTCTTTACAGATGTTATCCTGGTTCGTATTTCTTTTAAATTGGCCATTTCAAATCAATGAATGAGTTTTTCAGTCAAGTGCGTTCTATTCCGAATATCTTTCAGCTACTTCAGCAGCCACCTTTTCAATTACCTCAGTTTCGTTATCAGACAAGATCCCTGATCTCAAATTGTCCAGAATGGGCCGGTACTGCATTTCCATCAATTCCAGAAAATCACGTTCAAAGTCTTTGACCTTTAAAACCGGTACATTGCGCAATAACTCTTTTACACCACAGTATATAATAGCCACCTGGTGTTCGATTTTTAATGGCGCGAATTGAGGTTGTTTCAGGATTTCAACATTCTTGCGGCCTTTATCCAGCACGCGCATAGTGGCCGCATCGAGATCTGAACCGAACTTCGAGAAAGCTTCTAGTTCACGGAACTGGGCCTGGTCGAGTTTCAAGGTTCCGGCGATCTTTTTCATCGACTTAATCTGGGCATTACCCCCCACGCGGGAGACCGAAATACCTACGTTAATGGCAGGCCTGACACCGGAGTTGAATAGATTGGATTCAAGGAAAATCTGGCCATCGGTAATCGAAATGACGTTGGTCGGGATATAGGCTGAAACGTCACCCGCCTGTGTTTCAATAATTGGCAAGGCGGTGAGTGAACCCCCTCCCTTGACCTTTCCTTTCAGGCATTCTGGCAAATCGTTCATCTTGGCGGCCATCTCATCGGAACTGATGATTCGTGCGGCACGTTCGAGCAAACGGGAGTGAAGGTAAAAAACATCACCTGGATATGCTTCGCGGCCTGGTGGGCGGCGTAACAGCAAGGATACTTCGCGGTAGGATACGGCCTGCTTGGATAAATCATCAAAAACGATCAATGCATCACGGCCTGTGTCACGGAAATATTCACCGATCGCCGCGCCTGCATAAGGGGCATAAAATTGAAGTGCTGCCGGGTCGGATGCTGTCGCCATCACAATGACGGTATATTCCATGGCACCATGCTTTTCAAGCGTATGAACCAGGTGGGCAATGGTTGAACCTTTCTGACCAATGGCGACATAAATACAATAGACCGGCTTCCCTTTTTCGAAGTTCTCGCGCTGATTAATGATTGCATCAATGGCAACGGCCGTTTTACCTGTTTGACGGTCCCCAATGATCAATTCGCGTTGTCCGCGGCCAATGGGGATCATCGCGTCAATGGACTTCAACCCGGTTTGAAGGGGTTGATTCACCGGTTGACGAAAGATAACTCCGGGGGCTTTCCGTTCCAGGGGCATCAGGTATTTCTCACCCGTTATGGTTCCTTTTCCATCAATGGGCTCTCCCAGGGTGTTGATCACCCTGCCCAAAAGGCCTTCCCCCACTTCGATCGAAGCGGTACGTCGCAAACGTTTAACGGTGTCCCCTTCTTTAATTTCTTTGGTAAGACCCAGAATTACGGCACCCACATTGTCCTCTTCAAGGTTTAATACAATCCCTTTAACACCTGAGTCGAATTCAATCATTTCATTCGATTCAACATTCGACAGGCCGTAAATACGGGCAATCCCATCTCCTACCTGGAGTACAGTTCCTACTTCTTCAAGTTCAGCTTCGCTTTTAAAGCCTTCGAGTTGTTGCCTGAGTATTACTGAAACTTCAGCAGGTTTTATATTCGCCATATTCTTGTGTTTTAATCAGTCTTTAATCTATTTCAATTCCGTTTGAAGCAATTTCACTTTAATTTTTTTAAGCTGGGCTGAGATACTGGCATCGTATTGGCTATCATCCACCCTGAGCACAAAGCCTCCGATCAGGTCCTTGTCAATCATTTGGCTAAGTTCAACCTTTCCACCAAATTCACTTTCAAGTGATTTCCTGATTTCTTCCACCAAAGCATCCTCCATGGGTTTTGCCGTGGTAAGCACCGCTGATCGAATTCCCTGGCTCTTGCGGTATAATTCCTGCAGATTTCTGAAGATGCCGGGTATAAATTTCTCCCGCCTGTTTTCGGTAATGAGCACCAAAAAATTCAGGGAATAGGCATTCACTTTTCCTTCAAAAATACTTTTGAGGGCTTTCACTTTACCAGAGGTCGAGATTACCGGGCTTTCAAGGAGAACAATAAAATCGCTGATTGAATTGCAAACCGAAGAAATTAAAAGGGCATCTTTCTGAAGTTCTGCCGTCAAACCTTTTTCTTGAGCCAGCGAAAAAAACGCTTTGGCATATCGGACATTGATTTTACTTTGATCCATATACTTATTTCAATTTCAGATCTTTCAACAGATCTTCCACCAGAATTTTCTGCTCCTTGGGGTTGTCCAATTGCTTTCTGATTACTTTTTCAGCAATCATGACTGACAATTCGGCGACCTGGGTTTTAATATCATTGATGGCAGCGGTTTTTTCAGCCATGATCTGCTGGCGTGCATATTCAATTCCCTTTTGGGTCTCGGCATTGGCTTGCAGTTTAGCTTCCGCAATAATTTTATCTTTGATTTCACGGGCTTCCTTCAATATCAGGTCCTTTTCTTTTCGGGCCTCAATCAGAATCTGATCGTTGCTGGCTTTTAACCCGGCTACTTCTTTTCGGGCATTCTCTGCTGAATTCAGGGCATCGGAAATCGAATTTTCACGATCCTTCAAGGCATTCAGGATGGGTCCCCAAGCAAATTTCTTCAGGATAAAGAGCACGATCCCGAAGATGATGAGCATCCAAAATATTGTACCGTAATCCGGAGTTACAAATCCCATAATTTTTGTGATTGTAGGTTAAATAAAGCCCTGGCTCCCGGCAATCCCGGGAGTGGGCCTGAAAACAAAAAAATCTTACGCAATGAAAATTGCCAAAACACAAACGATAACGGCAAAGAAAGCCACCCCTTCAATCAATGCTGCCGAAACAATCATGTTTGAACGAATATCGCCAACCGCTTCAGGCTGACGGGCAATTGCTTCCATGGCACTGGCGCCAATGCGGCCAATTCCGATGCCTGCACCGATTGCTGCTAAACCTGCACCCAATGCCGCTCCCATTTTTGCGAGCGCTAATTCTGCCAAGATGATAAATAATGCAGTCATAATAATTAATTGTTTAAAATATAATGAAACTAATGATGCTCTTCAGGTGATGCCATGCCAAAATACAGGGCCGATAACAAGGTAAATACATACGCTTGTATGAACGATACCAATACATCGAGCAATAGCATGAATACGGAAAATAAAACTGAAATAAACGAAACTCCCAGCCCGGCTTCCACTCCCATTAATTTGGCAAAGACAAAAATCAGACTTACAAAAACAGTCACAATTAAATGACCCGCCAGCATATTGGCAAAGAGTCGGACCATCAATACAAATGGTTTGGTGATTACTCCTGTAAGTTCAACAATGGGCATCAGCGGGATGGGGAACTTCAACCACCAGGGAACATCCGGATTGTATATTTCTTTCCAGTAATGTTTGTTAGTATTAAAGGTGGTGACCAAAAAAGTAAAGATTGCCAATACCATGGTAACGGCTATATTGCCTGTCACATTGGCCCCAAAAGGGAAGATCGGAATCAGGCCCAAAAGGTTGTTCACCAAAATGAAGAAGAAAACCGTCAACAGAAAGGGTAAGAATCTTTCATACCTCTTTTCCCCTATTGCAGGTTTTGCTACATCATCGCGAACAAATAGAATAACTGGCTCTAACAGGTTCTGTAAACCAGAGGGAGCCTGATGGACGCGTTTCTTAGCCGTTTTTGCGACACTTAAGAAAATCAGCAGCAGAACGATTACACTGACAAATATTCCGGCAACTGTTTTAGTAATAGATAGGTCAACAGGTAAATCCTTGATCTCGCCACTTTCATTCAATTCAACAATCTTGCCTTCATGTTCGCCTTCTTTTTCAATCCTGAATCCATTGTAGCTTTCAGTGCCATGATGAAACCGGGAAGACATGAAAACGTTCCATCCCTTATCAGAACTATAGAGAATGATAGGCAATGGAATGCTGATTTCTGTTTCCCCAAAGGTAGCAATGTGCCACTCAAAGGCATCAGAGACATGCTCCATGACAAATTTACCGGCATCAAAGCCTTCCGATTGGACGGCTTTTTCTGGTTCCTCAGTGGCCTGAACAAATCCGCCTCCGGTAAGGAATGTTAAAATGAAAATGCATATAGTTCGTTGAATGTGCCTCATTTTTTTCTCATTGTATTCATCGGTCAGCAAATTTAATTTTTTTACCTGAGATGAAAGCGCTTTTAGTGTGTAAAAGAATGATTACTTATTTTTTTGTCTTACAACTTTCGAAATTTCAACTACTTCAATTGAAGTGTAAAGGACATATAGCAATAAAAAATTGATTAAAAATATCTTTGCTTCTTCTTTATTTATAAACACATAGATGATTGTCACTGCCAGGTAAAAAAACATCTTTGAAAAACTAGTCGCCAGGTAATAGGATGTGAATCTGGATCCAGAATTGACGGATATTTTCAACAAATAAGCATGGACAAGGTTTGTTACAAGGTAAAAAAGAATTACGATGACTGGTAAAATATCCAGGTAATAGGGTTTTAACAGGGTGGAATATAAGATGGCACCCAGTATGAAAACAAGAAGGGTCAGGAAACTGGATTTTGCAAAAAAGCTTTTCATGCTAGGAATGAAGATGAATGGTTGCTTATACTGGAACTATAAAAACTTTCGAATGGCATGATAGATCGCCCCTGCTACCGACAAAATCATTAATCCCAGGGTAAATGCCGGAAAACTAAGATTCAGCCAATGGTCAATTTTATAACCGGCAAAAGTTCCGACACCCATGATGGCGATCATTTCGAACCCCAGACTGGAATATCGGATAAAATCATCCAGCTTCTTCTTTGGCTTTTGATACTTATCTGGAATCATTGCTGATCGTTTCATCTCCCATGGTGCAAGTACCCATAAAGTAGGCCCCCGGTTCAATGGATAGTTTACCGGTCACCATTTCGCCTGAAACCGAAGAAGAGGCCTTGAGCGAAAGCAACTCGCTAATAAACAATTTGCCTTTGTGCGCTCCGGCAATTTCACAGCTTTTGCACCTGATCTCACCTTCAACTTTTCCTGAGGCCCCAATCACCAATCTGCCCTTTGATTCCAGATTCCCGGTCAATTCACCGTCAATTCGGATATCTCCGTCTGATAGAAGATCACCTGTGATTTTGGTACCAGTTGCAATCAGGTTAATGACCTGCAGATTGATCACATTGTTTTCTTTTGCCATAATTTATCTGTTTTGAACGACTTCAAATATAATAAAGCTTGTGGAGGTAGCCTAACTTCTAAGCAAAACATCCCGGGTAAAAGCAAAAAAAACGTGTCTCTGTTTCTGAAACACGTTTTGAGAGCTATTTTTGACTCTGCTGATTCTAAATAAAATGGTAAAGAAACGTGATGTCCCCTTCAAATGCAGGTTTCCGGTTTCCTTCAATTTCCATGGTGACATCCAGGTGAACTTTTGAAATTCCCCTCAGGTTGGCAATGGAATGCAATTTAACCCGTGTTCTTATTTTGCTGTTG
>DASXUZ010000159.1:0-21182 GCA_036504555.1 Prolixibacteraceae bacterium | reverse complement strand
TTGTTTAATTATAGGAATTTAAATATAAATCCAAAATGGTATGCTAAATCGATATATAGAATATTAGAGATAAACAAGACGTTGCCTTCGGATAAAAAAATAAGGGTTATATCCATTTCGTTCGGAAGTGATAAAAAGAACTTTTTGAAAGCTATTACAAAAGCAAGTAAGGAAGGGGTATTTGTTATCTCTAGCTCTCTTAGACAAACTCATAATTTAAGATTTCATGGACTTGGTAAAGAATGCTTAACAAATCCAAATGATGTTAATTCCTATTTTCCTGGTTCATGGTGGTCAAGTTCTTTTTACAAAAATCCTGGTGAATTTAACATTGATTCTACATTAATGATACCTATGGATTCCAGATGCACTGCTAGTCAGAGTGGCAAGAATAGTTACGTTTATTATTCAACAGGAGGTTGGAGTTGGAGCATTCCTTATATTGCAGGACTTTATACTTTGGCTTGCCAAGTTAAACCAAGTGTTACTCCTCATGAATTTTGGAGCAAAGCATTAGAAACTGGTGATATAATTGAAATAGAAAGGGATAATAAAAAATATAAGTTTGGTAAAATTGTTAATCCTGTCAAACTGATGGAGGAGCTGAAAAAATAGAAGAAAATAAAGCCAGCGCCTTACACGCGGTATAGCCAATTGAGTTCCAAACGCTTCTGGTAAGCATCTAAAATGTCTTCGGAATCCTCACTTGAAAGAGGATTGGCTTTCTTACTATCTTCCAAGATCTTGATCCCAGATTATCGTAATTGTGGCTATTTCCCAGGAAAAATTCGGCATGAGGTCCTGATCAAAGCATATAAAATGATCAAACAAAAAAACATGAAAAATTTAATGTAGGATGTAGGAAACGTAGGAAATGTAGGAAATGTATGAAATGGCAAAAGACTGGGAAGTGAGCAAAAAGAATGGGTTAATCATTGCTGCTGAAAGCCTTACAGTCATAATATTCAAGATTCTTCTATTTAATTGGTTTAGCTTGATTTCAGACAACTGGATTGTTCCGGCTATTATATCTTAAAATGGGTCCCCCTGAAGGTGGAATCAATAAGTTGGGCTTTCATCCTCGTAGGAAGTAAATTCAATTGGCATCTGAAGTAGAAGGTAAAATAACTATCAAACGGGACATGGGGTGAAAGCTGGAAATAATAAAAAAAAACTTGCTTAGTATAATTGCATAATCAAAATAGTTAAATACATTTGGAGGTAATTACTAGTTTTGCACAAGGCTAAGTGCGACAAGATGAGAGTTGTTAACCTAACACAAAGAATGGTTAAAATATGAAAAAGTTTTCAGTTGTATTACCACACCTTATTGCAATCTTCATCTTTGTGATTTTAGGTGCAATCTATTTTTCTCCACAATTGGAAGGTTACTCCTTGAATCAGCATGATGTTAAGCAATTCATCGGGATGAGTAAAGAAATTTCGGATTTTCGGCAAATAGAAAATGATGAACCCCTTTGGACAAATTCTGCCTTTGGTGGAATGCCTGCCTATCAGATATCAATGAGTAACCCAAATCTGATGACCAAGATTGAGAATTTTGTAATATTCAAAATATTTAAATCTCCATTAAGCTATTTAGTATTGGCGATGATAAGCTTTTATATCTTATTGTTATGTTTTGGCGTAAGTCCTTGGCTAAGTATTGTTGGGGCTATTGCGTTCGGATTTTCTTCTATTAATGTCCTTTATTTAGCAGGAGGTCATAATACTAAAGTTCACGCCATTGTATTGATGCCGGGAATTATTGGGAGTTTAATTTATGCCTACCGTAAAAATTTCAGGATTGGTGGATTGCTGTTATGTATATTCATTTGTTTGCATGTGTCGGCAAATCATATACAAGAGACTTACTATTTATTGTTTCTTATTGCAGCTATTATTATATCAGAATTCTACAAGTTTTACAAAGAGCATCGATTGCCCGTGTTTATTAAAATATCGGCATTTTTACTATTTGCAACAGTAATTGGGATAGTTCCAACTCTTTCAAATTTACTTTTAACCAATGAATATGCAAAATATACGAATCGGGGAAAATCTGATTTAACTATTTCGGCCACACAATCGGGCGATAATTCGGAGTCAAAAGGGCTTGACCCTAATTATATCAAGGAATATAGCATGGGTTACGGGGAAGTATGGTCACTGGCAATTCCTAATGTGAAAGGGGGAGCTTCTGGTCGATTAGCCGATTATAAAGATGAACTTAATAAGGCAGCGTCGGAATATCGTAACGACATCTCTAATTTTCCAAGTTATTGGGGTGAACAGTCGGGTACAGGCGGGGCTTTTTATTTTGGGGCTACCATTTTCTTGTTGTTTGTTTTAGGCTTGGTTTTTATTAAAGATAAAATCAAATGGGCTTTTTTGGCAGCCTCATTATTAGCAATCGTCTTATCATGGAAATATAGTTTCATCCTTGATTTCTTTATTGATTACGTACCATTGTTCAATAAATTCAGAGACACAAAAATGATTTTGGTTTTGGTACAAATATCTTTTCCTCTTTTGGCCTTGCTATTCTTAAATGAATTGATCAAAGGTCAAATAGATAAGAAGAAACTCGAATATACAATGGGGGCTACTATCGGAGTTTTATTTCTTTTTTATATTCTTCCCTCACTTTGGTTCAATTTTTTCAATAGAGACGAGCTGAGGTATTTCGATCAACAAGCATCACAATATCCTCAAGCTATACAACAAATTAATCAATTTAAAGCAAATATTGAACTTGTAAGAATCGCTGTATTTAAAGCTGATGTATTAAGGTCAATATTTTTCATGGTTCTGGTTGCCGGATTAATCATTCTTTATACACGAAATAAAATTGCAAAACAATATTTTATCATTTCAATGGGAATATTGGTATTGCTCGATATTTGGATGGTCGATAAAAGGTATCTTAATAACGAACCAAAAAGCTCGCACTGGATGAAGTCCAAAGACAAGGGTACTCCATTTAGATCTGGTGTTGCAGACAATCTGATACTAAAATGGGAACTGGCAGACAATGTAACTTTAAGAGAGAAGATCAACCAAAATATTGCTCAGCCTCGAAGTCTTAATGTTCTAAATATGGAAATAGCAAAAGAGAATCTTGCTTTTACAACCCTGAATTTAGAAACCGATTATAGAGTATTATCGCTGGACAATCCTTTTGCCAATGCGACTACATCCTATTACCATAAATCCATCGGAGGATATCATGGGGCAAAACTAAGAAGGTATGCTGAACTAATTGACTTCAGGCTTAACAAGGAGTGTCAAGCATTGATAAATTCATTCAAGAGCAACAATGATACGCTTCTAAATAGTGTGCTTAAAAATCATCTTCCGGCTTTAGATATGCTGAATATGAAATATATTATTGGTAATCCGGATAAAGCGCCGGTTATGAACCCCTATGCAAATGGATCAGCATGGATTGTCAAAAGAGTAATGATTGTAGAAAATGCAAACGAAGAGATTAAAGCACTTGACTCAATCAATACCAGGAATACTGCTGTTGTTGATAAGTCGTTTGAGAATCTTGTCTCTGATGACTATAAATATGATTCATTAGCCACCATCCAGTTAAAATCATATCGTCCAAATCATTTAATCTACGAAACGAATGCGAACAATGAACAAATTGGAATATTCTCAGAGATATACTATAAGGATGGATGGAATGCTTACATTGATGGTAAGTTATCGCCTTATTTCCGTGCTGATTATGTTTTAAGAGCTATTGCAATACCAACCGGAAAACATACTATTGAATTTAAATTTGAACCTAAAACATATTTTTTAGGCAAAAAACTATCTTATGCCGGTTCTTTTTTAATGGTATTGTTTGTGTTTGGCATATTAATTTTCGAGATTCTGAAAAGGAAAAATAGTGTACATCTAAATAATTGATTAATATATCATTGCTCATAATCGACCGATTAACCAATCATGGAACCAATTATTGACCATATAACAATAACAGTAAAAGATTTAAAAATCGCGGAGCCTTTTTATGACAAGCTTCTTCCTATTTTAGGATTCAGCCTTGATCACAAATTTAAAGGTACAGTAGTAGAACATGAATATGACGTAGTAGAATATTGTCATCCAATGCTGCTGTTTGCCATCATCTCTCCAAGGGATGTTTATAAAGATGATACAATTCACAGAAGAAAACCAGGAGCATTACATCATCTTGCATTTAAAGCAAAATCTCGGGACGAAGTTGATAAATTGTACCTGGAGATAAAAGAGGTTGGTGCAAATATTGTTGACAAACCGAAATTTTATCCTCAACATGGTGAAAGCTATTATGCTCTTTTCTTTAAAGACTTGGAAGGAATTAAATACGAAATTGTTTTTGAAGAAGGAAGAGTAATTTAGCCATGATGTAAGTCTTATTTGAATGAATGGTTAATAGTGCACGAACGCTCAACTGCAAATCGGGTTTCAGTGGTTCGTTGATAGGATTAAAACTGAATTTGATTTTTTAACTACAATATAATTAATAAATTATGAGAATGCCGTGTTAAAGTCGGGAGAAATACACTAATAATACGTGGACAGTTTTTAAGTAAATATATAATCTTGCTCAAAATTTCAATGAATCATGAAACAACCAGATTTAGGCAAAAAAATAGCTGAACTTAGAAAAGCTAAAAGCTTAACTCAAGAGGAACTTGTTGAAAAATGTAATTTAAACGTGAGAACCTTACAGAGAATTGAAGCTGGGGTAGTTACATGGTAAATCCGGAATACTTTTTCAACCGACCGGAGAAGGAGAGAATGGAAGCAATAAAGATGATTTTAGAATTTAAAGATTAAGTGAGCGATGAAACAATTACTATTAGCGATGTTGGGAGAAGTGGTAGACTCTTTCAGAAAGAATTACAACTTCATGAGGGGTTTGAATGATGATCCTATCGAGAGTGCGAAGGTGGTCAGCTTTAAAAGCAAAACCTACATTCCTATCCACGGTACACAGGAAAAATCTGTTGACGTTTGGATTGTGGAGATACTTCTTAATGGGGTTTCTGTGGTTAAGGTGTGCAAGGTGATGAACACCTATAATGAGAAGGAGGAAGTTGTACCCGTATCAGATGACCAGGCAGAAGAAGCTGCCGTAAAAGAATTATTAGAGAGGTTAGTTCTTGAAGGTGTGTCTACCATCTTCAAACTTTCCCCCCTCAAACAAGCGATGACCCCCAGCTTAAATTAGGCGTTCGTTTTTTAACTATTATATATTTTGAGTTGTTCTGTAAGGACCCGTTTACCGATAAAAAGGCAGGCGGGTCTTTTGTTTTTGTATGCTATGTAAATTAGAAACGTTAACAGGTTGGATGATAACACTATAATGGAAAAAAAAGAAAAAGAGGGATTGGTACTTATTTGTTTCTCGTACACAATTGGTACACAATATTTTATAACTGTCTGATAATCACGTTAGGTTCAAATCTTATATATATTTGAACCCCTACTTTGCTGCCAAACTTGACGGGAAGCTGATATTAACGGCTGGCATTTTTGTTTTCAATTGATTTACTCTCTGAATTCATTTTTAAATTTAATCCTAACTTTAATCCATAAGACATCGGATTTGATTTTAAAATTTCATCACTTATTTTATTAAGTGCATATCTATAATAAGGTTCTATTGATAAAAATACTGTTTCACTTATGTAATAATTCAAACCTATTTCAAAATCAATGTTAAATAATATAGGATTAAATTCAGTTCGATACAATGTTTTCCAAAAATCGGATTCTTTTTCTTTGCCATCTTGCATTATATCAATCTCTTTCTCTTTAATTAAAAAACTTGTGATAAGTCCAAAAGATGCGAATATGGATACATTGTTGCCATTAATAAACTTGTGTGAAACTAAAACCGGAACTTCTAAATATGCCAGTTTCATATTAGATTCTTTATTAAATTCGGGGTCAGGTATGCCGTCAGGATTCAATTGCCAATTAATGTCTGTTGTAAAATCCTTTTTAGAATAAAGAAGACCTGTCTTGGTTTTAAGTTTCTCATTTAAATTGTATTGTACTGAAATTCCAGCACTATAGTTTATAATCGAATTGTATTTAATATCAACCAATTCATTTTGATTAAATCGGTAATTGTAAAGGTCTGATGAACCAATTAACCCAATTGAAAATTTATTGGTTTGTCCGTTAGAACTAATAACTGAAAGAATACCAATAATAATTAAACAAGTTTTTTTCATGTGTGATTTCGTATTTTCAGTTTAGTGTTGTTTCTATGATTGCAATTCTTTTTATGCTTGGCGTTAAATTAGTATATATCACCAAATGTATAGTACTTTTTTGATGTTCCAAATATAGTAAGCATATTTTCTTTTTATTGGTTTGGGTTCTGAGTCTAAGATCCTCATGGTGGAATAAAATAGCCGGATACAAAAAACAATTATTGGCTATTCATACTTGTGGTTTATTTGAACTTGTGGAGTTCCTGGAATAAACTTTTGGCTGAATTTTTCGTATATTTAGGTAAGCTCTAAAAATCTCCCATAGGGGAAATATATTTTTAGGACGGCGAATTTTGGCATATATTTTATCTATGGAAAAGGAAATTTGATAGATATATTTATTTTCGTCAGCTTAAAAAGAGCGGTTTATTGTGATGTTTATGAAAAGAAAAGAGGAAAAGTTATCAACAAAAGCTGATTCCCTTTCCTCTTAATCGTTCACAAAGCGATTTTCTTTTTAGTAACTCCCTTATAATGAGTCACTTATTGTCGGGGTGACAAGATTTGAACTTGCGACCCCTCGCCCCCCAGACGAGTACGCTACCAGGCTGCGCTACACCCCGAACTCTTGTGTTTGTGGGTGCAAAAGTAGTTATCTTCCTTGATTATGCAATTAAAACGCATGATTTTTACGCTTCATTTACAAGTTAAATTGTGATCCTCCACCAAGCAGTTACTTTCCGCTTTTGTGATGCACTGGTCTACGGGTTCGTTTTTTCTCCTTTTCCCCGGTTCTCTGGTGTATCTTTAACCTAAAATCATCCAGGATATTCATGAAGTTGATAAATGCATCGTACTTTGTTTTGTAAATGCCCTTTTCAAGATTGCCATTCAGGTAAGCCGGATGCTGTTCGTCCATGACATGAATATGATCGCTGGTTTGCAGATAGTGCCAATCTTTTTGAAGTGAAAGGTCATCACCCAGGTGGGATGCCGTGTCTTGGAGCAGATATAGTTGTTTGATGGCTTCAATTTGAATTTCGTTTCCCGGGTAATAGTAGGAATGGAACTTATTGACCCAACAGATCGGTTCCGGTGCACTGATGGATGCAACGGGGCCATACAGGGCTGCAATTTCAGCAGGAAGGGCAAAGTTCATATCCGCAGATTTCAGGATACCTGAAACCATCGATTCCATCCATTGTTGCTTCTTCCCGATGGCCAGGCCCCCCAATGCCTGATAGTCAAGATAGATATTCAAAAGTGGTTCCTCTTTGGGAAGGTTGCTGATTAACGAGAGAAAGTTGTTGGGATTGATGTGTTGCTGATCAGAATCAATGCTGTTGAGTTGATTTGCAAGTTCATTACTAATGGGTTCATTTCGGAAATAAACATCCATTTTTGATTTGTAGGAATTTGCATACACATAGTTGGGACTCCTCCAACCAAGGGTTTTCTTCGATCCGTTTGTCAGGAGAGCGCGATAACCAGACTCGGCAATGTCTTTTCCAATCATATCGGAATAAATCAAATCAGAGTTGACAAATACCTTTGGCTTTATTCCAAACAAGTATTCTGTTTTTATTTGGTGGTCCTTGACCTGATGGATTAATTCTTTTTTGTGGTTGGTCAGCGTTACAAGCGAATGGGAGGCGGTACCTCCTAAAAAATCAACGTGCCCGGTATGGGCCAATTGCCTGAAACTGTGCAATACTTCGGGTTCATACATGAGAAACTGGTCACTGGCCGTACCAGAGATATAAAAGGCCAGTTTCAATTTTCCCTCATATTGATTGATCAGTTTTAAAAGAAATTCGTTCGATGGTAGATAATAGTTCATTACAGCATCGTGGATTTCCCGTTCTATTCGTTGATCGTCGTAATAGGATTTGGTACTGCCAATGTCTTGAGAGCGAAACACCTGAAAATAAAATGGATGGTGAACCTGGAAACACAAACAGATATTTTTCATGGGAATACAATTAAATCATACATACATAGAAAGATACGGATTTTCCGCCTAAAGTTCCCACTTCAGAAGGTTTAATTTCTATAAATTTAATTCATGGGTTTTACCCCATTCCGAGATGGTTTGATTTCATGACCGAAGAAATGGTTCGCCCCTTTAATTGAATTATGAGGGGTCGCCATTGCCGACAAAAAATTCATTTTTCGTCCTTCATAGAACTATGTAAACAGGACTTGTTTCATCTGTAATTTTAAGTTCATACAGCTCCTCTTTCTCTATCAGCTAAATCCAGACTGATCTGGACTACACAGTATGAATAGGCTTTCCAGGGTTCTTTTATATAATTATAAAACAAGGTAATTAAGCCAATGATATGATACCCTGACAATAAGATGCCTGGAAATGAAAGTTTGTCCTGTTTAAAGATCGTTGTCTTTACCGACCATTTAAAACAAATATCATGGATTTTATAAATTATCGGACAATTGCCAATCAACTACAAAAGCGCATTCCCGTATAAATTTATTTTTACCTTTATATCTGGGAGATACCTGTTGGTCAGTTCCCTTGATGATTGTTTTTGGACGATCAAACTTTCTGGAATCCTCATCCTGATGGATGGGAGAAAAACGTTTAACACTTTCTTCGCTAAAGTACCACAAACTCTCCCTTGCCATTCTTTCGCCGGATTGTTCCCTGATGTCCATGATTTTTTCCCTTTTTTTCATGACATATATTTTTACTCAATTTATCTTCTTTTACATCAAAACATGATAAATGTTTCTATTTGAAATGTTAAAATTTCAAAATTTAAATCATGGTAATAATAAATTTATTGGTTAGGAGGTGAGTTGGGAGGAGGCAGACAAACCAATTCGGTTTATTCTATAACGGCATAGCTATTATTGATATTGTCCATGTTGGAGGTTCAGAGTTGTTTTGTAACTTTGAAAGGCTAATTTAAAAAGTAAAAGCATGTTTAAAACATTGAATCTTAACGACGATAAAAGCAAAAAATCCCAGGAAGTTTTGGATGTTGAGAAAGTAAAATGCCTGATTATTGGATCTGGTCCAGCAGGTTATACGGCGGCCATCTATGCCGCCAGGGCCAACCTGAATCCCGTTGTGTATGAAGGCCTTGAGCCCGGAGGACAGTTAACCACCACAACAGAAGTTGAGAATTTTCCTGGTTATCCACAGGGAGTCACCGGTCCGCTGATGATGGAAGAATTAAAAGTTCAGGCCCAGCGTTTTGGAACTGATATCCGATCGGGCTATGCCACCAAGGTTGATTTGACAGGCCCAGTTCACAAGGTTTGGATTGACGAGAAAAAGTTAATTGAAGCAGATTCCGTGATCATCGCCACAGGTGCAACAGCCAAATACCTGGGCATTGAGGATGAAAAAAAATATGCTGGCAGCGGAGTTTCAGCCTGTGCAACCTGTGACGGGTTCTTTTATCGTAAGAAAGACGTAGCCGTTGTAGGCGGGGGCGATACGGCCGTCGAGGAGGCTATTTACCTCGCTGGAATCGTCAACAAGGTTTACCTGATCGTTCGCAGACATGAACTCCGTGCTTCTAAAGTGATGCAGGATCGTGTTTTAAAAGTAAAGAATATTGAGATCTTGTGGGAACATCAAACCAAAGGATTGATTGGTGACAATGTGGTCGAAGGAGCAGTTTTATGGAGCAAGAAAGGCACTGCGGAAGAGAAAGAAGTAACCATTCAGATTGATGGATTCTTCCTGGCCATCGGACATAAGCCCAACTCTGAATTTCTGAACGGATTCATCGAAACCGATGAAGTGGGATATGTAAAAACGATCCCTGGAACGTCAAAGACCAAGGTGCCAGGTGTTTTCGCCTGTGGCGATGTTCAGGATTCCATCTACCGGCAGGCGGTAACTGCAGCAGGATCGGGCTGCATGGCAGCCATTGATGCCGAAAGATATTTGTCAGAAATGTATGGAGAAAAATAGGAAAAGAGAGAAAGGAAAAAGGGAGACAGGAGACGGGAGACGGTGAGAACTCCAATCATCGCTGATCGCGCTACCTGGAATCTGGAACCTGAAACTTTGAACCTTTAATCTTAAACTTTAAACTTTAAACTTTAAATATGAAACGAATCATACATACCTCCGATGCTCCTGCGGCAATCGGGCCTTACAGCCAGGCTGTTGAAGTGGGAAATACACTCTATGTATCGGGACAGATTCCTTTAAATCCCCAGACGATGAAATTGGTAGAGGGGGATATCCAGGAACAAACTGAACAGGTTTTAAAAAATATAGGGGCTATCCTGAAGGAAGCTGGATATCAATTCAGTGATGTGGTCAAATCGAACTGTCTGCTGAGCGATATGGCTAATTTTAAAGCCATGAACGAGGTCTATGCAAGGTATTATCCTGAGAATGCCCCGGCACGGGCCGCTTTTGCAGTTAAAGACCTTCCAATGGGCGCGTTGATAGAAATTGAGACCATTGCTGCCAAATAAAATTTTGATCAGTATTTACCCGAGGTCGATATAAGTAACAAAAAGACAAAGAGACAAAGGGACAAAGAGACAAAGTAACAAAGAGACAAAGAGACAAAGGGACAAAGAGACAAAGGGACAAAGGGACAAAGGGACAAAGTAACAAAGTAACAAAGCAAGGCTGGTTTTAAATTAGTAATTTCTATTTGATATTTTAGAATGAATGATCCCTAAATGGGGTGAATGGCTTAGGAACTTTGGTACTCTGTTACTTTGTTACTTCGTTACTTTGTTACTCCGTTACTCTGTTACTTTGGTACTCCGTTACTCTGTTACTTTGGTACTCTGTCTCTTTGTCTCTTTGTTACTTTGATTTCAATTCTGTCTTGATCAATTCCTTCAAGGCATCAAAATTCGCTTGCACAAATCCAATAGAGCTGAAAATGACTTTTCCATCGGGTGAAATTAGAAAGTTGCGCGGGATGAATTGTTTGGCAAATTGAGCATAAATTTTACGGTCTGGGTCTGGATAAAACGGCATGGTGTATTTGTTTGCCTCCTTAAATTTATTCACTTCCTTCCAATTGTGCTCACGTCCAAAAATCAATAGCTTGAACTTGGGATTGTCCTTGTATTTGTTGTAAATTTCTGATTGAATGTGAGGTAGTTCTTGCCGGCAAGGTCCGCACCAGGTTGCGAAGAAGGTCACCAGGACCAGTTTGCCTTTCAGATCAGCGATATTTTGCCTGATACCGGGACTTAACTCGTAGTCGAAAGCAGGTACCGGGTCAAAAAGTTTAACCAGGGTAGTATCTTGCTGGGCAAAGCTTTGATTCAACGAAAAGATCAAAAAGAAAAAGATGGATACTTTAATCATAGTTTTCATGGGTACACAATTAGTTTTCACTGGATAATTAGAGCAATGAAAAGTTTATCCCGAAGATACATCATTGGAATGAATTGTTAATGTTTTTAAATAATCTTTTTTATTAATTGAATAAACTTACTTTTACCAACTGAAAATTCTGAATAAACATTTATAGTTCATTTGTTGTTTCGCTATTAAATGAAGAATATACTCACCATATTATTAGCTTCCTTCATCCTTTTATCGGGAATGCATTTTTCCGTTGCCAAGCATTTTTGTGGCAATGAGGCAGCTGTGGTGAAAATTTCATTTTCAGGGGCCAAAGCTTCCTGTGGGATGGAGAACAATGATCAAACTTGTTCGAAAGGGGAGGAAGTTGCTTCCAATTGTTGCAGGAACGACATTGCTGTTTTGTCCGTTGATAGCTATTTCAACTCGACATCCCTACAGGATAAAGATGTCAATCAGCCTGTTACTCAACTATTTTTTCTGCCTCTGATTCAATCGCTTTATTCATTGGTTCCTGATTTTCATGCCTACACAGATGTCAGCCCTCCTGACAAATTGATGGCCAATGCTGTAAGCCTGCCCAAAATTTGCGTTTTCCGTATTTGATCTTGATGTAATAATCTTCTTTCCTGCTAATTGATTAGTCAATCTTTTAAGCTGGCTGAAGATCGAATTCATGTATCGTGACACATGTGTCCTGATACCTCATTTCATTATCAATTTATTCACATTCACATCAAATTCAAATACAATGAAAACTGTAAAAATCATTATCATAGCCTTTCTGGCAATTGCTTTGGGTTCGAATTCCTATGCCCAGATGCACGACCATTCAAAGATGACCAATACCAAAACTGAAATGCTCAAAGTTTCAGGTAATTGCGAGACGTGTAAAGCACGTATTGAAAAAGCTGCAAAAGTTGAAGGCGTTACAACAGCTGATTGGAGTGTCAAAACAAAAACACTTTCGGTCACCTATGATCCTGCTAAAACGAACATGGAAGTGATTGGAAAGAAGGTTGCGGCGGTAGGTCATGACAATGGCAAAATGAAAGCTGACGACAAAATATATACCTCATTACCAGGTTGTTGCAAGTACAGATAATTGCAAAAAATAACCGTTAAAAGTTGCATCTATTATAATAATTGATTACCTTCAAAGGTGCAATTTCAACTTTTGTAATGAATTATTTATAACTATTGAGTCGTTTCATTTTCAATTTATTCTCATGTTTAACCGACTTGTCAAATATTTTCTCGAAAACCGGCTGGTTACATTCCTATTCCTGATTGTTTTCGTGGTGTATGGAATGGTGACCATGCCATTCAACTTTGAGACAGGCTTTCTGCCCCGGGACCCGATTCCGGTAGATGCCATTCCTGACATTGGCGACAACCAGCAAATTGTGGCTACTGAATGGATGGGCCGTTCGCCCAAGGATATCCAGGACCAGGTAAGTTATCCGTTAACAACGGCTTTGCTTGGAATTCCCGGGGTTCAGACCATCCGAAGCACCTCCATGTTCGGGATGTCGTTCATTTATATCATTTTCAAGGATGATGTTGAATTTTACTGGAGCCGGTCACGTATCCTCGAGAAGCTCAACTCATTGCCATCGGGTACTTTGCCACAGGGCGTTCAGCCAACATTGGGTCCTGATGCGACAGCCCTGGGTCAGATTTATTGGTACACCCTTGAAGGCCGTAATCCAGCAACAGGCGCTCCCAATGGTGGTTGGAATCCCCAGGAGTTACGCACCATCCAGGATTTTTACGTGAAATATGGACTTTCCACAGCTGAAGGAGTTTCTGAAGTTGCATCGGTGGGCGGATTTATCAAAGAATACCAGGTCGATCTCAATCCGGAAGCGCTTAAAGCATTCGGTGTAACGGTGATGGATGTGATGAATGCCGTGCGTAAAAGCAACCTTGACATTGGCGCTGAAACCATTGAGCTGAACAATGTAGAATACATCATCCGTGGCTTGGGATATGTCAAGAACCTGGACGACCTTGAAAGTTCGGTGATTGCCGTTCGAAACAATGTTCCTGTGAGAATTAAGGATGTAGCCCATACTTCATTTGGTCCTGCTACAAGACGCGGTGGACTCGACAAGGCAGGCTCAGAAGCCGTTGGAGCTGTAGTGGTTGCCCGCTATGGTTCCAATCCGATGGAGGTGATCGGCCATGTGAAGGAAAAAATAAAGGAAATTGAGGCTGGATTGCCTCAAAAGACCTTACCCGATGGCAGTATTTCGAAGGTAACTATTGTTCCATTTTATGACCGCACAGGCCTGATCAAAGAAACCATCGGCACGCTTCAGTCGGCACTTTCACATGAGATCCTGATCAGTATCATTGTGATAATTGTACTTGTGCTCAATCTGCGGGCTTCGATCATAGTGGCAGGATTGCTGCCTATCGGGGTGCTGATGACATTCATCCTGATGCGCTTTTTTGGGGTCGATGCCAACGTGGTGGCCTTGTCGGGTATCGCCATTGCCATTGGCGTGATGGTTGATATTGGGATCGTTGATGTTGAAAATATCCTACGGCATCTTGAAATGCCCGAAAATAAAGGTATCCGTGGAAAACAACTGATGTCAGTCATTTACAATGCCACGACTGAAGTGAGGGATGCCGTAGTGACTTCCATAGCAACCACCATTGTCAGTTTCCTGCCCGTGTTTGCCATGGAAGCTGCCGAGGGGAAGCTCTTTCACCCCCTGGCATTGACCAAAACCTTTGCCCTGATATCGGCCTTTATTCTTGGAATTGTCGTATTGCCAACCTTGGTGCATATACTCTTCAATGTGAAGGTGGATACAAAAAAAATACGCAAGGTCTGGAATGGCATCTTGGTTCTGGGGGGTATTCTGATTCTTGTACTTTGGCAATTCTGGCCTGCATTGGCTTTAATAGCCGTGGGCCTGAACAATCTGCTTGACCATCGCTGGCCTGAAAACCGCAAGGAATATACCAATTACATCAACATTGCCATAACCGTTCTGGAGGCAGTATTCTTTCTGTCGGAGGAGTGGCTGCCTTTGGGGGCACACAACAACCTGGTGGTAAATTTCCTCTTTGTGGCTGGTATTGTTTCAGTGATTCTGGCAGCCCTAATGTCGATGGTTCATTTTTACGAACCCATCATCCGGTGGGCTTTGCAAAATAAATGGAAGTTCCTGATGCTCCCTGCCTTGACGCTGCTTTTCGGACTGATGGCCTGGATGGGAATGGAAGGTGTCTTTGGGTTTGCAGCCAATGGATTTGAAAAGCTTGGATGGAATAGCTTCAGGCAAACATCTGCCTGGCAGGGAGGTACAAAAGTATTTCCTGGGACGGGTAAAGAGTTTATGCCCTCACTCAATGAAGGGTCGTTCCTGTTAATGCCTACCAGCATGCCCCATTCGAGCATTGAGAAGAACCTTGATTATATCGAAACGCTTGACAAACGGCTTTCTGCCATTCCTGAGGTTGAAATTGCGGTGGGAAAATGGGGAAGAGTCAATTCAGCCCTTGACCCCGCACCGGTACAGATGTTCGAGAACACGATCAATTACCGTCCCGAGTATATTTTGGACGATAATGGCCAAAGGATGCGCTTCAAGGTAGACCGCGATGACAATTACATACTGGAGGGCGGCAGGAAGTACAATCCCGAAAAGGAAAGCTTCAGGATCATTCCTTCAGACAGCCTGGTTCCCGATGCCAATGGCGAATACTTCAGGCAATGGCGGCCCCAGATTAGAAAGCCGAATGATATATGGAATGAAATTGTGAAAGTGACCAATATCCCTGGGTTGACTTCCGCGCCAAAATTACAGCCCATTGAAACCAGGCTGGTCATGCTATCAACGGGGATGAGGGCGCCCATGGGACTGAAAGTTTACGGACCTAACCTTGAAGCGATTGAGCAGGCTGGCCTGCAGTTTGAAAAGGTGCTGAAAGAAATACCATCGGTAAAAGCAAGTTCTGTATTCTACGACCGAGCTGTAGGTGCTCCCTACCTTGAGATTAAACTTAACCGTGAAGCAATGGCTCGCTATGGGATGAGCGTCAGTGATGTACAGGAAATATTGCAGGTGGCTGTCGGCGGCATGACACTGAGCAGTTCAGTTGAAGGGCGCGAGCGTTTCCCCATGAGGGTTCGTTATGCCCGTGAATTGAGGGACAATCCTGACGATCTTAAACGTATCCTGATTCCTGCAATGAATGGCGTGCAGATTCCCCTGGGAGAGATTGCCGACCTGGATTACACACGTGGTGCACAGATGATCCGCAGTGAAAATACGTTCCTGGTAGGCTATGTGATTTTCGACAAGCAGGAAGGCAAGGCGGAAGTGGATGTAGTGGAAGAGGCAGCCATGCTGCTGAAACAGAAAACAGCATCGGGAGAGCTGCAATTAGCCGCAGGTGTTTCCTATAAGTTTGCTGGAAACTATGAGCATCAAATCCGTGCGACCAAGCGGCTGGCCATCGTTATTCCCATAAGTCTTCTCTTGATACTGCTCTTGTTGTACTTTCAGTTTAAAACAGTGACTGCCTCCTTTATTCACTTTTCGGGCGTGTTTGTAGCCTTTGCAGGAGGGTTTATCATGTTGTGGCTTTACGGACAGGGCTGGTTTATGAACTTCAATATTGCGGGCATCAATCTGCGCGACATGTTCCAGATGCATACCATCAACCTGAGCGTGGCCGTTTGGGTGGGTTTTATCGCCTTGTTTGGTATTGCCACCAACGATGGAGTGATCATGGGAACCTATATTCACCAGGTATTTGAGCAGCGTCATCCTTCCACCGTTCATGAAGTGCGTGAAGCGGTCGTATCCGCCGGAATGAAACGTGTACGTCCTGCCATGATGACAACAGCTGTTGCAGTCATCGCCCTTCTTCCAGTGCTTACCTCCAGTGGAAAAGGGGCCGATATCATGATTCCCATGGCAATACCCATGTTTGGGGGAATGGTTATCCAGGTAATGACCGTCTTTGTGGTCCCCATGTTTCAATCGATGTGGAGGGAAAGTGCTGTAAGGCAACAAAATCAACAAAAAGTCCAACCAATTAGCAACTCAGAGCAAGATGAAAATATATAAAAAGCTACTGTTAATGTTGTTAGCGATTGCTAGTTCGGCAATTGCCAATAGTCAGCAGACTGATTCTCTGACGTACTACCTGGGTTTGGCTGCCAAAAACAATCCAACGGTTCAGCAGAGATTTACTGAATACCAGGCTGCATTGCAAAAAGTGCCGCAGGTGGGCAGCTTATCCGATCCTGAGTTAAATATTGGCGTATTTCTAAGTCCAATGGAATTGGTGGGCGGTAATCAGGTGGCAGATATTCGCCTGATGCAGATGTTTCCCTGGTTTGGAGTCCTTAAAAATGCAAAAGATGAGATGAGCCTGATGGCCAGTGCCAAGTATGAATCATTTCGCGATGCAAAATTGCAGGTGATGTTCGATCTGCAGCAAACCTGGTATGAACTTTACAAGGTTCACCAGGCCAGCCGTAGTTCAGAAAAGAACATTGAAATTCTTCGCACCCTCGAAAGGCTTTCATTGGTCCGGTTTAAGGCAGCCTCGTCGGGTGGGGGCAATGGTTCATCATCGGGCGGTGCGATGCCATCAGGAGCTTCGCAGGCTACTTCTACGGGCAATTCAGGAATGCAAACCATGGGTGGAAGTTCGGCCGACAATTCGGGAACTAAGGCAAGTCAGCCGCCATCTCCCATGCAGGGCTCCCAAGGAAGTGCTGGCCTGGCTGATGTATACCGGATTCAAATGGAGATTGGTGAATTGGAAAATAACATTGCCTTGTTGAACAATCAGCAGAACAGCATTGCTGCCAGGTTCAACAGTCTTTTGAACAGGCCGATGCAAGCACCCGTGGCATTGCCCGATACCTTGATGGCAACTGCATTGAACATCCCGCTGCAGGCTGTTTCTGACAGTATGCTCATTCACAATCCTATGTTGGGAATGCTGAACTATGAAAAGCGATCACTCGAAGCCCGCAAGCAGATGGTCACACGAATGGGGTACCCGATGGTGGGTGTAGGGGTGAATTATTCACTGATCAATAAAAACGCGATGTCCACTTCTGAAATGAACGGCAGTGACATGATCATGCCCATGGTGACAGTTACCTTGCCGATCTACCGCAAGAAATACAAAGCCATGCAAGTGGAAGCCGATTTATTGAAAACATCGACTTCACAGGGATTGCAGGCAACAGCCAATACCCTGCAGAGCGAATACTATGAAACGGTGCAAAATTACCAGGATGCACAGCGAAGGATTACACTCTATGCCAGGCAGAATCAACTGGCCAAACAATCGCTCAGCATCCTGATGAAAAGCTTTTCAGCTTCAGGGGCAGGGCTATCCGATCTGCTTCGTATCAGGCAGCAAACCCTCGATTACGACTTAAAACAGGTAGATGCAGTGGCTGATTTGAATACCGCCATTGCTAAACTAAATCGTTTAATGGCATTGTCATACAATCAGTAAAATAACTAGTTATGAAGAATCTATTTTCAAATCAAAATACACGTTACATCCTCTTTGTTGTTGCCGGACTGTTATTGGGATGGCTGTTTTTCCATTCCTCACCCAAAGCAGAAAGTGGGGAAGAAGCTCACAATCATTCGGCGGCAGAGAAAAAGACTGAAGTATGGACTTGCTCTATGCATCCCCAAATACGCATGGATAAGCCAGGTAAATGCCCCATATGTGGAATGGAACTGATACTGCTCAATTCTAACAGTACAGCAAGTACTGATCCGATGGCTATTCACCTGACCAAAGAAGCGGCGCAATTGGCCAATGTCCTTACTTCAGTGGTTTCCAGCCAGAAACCGGTCAAAGAAGTACGTCTGTACGGCAAAGTGCAGGCAGATGAACGTTTGCTGCAAAGCCAGGTAAGCTTTATATCGGGACGAATTGAAAAGCTGATGGTTAATTTTACGGGTGAGACCGTGCGCAAAGGCCAGACATTGGCCCTCATCTATTCGCCTGAATTGATTACCGCTCAGCAGGAATTACTTGAGGCAGCCAAAACAAAAGAGTCGCAGCCCGAGATTTATGAAGCATCGAAAGAAAAGCTCAGGCAGTGGAAATTGTCTGAAACACAAATTTCCTCCATCGAGAATTCTGGTAAAATACAAACCAATATGGAAATCGCCTCCTCAGCCAACGGAATCGTTACAGCAAGGCGAGCAAACAATGGCGACTATGTCAGCCAGGGTTCAGTGTTGTACGAAGTGTCCGATCTGTCACGCGTCTGGGTGCTCTTCGACGCTTATGAAAGCGATCTTGCATTCCTTAAGAAAGGTGATAATCTGGAATTTACGCTTCAGGCAATGCCAGGTTCTGCCTATTCAGGAAAAATCATCTTTATTGACCCCGTGATTGATCCGGTCAACCGTGTAGCAAAGGTACGGGTTGAAATCAGCAATCCCGGAGGGAAGCTTATGCCTGAAATGTTTGCCACCGGCCTGGTGAAAGCCAACCTTGATCAGTACAATGACAAACTGGTGATCCCGCGTTCGGCAGTCTTATGGACAGGCAAGCGCTCAATAGTCTATGTGAAACAACCAGGGGATGAGCCAATCTTCAAGATACGGGAAATAGGTCTGGGTCCAGTGCTGGGCAATAGTTATGTGGTTACTGATGGCCTTGCAGAAGGGGAGGAGATTGTCACCGAAGGGGCCTTCAGTGTGGATGCTGCTGCCCAATTGGAAGGAAAGCCCAGCATGATGAATTCTGAAGGACAGAAAGCACCATCCATGCCAGGCATGGATATGCAGGGAGATACCAAATCGAATGATACCAAAAGTATGCCTGGAATGAACATGAAAGATGGATCAAAAATGACCAAAATGGAACATCAAATGATCAAGGTTTCAGGCAATTGTGAACAGTGTAAGGAGCGGATTGAAACTGCTGCAAAATCAATTGCAGGAGTTACCTTGGCAGATTGGAGTTCTGAGACCAAAATGCTTCAGGTTGAGTTTGATGGAACTAAAACAAATTCGGATGTCATTCAGAAGACAATTGCCAAAGTTGGACATGATACCGAAAAATACAAGGCTTCAGACACAGCATACAAAGATCTTCCAGAGTGTTGCCTGTACCGGCAGTAGTGTCGTGTTGCACAGTTTGCACGTTTTGCACGATTTGCACGCCTGGTTGTATTATTTGATCCAGTTCAATGGGTTTATTTGAGAAGGGGATAGGAGAAAATGCAAACCATGCAAATCGTGCAAATCGTGCAAAACGTGCAAAGCACTCAGCAACAGGTAAGAAGCAGGGTGGGTGGATTTTCATTTGCGAAAGGGATTACCCCGGTCATAGTATAAAAAAAAACATATAAGTTTTATCCTGATTTTTGTAACCTATTCAGATGTAATGTTCGTAAATTTAAGAACATTTATATTGAATATTAACTAATGAATGAAAGGGTAAAACTATGTTGATCAAGGCAAAATCAATCAGAGGTTTTAAGCTATTTGCGAATGATGGTGAAATAGGCAAAATTGATGAATTTTTCTTTGATGATCACCACTATACAGTTCGCTACTTGGTTGTAGATACTGGAAATTGGCTGACACACAATGAAGTATTAATTTCTCCTTACGCCGTTTTGTCGGTCAATAAAGATGAGGAATACGTCAGCATTGATTTGAGTAAAAGGCAAATCGAGGATAGTCCAGGTTGGGATAGTGACAAACCTGTCTCACGCCAATTTGAAACTTCCTTTCATGATTACTATGGATATCCAGTTTATTGGGCGGGATCAATGATGTGGGGACCCTATCCCTTTATTTCCCGAAACAGGGAGGATTGGAATAAAGCCGATAAAAATGAAAGACACTTGGATGCACATTTACACAGTACCAAAGATGTAACTGGTCATTCTATCCAGGCTTTTGACGGTGAAATTGGTCATGTTGATGACTTTATAATTGACAATGAGACCTGGGCTATTCGTTATTTAGTCGTTGATACCCACAAATGGTGGCCTGGAAGGAGGGTATTGATATCAACGCAATGGATCGATCATGTAAGCTGGAACGAGTCGAAGGTATACGTAAACCTTTCCCTCGAAAGAATTAAACTGGCTCCCGAATATTCAGAAAAAGTTCTGCTTGACCGGGATTATGAAAACACCTTGCATCGTTATTACGACCGTGAAGGTTATTGGTCTCAGGAGACAGCAGAAAAAGACCATTCATTGTGAAATAAGGCGGCATCTGTTATTGTAAAAGAGTTGTTTTCCATTGTTCTATAGATATTGAATGAATGATTATTATTTTGAATAACAGTATTTTAGTTCAATATTTAGACATCCATTCCTAAGAGGTGATTGAAATACAATTGTCTTTCACTCCATTATTTAAACCTGTTCAGTGACTTTAAATCTGAATGCCGGATCAGGCATTGAATCTTCAATAACTGTATTTTGCATATTTATTTTAATAAATTTCCATTTCTATATTTTATTTATCCAAAAGGGTAAGCATTTCTTCATTTAATCGTACATTCTGAAAATAAACTTTCATATTCCTTGTACCTCTTCAATCCATTTAACAACCCATTGGAAAACTTACCGGCTAATAAAAAATATTGAAATT
>DASXUZ010000158.1:0-3422 GCA_036504555.1 Prolixibacteraceae bacterium | reverse complement strand
TATCAGAAAGGCATGAGTTGAAGGGTAGGATACAGCGCCCCCTTAGAGAGTGATTGAAAGACTAGGGGGGCAAGATTCCAACTTTCGGGAGTGCTGGCCTTTTGGAGTAATTTACCACTTTATTTTGCATCCAGCTTCAATAAATGCGGATGTAAACATCTCTTTTTCAAGTAAATGAATGATTCATGACTGGAGTGCAACAATTATTCTCCTAAAAATCACCAATCCTTTTTTCAGTAAATTACCAAAATTTTCATAAAAGTGATCAATGTGGAAGAATGTCATAAGTTTAAACATACAACAATCACATTTTGAATTAAGTACCTTGATTTAATGCCTTGATTCCTTCATTGTAAGCCAGAAAATTAGTATATTTGATAGGCAGCATCTGAATGGAAGTTATGCAGGCAAAATTCTTCCTTTAGGTAGCTGTTGAAATTACAAACAATATTGATGGAAGGCCTAAAGCATCTATTTATGGCAAAATATCGCGAAACTCCCATAGAAATAAGTCCCGAAGAATTCAGGAAGATTGGCTATCAGCTAATCGATATGATTTCCTATTTCATCGACACCATTGATGAAAAACAGGTTACCAGGGGCGAGACTCCCACTGAAATACAAGCCATTTTAGGAAATGATTCATTGCCCGAGGCTGGCATTTCAGCTTCGCAGATATTTTCAAATGCAACTGAATTATTGCTAAACCATTCGTTACTCAATGGTCATCCAAGATTCCTGGGGTACATTACCTCATCGGCTGCACCGATCGGTGCCTTAGCCGATTTATTGGCCTCAGCGGTCAATCCAAATGTGGGTGCCAATATTTTAAGTCCAATGGCTACGGCCATTGAGAAGCAAACCATCAAATGGCTGGCTGAATTCATTGGTGTTTCTCCCACTTATGGGGGCATCCTGGTAAGTGGCGGGAACATGGCCAATTTCACGGCATTTTTAGCAGCCAGGACGGCCAAGGCACCTAAAAACCTAAAAGAGGATGGCCTTTCAAAGATAGCCCCTGAAATGCTCCTATACGCCTCTAAAGCTACACACACCTGGATTGAAAAAGCGGCTGTACTTTTTGGTCATGGCTTAAAAGCCATTCGCTGGATACCCACCCACGGGGACAATAAAATAAATACCCAATTATTAACTGCTGCCATAGAAGAGGATTTAAAAAGAGGTAAAAAACCTTTTATGGTAGTTGGCACGGCTGGAGATGTCAGTACAGGGGCAGTCGATGACCTAACGGCCCTGGGGGCCATTTGTAAAACTTATGATTGTTGGTTTCATGTTGACGGGGCTTATGGCATTCCTGCGGCCATCGTCCCACAATTCAAAGGGCTGTTTGAGGGAATTGAGCAAGCCGATTCCATTGCCGTTGACCCCCACAAATGGCTTTACGCTCCTCTTGAAGTAGGGTGTACACTGGTGAAAAATCCTCAGCATCTGATTGATACTTACAGTTCACACCCTGTTTATTACAACTTCAGTCAAATGGAAAAAGAACCAGCGATGAACTATTATGAATATGGACTTCAAAATTCGAGAGGATTCAGAGCGCTGAAAGTATGGGTGGCCTTGCAACAAGTTGGAAAGAAGGGGTATATCCAAATGATTGAAGAAGATATATCCCTTTCGAACCTGTTATTTGATTTGGCTAAAAAGCAGCCTGAATTGGAGGCCGTCACACAAAACCTGAGCATTACCACCATGAGGTATATTCCATTGGGTTATTCCCCTCATAATAATTTAGAAGATGTGTATTTAAACAATTTGAATGAAATGTTAATCAATGAATTACAACTTGGAGGCGAAGTGTTCTTATCCAACGCCCTGGTATCTGAGAAGTACTGTTTAAGAGCCTGCATTGTAAACTTCAGGACTTCAAGGAAAGACATTGAAGAAATTGTAGAGATCATTGTTCGTAAAGGAAGAGAACTTCACAGTAAGTTGCAGGCAAAAGAAGAATATTCAATTCAGCAATAAATACACCTAATCCTGGAACTATAAGTAATCTCAGGTGTTGAGATAGGTTTACCACGGAGCATGAACAAAAAAAACAAAGCTGAGTGTTGCCCGATTCACAGCCGTAAATGATTATAAAAATAAATACAAATTGAAAATTCTTCTTACCGGAGTAACCGGATACATCGCCCAACGATTGTTACCTATACTGCTCCAGGATGGGCACCAGGTAGTTTGCTGTGTTAGGGACAAAAACAGATTTAACAACAAATATGATTCAGCACAAATAAGTATTGTTGAAGCAGATTTTTTAAATAGAGATAGCTTACAATCGATCCCCAACGACATCGATATTGCATATTACCTGATTCATTCCATGTCAACCGAAGATGGCGACTTTACACGTATGGAACAAACCTGCGCCATCAACTTTAAGGATAGAATTCAGGAAACAAATGCCAGGCAAGTCATTTATTTGAGCGGCATTGTCAACGAAGCGGCCTTGTCAAAACATCTTAGCTCCCGCAAGAATGTAGAGAAGATCCTGGGCCAGTCCACTTTTGCTATGACCACCTTGAGAGCCGGCATTATAGTGGGCTCAGGAAGCGCGTCGTTTGAAATTATCCGAGATTTGGTGGAAAAGCTGCCAGTAATGATCGCACCCCGTTGGCTGAAAACAAAGTGTCAACCCATTGCCATACGCAACGTAGTTGAATTTCTCACTGGTGTAATTGGTAAAACGGAAACCTACAATCAAACCTACGACATTGGGGGGCCTGATATTTTAAACTATAAAGAGATGTTGTTGCGTTTTGCGAAAGTCAGGGGACTCAAACGACGAATAGGGATTGTTCCTGTCATGACTCCAAAAATCTCTTCCTATTGGTTGTACTTTGTTACCGCAACCTCATTTGCATTGGCGAAGAACCTGGTCAATAGCATGAAGGTAGAGGTCATTTGCAAACCAAACAACCTGGCTACCATGCTTGGCATTCAATTACTTGATTACGACAGCTCCATAAAGCTGGCATTTGATAAGATTGAACAAAACCAGGTATTATCGAGCTGGAAAGATGCCCAGACAAGTGGTATATTTAAAAATGGCATCTCTCAATATCTTGAAGTTCCAGTGAATGGATGTTTCAAAGATGTACGAACACGAAAAATCAGTACTCCTCAGAAAGCCTTGGATAAAATATGGGCCCTGGGAGGAAAAACAGGTTGGTATTATGGCAACTGGCTTTGGGAGATCAGAGGGATCATAGACCAGTTAGCCGGTGGTGTGGGCATGAGAAGGGGAAGAAAGAGCGATACTGAAATAGAAGCAGGTCAAGCCCTTGATTTTTGGAGAGTGCTCATTGCAAACAAAAAAGAGAAAAGATTACTGCTCTATGCGGAGATGAAATTACCCGGAGAGGCCTGGCTGGAATTCAAAATTGATGATGACAATGTTC
>DASXUZ010000157.1:0-8483 GCA_036504555.1 Prolixibacteraceae bacterium | reverse complement strand
AATCATGCCTTATGCAGTAGGGAAACTTAAAACATTTGAAAAAGTGCCTGAGAATCCATTTGCCAGCAGTGGGAAGACCTGGATGGGAAATGTAGGTCTGGATGCTAAAATCGGCCTATCGAGTAATTTCACAGCCGACCTGACCGTTAATCCAGATTTCGGACAGGTGGAGTCTGATCCATCAGTGATGAACCTGACAGCTTTTGAAACTTTTTATGAGGAAAAAAGACCTTTCTTCCTGGAGGGAAAGAACATTTTTAAATTCGATATGGGCGAAACCAGTTTATTTTATAGTCGTCGCATTGGCCAATCACCGGAATACAGACCTGAACTCGGCAAAGATGAGTACCTGAAATATCCAGACAATACCTCCATCCTAAGCGCTGTAAAAATCAGCGGCAAAAGTTCGAAAGGACTGGCCATTGGAATCCTGCACAGTTTAACGGCCGGCGAAAATGCACGTCTTTCTTCAGGAGGGCGTACCACCGATCTGAGAGTTGAACCCCTTACCAGTTATACCCTTGGGCGGGTTCAGCAGGATTACAAGGAAGGCAATACGGTTTTGGGGGCTATTTTTACATCTACCAACCGCTTTATCAAAGATTCCTATTTGGAAGATATGAACCGGGATGCTTTTACCGGGGGACTTGATTTTTTACACCAGTGGAGGGATAAGGAATTCTTCGTGGATGCCAAATTCATTGGCAGTTCGATCAACGGAGATCCAGAGGCCATGGTCAGGCTACAAGGCTCTTCAGCGCGTTATTACCAGCGGCCTGATGCCAGTCACCTTAATTTTGATCCTACCCGTACAAATCTTTCAGGCCATGGAGGCAGAATTAAAATTGGCAAGGGAAGTAAAGGCCTGTTACGATACTCATCTGAATTTAACTGGAAATCACCTGGACTGGACCTGAACGATCTGGGTTTTATGCAGATGGCCGACTTGGTGGAACAAGAAACAGAGGTATCTTATTTTGTGAACAAGCCGGTATCCATTTTCCGTACCTATACAGTCAGCCTGCACCAAAGAAACCAATGGGATTACAGGATGAATTACCAATGCTCAGGTATCTATCTTCAGTCATACATGGAATTTCTAAACCGCTGGGCCTTTTCGCCAACCCTTTATTATCAAAACGAAACGCTCGATACCCGCCTGCTGAGAGGTGGAAATGCAGTATTGTTGCCTGCCGCCTGGGAAGGCACTGCCAATATCCATACGGATAATTCAAAGAAAATCTATTTCAGTTTATTTGGCAGTCGTGCCATAGCTCAAAACGATCACTACAGTAATTCTTTTTACAAGGCTGAGGCAACGGTGATTCCTTACAATGTTCTGAAACTCTCGTTGAGCATGAACTACGCACACACCCAGGACAACCTTCAATATGTAGATACGAAAGTTCTAAACGAAGAGGCCAAATACCTGTTGGCACACATTGATCAGAAGACCTTGGGGGCCACCTTCAGAATCGACTATAACATCACCCCTGAAATTTCACTTCAGTATTATGGAAGCCCGTTTGCATCGGTAGGCCAGTATTCAGCCTTTAAAGAAATTAGGCAATCCCGTGCTGAGCGCTATTCCGACCGGTTTTCTCTTTTGAACACCACTTTGATTGGAAATGAATACCAGGTAGCGGCCAAGGACGATACCCCCTCCTACTCGCTCAATAACCCAGATTTCACTTTCACTCAGTTCAGGTCCAACCTGGTCTTCAGATGGGAATACCGCCCCGGCTCACAAGTGTTCCTGGTATGGGGAAATGAACGCACCAGCTGGAAAAATGAAAGCAATGCCAAGGTAGGCAATGCCATCGGGGAGTTAAGTGATGTTTCGCCAAACAATATCTTTTTGGTCAAATTGAATTACTGGTTTTCGTTGTAGGCCGGAGCAGAAGAAGGGAATCAGGAAAAGCTCAAATGCCTTGTTTATTCCGAAGTTATTGAAGTTATTGAAGTTATTGCAAGTATTGGAAACCTGCAATAACTTCAATAACTTCAATAACTTCGGAATAAACAAGGCATAAAAAAAGGGATCTCTTTGCAGAGACCCCTTTTTTATTTTATAAAATTGTCCGTTTAGTTGAAAATATAACGGATTCCTAACTGCATTGAATAAGTTGAACCATAACCTACATTGTCTTTGTAAGTTGTTTTCAACATTTCATTGTTGTAAGGGTTCAATTTGAAGGTTGGCTTCACAGTACCGCCAGCAACAACACTTGAAACATTGGCTGGAACCAAAATGTTATTTTGATTATAGAAGTCAGCTGTACCCCAGTTTTTGTTGATTAAGTTACCAACGTTTAAGATATCAAGACTCACTTGCAGGGTATTGCGTTTTCCACCTACATTGATAAAGAATTCATGCATGGCCTTCAGGTCAAACTGGTTTCTCCAAGGCATCACGGCGCCATTGCGTTCAGCATATTTACCTTTTCTTGTGCTCAGGTATTTGTCCTGATCCACATAGGCAAAGAAAGCATCGCTTTGAGCTTGTGCAGTCCATGGAACACTTACGCTGGTACCAGCGGCATCCTTGTAAGTTACGGTCTGGTCAACAAAAGTAATTTCTGAAGCATCTTTAGGCACATAAATCAGGTTGTTTGAACCTGCTCCGTCACGTACGATGTTGGATGAATACACATACGAGAAACGACTAGGTGCACCGCCTTCGTAGAAGACAGAAACAGTGGTAGCCATGTGTTTCAGGTACTCAAATCGGTAAGATACATTGGCGATAACTTTGTCAGGAGTCACATAGCTGGTATAGCTTTTTTCGACGCTGTTGGCACCATTTACATTGGCATTTCCGTTCCAGGCTGAAGAAGCCTGATCACCGGCACCGTCAACAAGGTTTTTGGCTTCACTGTGGGTATAGGCAATCAAACCATAGAATCCACGATTAAAGGATTTTTCAAGTTTAACGGTACCTGAATAATAGTATCCGCCTTTTTCATTGGTAAGAACAATTGGATTGATCCCTGCTTCTTTACCAACAGTGGCAGGTATAATACCCCCTGTTTGAGTCTGGTAAAATTTATCTACAACTTTTACCGGATAGATAGTGCGGTTGTCAGGATATCCGGCAATGTTCATAGGAGCACCACCTTTTAAACCAGTGTTCACAAAGAAGGCAGTATTGAAATCGGCATTGTAAAGTCCTTCCAGGCTACCTTTAATACCCCATGGAAGTTTCGCATCGATCGCAAAACTTGATTTCCAAGACTGTGGCATTTTGAAATCATCAGAAATGATGGTAAATGTTCCGGGAACAATGGTTCCAGCAACTGGCTGTGTTGCTGGATAATATGCTCTTGGATCTGGGTTGAATGGTCCGGGAACTGCAGTACCTGTATAGGTCTGAGTGGTTTGGATCATACCTGCATCACTCACCTGACCTACAATCCATACAAATGGAACACGACCGGTGAAGATACCTGTTCCTCCACGAACGATTAATGAGCCGTTGCCCATCACATCGTAGTTAAATCCAACACGTGGTGCGATCAGCATCTTTGATTTAGGCAAAGTTGAGGTGCTGTATTTCTGGTCTCCAAATGTTAAGCTGGCAATGATTGGGTGTTCTGCAGCTGGCTGTGAATAAGTAGGAAGGTCAACACGGAAGCCTGCAGAAACTTTTAGTTTGCTGCTTACCGCAATCTCATCCTGGATATAACCTGAATACTGGTTGAATTCGAAGCTTGGGAAAGCTTGTTGGTACCCTGGGGTATTGGAGAAAGTAATACCAAAGTTCTGTGGATTGGCATTGTTTACAAAATCATCCCATGATTTAAATACATAGAAGCTAGATCCAAAACGCATGAATCCGTTTTTGGTATTGTTGTTTTCATACTGGGCGCCGATGGTAACATGGTTACGACCCAAAGTCATAGAGAAATCATCGGTGATGGTGGTAGTTTTTACCTCACGAAGGTTGCCGTAAGAGAACAATTCAGTTCCAAAGGAAGTAAATGCTTTACCATCTTTCAGAATATCAACGAAGGGGAATGTTTTACCTTCGGTACTACGGGGCTCATCCTGAAAAGAATAGGTATAACGCAAAGTATTGGAAAATTTACCATGCCCAAAAGTGGAGTTTAATTCAGAAGCCAGGGATGTAAAATTAGTTTCCTGGTAGTATCCTGAATTTTGATACCACATCGCATCCATTGCAGTACGAGTTCCGGTATAAGGGGAAGAAAATGGAGAAGTTGAAGTACTTGGGATACTTGGTGATTTAGCCCTTGTATCGCTGTAACGGATATTAAATTTATGGTTCTTGCTGATATTCCAGTCAATGCGGGCAAGCAGTTTACTGCCTGGGCTTTCATTCGAATAGCCCTGGTAAGGACCAGTTTGATAGCCATAATTATCAAGCAGGTATTTGCTCATCATGTCCATTTCTGTAGCTGTAGGACGGGCAACAGTAACCCCGTCAGCAGGTTTTTCAGTTGTAGCGGCTACACGTGGCGGTCCTGGGATTTGGCTCTTTTCAGTTTCATAATTGACGAAAAAGAACAATTTGTTCTTGATGATCGGACCTCCCAAACGCGCACCTTGCATCTGGTAGCTTGAAGGGTTCTTGGTGAAGGTAGCGTCACCGACATGGTTCCCTTTATATTTTTCATCGTTCATATAGGTATAAACCGATCCTGAGAATTCGTTGGTCCCTGAACGCGTAATGGCATTTACAGAAGCTCCGGTAAATCCACTCTGACGCACATCAAAGGGAGTAATATTCACAGAAATCTGGTCAAGGGCATCGAGTGAAATAGGAGATCCATTTCCGGGTAAGTTGGTTCCAATTCCAAAGGCATTGTTGAACTGGGCACCGTCAACGGTGATGTAATTCTGCCTGTAGTTACCTCCTCCAATGGTGTTTCCGTTGGCTTGGGGAGTCAAACGGGTCACATCGTTGATACTTCTGGTAATTGTTGGCATCAACACCATTTGGCGATTATCCACATTGATGGATGAACCATTCTTTTCAGCGTTGACTACCTGGTTTTTTGAGGCCACCACAACGACTTCGTTGACATCGGTGCTTTCTTCTTTCAAAGATACATTCAATGCAGTTGTTTCGCCAAGCGAAAGAGTGACCGCTTTAAATACTTGCTTGTTGTAACCTACAAAGGAGACTTCAATGCTGTAAGGGCCTCCAGAGCGCATCCCCTGCAGGGAGAAACGTCCTTCAGAATTGGTAACAGCACCATACTGGCTACCTGAAGGTTGATGCACTGCTACTACAGTGGCACCGGGAAGAGATTCATTGCTCGCTCCGGTAATCTTTCCATTCATACCCGAGGTGGTGACCTGCGAATAGCCTGAAAGACCAATCATCACAAAGGCAATGAGTAATAAATAAACTTTTAACATACTTTTCATAGAAAAAATGGTTTTAAAATTCTGGACAAAGAAAGATATTTGATTGATGATTAAATAAATTTATGTCTTACTATAATGTTATTAATTTGTGTTAAATCCAATAAACTTCCCACGCATTATCCCTTAAAATTTAAAATGGAAGAGTCTCTTTTCCACCCGAAAAGTACGATTATTTCCTTATTTTCAAACAGCTAGTTATTAACCATCAGAGGCCTAAAAACTTGTTAATAAATAATAAATTTATACTCCACAAATCATTGCATTTTCCATTTATATAATTATGCCTTTTAATATTCCAGCTCTTTCGCCCCATAAGCAAAGGCCAAACAATTCATATTCTGAAGTGTTTTATTTGATGAAATACCTATTTTTGTAACCTTATATTCGCGTGTATTATAAATTGATAGTGATGGAACAAAAAGATATACAAATGCTTGAGGAGAAAGGTTTTATCGATGAGCCCATAGGCCCGGAGGTAAAGCTGGTGAATGAAATCAACCGATTGAAAAAAGAAAAGAATGCGGTCATTCTCAGCCATTACTATGTAGAGAGTGAACTGCAGGATATTGCTGATTACGTGGGCGATAGCTTGGGATTAGCCCAGGAAGCTGCCAAAACAACGGCCGATTTGATTGTATTTGTAGGCGTTCACTTTATGGCAGAAACGGCCAAAATTATCAATCCTACCAAAAAGGTCATACTCCCTGATATGAAAGCCGGTTGCTCGTTGGCCGATTCAGCCCCTGCTGAGAAGTTTGCTGAATTTAAAGCCCAGTATCCCGATCACCAGGTGATCTCGTATATCAACTGTACGGCTGATTTAAAAACAATGACCGACGTGGTATGTACTTCGGCCAACGCGCTGAAAATCGTGAACAGTTTCCCCAAAGATCAAAAACTCATCTTTGCTCCCGATAAGAACCTGGGAAACTACATCAACAGTCTTACCGGTCGCGAAATGGTCCTTTGGGACGGCGCCTGCATGGTACACGAAAAGTATTCGGTCGAAAAAATCATTGATTTGATGGAACAGCATCCTGATGCGGAATTTATTGCCCATCCCGAGTGCGAACAGCCGGTATTGCTGGTAGCTGATTTCATTGGCTCAACCACTGCATTGCTGAACTATGTGGAGAAAAGCTCCTCCAAGAAATTCATTGTGGCGACCGAAAGCGGCATCCTGCACCAGATGAATAAAGCCTGCACGGATAAAATATTCATACCGGCACCTTCAATTGATTCAACTTGCGGGTGCAACGACTGCTCGTACATGAAGCTCAATAGCCTTCAGAAATTATACATTTGTTTGAAACATGAACTTCCGGAGATCATTCTTTCAGATGAAGTAATCCAAAAAGCACAATTACCCATTTTCAGGATGCTGGAGATTTCTAAATAGGCCAATCAATTAACCATGGATTTTTCTACTTTTTCAATTTTTAAGCCTAAGATGGAATACCGACGCTTTGGTAAAACCAATCAGATGGTGAGTGTGATTACCCTGGGCGGTATGCGTTTTAAACATAGCTCGGTGGAACCGCGCGAACAAATCCCCCAGGATACGCTGGATCAATGTCGCGACACGGTAGAGAAAGCCCTGGCGCAAGGCATCAACCTGATTGAAACAGCTTATGGGTATGGCAAAAGTGAACATGCCTACGGGAGAGTTCTAAACGATGAACTGAAAGTAAAACGGGAGTCTTACTTTCTAATGACAAAGGGAAGCCCGAAAACTGCAGAAGATACCCGCAAACTGGTTGCCCTCCAATTGAAAGCACTCAAGACCGACTATCTTGATTTTTATGCCTGGCATGGGATCAATACCATGGAACTTTTCGAGGTGGCTTGCTCCAAAGGCGGGCCGGTTGAAGAGTTGATTAAATTGAAACAGGAAGGAATTATCAAACATATCGGTTTCAGCACCCACGCCCCCTTGGACGTGATCCTTAAAGCCATTGACACTGACTTGTTCGACTTTGTAAACCTTCACTATTACTATTTCTTTCAGCGCAACAAGGCAGCCATCGATTTGGCTGAGATCAAAGACATGGGGGTATTCATTATTTCACCCAACGATAAGGGAGGGCAACTCTCAAGACCTCCGCAAAAACTAAAGGAATTGACTGCACCGCTGCATCCCATTCAGTTTAATGCCCGTTTTTGCCTTAGCCATTCCTCTGTTCATACTTTAACATTTGGGTTGCCTGTAACGGTTCAGTTTGACCAGATCAACGGCATTTTCCCTGCTCCATCGCCTCTTTCGATTCAAGACGCCCAAATAAAACAACATTTGGATGACCAAAAGCTGCTCGATCCCTATGCCAATTTTGATGCTTACTGCATGGAAAATGATCCTTCAGGATTAAATATTCCTGAAATACTGCGTTTCCGAACATTGTGGAAGTGCTACGATATGAAAGACTTCGGCCTATACCGTTACAACATGTTCCAGGAAAAAGACCATTGGTTTCCAGGCAACTTTCCTACCAAGGAGAATCTTCAAAACATCAATCTTACCAATTGCCCACCTAACATTCCGCTGGTAGAACTAATTGAGGAAACCCATGAGGGATTGTATCGGACCAAGGAGAAATAGGCAAAAAATGATATTTCAATTACAACCTGAAAACTAAAGGATCTCTGCGGTTTCGCCAATTCTCCAAAAAGCTGCTTTCCGGCGAATTAGCGAATTAGCGAAATGAATCTATTGTCATGTAACAGCCAATAGGTCAATTCATGGTTCAGGAACCTTGAACGCATGATCCTTACCAGAAGAGCAAATCAATATACTGTATATTAATTACATAGATTGCCACTTTCACTACCAATGAGCTTCAGGACTTGTATACCGAAAGTCTTCCCAGTCTCTTTGTGTCATTATAGCCTTGACACCAGAATTGATATGTCCAAGGCTGATTGTACCTGATGGAAGAGGGTATTGAAGGCGTCTATCTGATACTTTTCTGATACTCATCTGATACCTTTCTGTATGGTGAGGTTACAGAAAGGTATCAGATGGGTATCAGATGGGTATCAGATGACATATACAGATGGATGGGAACAAGGAGGGAGAATGCCGGTCTGCCGGC
>DASXUZ010000156.1:0-20135 GCA_036504555.1 Prolixibacteraceae bacterium | reverse complement strand
TAATCAGCGATTTCTTTTTTTCAGCCAGGATTAAATTACTAATACTATCATCTGATATATCATAGGAAAGCTCTTTTATTCTGAATGGCTTGTGAACGTAACAGGTGTATATCAACTTGGCCGTGCGTTTTGTTTCCTCTGTTTTTGATTGGGTGATGCTTTTAAATATCCCCATGTTAAAAAGCTTTGCGTCGATGACCTGGGAGGTTACCCCTGGTTTAACATCGCTCAAAAGTACGGGGGGTTCCCCTCTTTTTTTAAACCACTTTTTCAATTTGGTATGAGGGTTTTCCCCGGCCATATTGTACTTCCATAATTTAGGCCGCATGCCCAGGAAGCTCTTGTTGGGTAATGGACGTATGGCCTCTTGGGCGGCTGATTTGATGGATCCCTTGTCTACCTTGTCCCTTGATTTCACCTTCACTTCGGCACCCGTATATAGCTTTTCACCTTTGGGTAAATGCCTTGTACCGCTACATGCTGCCAACAGCAGGCAAAGGAGTATCAGGATTAATTTATGGGCGATCGGTTGTGACATTACTGATTTGATTGTTAGTTGAATCACTCCTGTTTTTCTGGGATTTGAAGATTCGGCTCCAGCGATTGAAATCCCTTACGAATACAAGTCCTACGCCTGTCTCGATCAACTGCCCTTCAATGGCTTCATATTGATTGTGCCTGAATCCCTTCATTCTGAAACGACCGTCTTTGGTTAATTTATATTCTACGGTGACATCACTGGTGATATCATTGGTCGCGTTTTGATTGGCATTTTGCCCTTCCAAATCCACCGTACCTCCAAGTTCTACAGTTAACCGTTCATTGAAAAGTTGCTGCTTTACCCCAATTTCAACCTGGGTCTTTCCTTTTGATTGGTTATCTTCATACGACTGCACGTCGAAGTTTAACTCCATCCCGGGGACTAATTTTGAGCCCAATTGATTTAACTGTGAAGTTAAAAATTTGCTCACCGTCGATCTGACCAAAGCAGAAGTTCCTCCCTGGGTCGCTGATTGAAAGGGGTTCTCCTGAACAAACCTTCCCAGTACCAGCAAGGCGAACACCTGTTTGTTCAAGGCTGATTCATCTTGGTTGAGCATATTGAGCTTATCATTCACCACTCCCTCCAGAATCCCTTTATCCTCGGGCGGTAACTCTATTTGAAAGCTAATATTGGGATGTAGGATTTCACCCGTAAGTTTCAGGTATACCATAAAGGGGTATTGTTGTTTGGAACCGCTCTGTCCTCCTTCGCTAACGTTTGTCATCTGGTCAGCTATCAGGTCATCGGGTGAAGTACGTACTGTATAGATGGCATTTAAAGATATATTGGCATCCATCGGATCTCCGTTCCAGGTAATGGTACTTCCTGCAGCAATGTCAAATTTTCTTTTGATGATCGATTCAAGGGAAACCATGTAGTGGCCGTCATTTAAATTGTAGGTACCCGTCAGGCTCATTTTGCCGCTTTGGTCCATGGTAAAACTTAAGTCAGCATCTCCTTTGACCACCAGTGAATCAGATGATGTAGGGTCCATTAATAGCCGTAGGGTGGCTTCCTTGTCAATTTGAATGATGGAGGAAAGGGTAAAGCCTGATAGACCCGAGGATTGTGTTCCTTTCTCTTCCCCCCTGGTGAGAATCGGATTTAATTTTACGGCGTTGGTAAATTCTACCACACCTTCTCCCTTGTCAGCCGTGAGTTCGTCTTCAGGGACCGAGAAGGTAAAGTTGGAGCCTTTTTTCAGTCTCACCGTTGCATTTACTACCGGGAGAGTCATCGGTCCATTGATATCGAACCTGGTATCAATCACCATCCGGCCAAAGAATTCCTTGTTATTCCTTGCCGTGGAGTTGAAGAGTAAGAAATCCCTGGCATTGACCTGTAAGGCAAAGGCAAAATCAGAGAACTGTTTCATTTTAACTGCCCCGTCAATGACGGCACTGTGCTGACTGGCATCGCGCAGGGTAAAGGCCTTGAAATAAATGCCGTCTTGTTTCAGTTGAATCGTTTCATGTTTTAATTCAAGGCGGTTATTGAGGATCGAGGGTTTGATAAAGGCATTGTTGAAAGTCAATTCTCCTGTAAGGTTGGGGGCATCGCTGGTTCCTTCAACTAAAAAATTCCCCGTAAGTGTACCAGCAGCCTCTTTGATTTGGCCCATTGAAAAAGCCTGAATGGTTTGCAACGAAAGAGATTGAATGTCTGTTTTTAGATTGATGGCGTTTGCCTGTGCATTGGGTATATAATAACCGTTTGCAGTTAGATTGTTGTTCGGACCTGACAGGTTCACCACAATGTTAAATCTTTCAGTGGTAGGGTTGTCTGCTTTTAGCGACAGGTTCCCGATGGGAATACTCTGGAAAAACAAGTCCGAAATGGTCGCATCTGCAATCAATCCATAGGCATCGTTCACCCTTTTAAGCAATAGGTTCCCATCCACATTGCCTTTCACCAGGGCGGTATCCTTTTCAAAAATGCGTGAAATATCGTCCAGTCTGAAGTTTTGAATCGAGACCTTCAGATCGTCGTTGAACCGATCATTGACCGAGGCAATATTGATCTGGCTCTCTTTCTGATTCATAAAAAGATGATGGATTCGAAATCCCTGGGGACCAAATTCAATGAAATTATCGTCTGCAATTCCCCAACGGTTGTTCATCAAATAGAATTCCCGCGGATCAAGTGCAAGCCTGTAATTTCCATTCTCCTTTGTAATCAGGGAGCGGATCAGAAGTTTATTCTTTCTCCCTTCTATTGATGAGACACTTGCCATGATCTGTTTATCGGCCAGTTTTCCTTCTACTAGGAAGTTGTCCAGTTTTACCTGTGGGTTTGAAATTAAATCGCTTGAAAGTTTATAATTCAATGCCTTGTTTTTTGTGTCCACATTGAGCTCCAGGTCTTTAATGCTGGTAGTTCCATAGGTTATTTTTTTCATTGTGGCGTTCAGCCTTAAGTCGTTTTTCTCACTGTCAAAGCTACCCTCTATGATTCCCGGCTCGAATTCCAACAGTTCAGGGAACAATACTTTAGAAAGAATTGGATGATTGTGAAGTTGAATTTCAAACTTAAAATTAGAAACTTCTCTACTCTTTACTTCCTTCAGAGAATCGGATACAGGGAAATAATTGTTGACAAATTGAGTTAGCAATTCAGGCAGGTCAATGGGTGAGAGCGTTCCCGAATATTTTATATTGACAATGGCACTGTTGATATTGAACTCACTTTTGTTTGGCTCATTGACAGAGGCTGTCAAAAGTGAATCCAGGACATATTCTTTCCCTTCCTTGGCGATGATCAGGTGGGTCAGACCAGCCTTACCGTTCATTGTATTGACCGTTCCACCCTTTAAATCAGCCGTTGCAGCGAAGCCGATCTGGATATCCTTTTCAATTAAATGGAGCCTTTTTAAGTCTGCACCCTTTACGTCCAGGTTAAATTTGTATTGTTCTGTATTTGGATTTAAATTAACCAATCCATCAAAATCAACCATGGCATTTTCATCATTCAGGTTGATCTTGCCTTCGAACTCTCTACCCGACACCGCACCATCCATCGTAAGGTTGTGATAGGGGTATTTGTAAAGAGTCAGTTCCGTTACATCGGCTTTGACATTGGCATGGATGGAATCCATGTTCAATCCATGCCCGTCAGCCTGGGCAGTTAAGGATACAGGGCCATAGAGTGCCGTATCTTTTAACAGGCTGCCCAGGTCAACCTGCTCCAGGCTTACCTGGCTGGTAAAGTTCTCCTTCGGGTCCAGGGAGGCCACAAGGTGAGCCGAGCCAAAACTACTGGCCATATTTACCCTTGATTGAAAGTCTTTCATTTTGCCCTTGAAAGCAAGCTCCAAACTGATGTCTTGTGGAAGCTCTATACTTGCAGGGATATAGGGGCCAGCCATCATCTGGAGGTCATTTTTGCCTGATAGGATCTTCAGGTTGGGGAAATCGTACACGGCCGTTTGGTAGTTGGGCATCCCCTTGATATCGAAGTCGGATGTCAGGCTAGTATTTGTCCCGGCTTTAATGGCAAGGCTCTTTCCTACCAGGTGATTCATAGGACCATTTACGCTTCCAGAGGCTGTTACCATGCTTGGCCTATTTTTAAAGAAGGGCTGCTGAATAAGGTCTGGTTTGAAATAGAGAATATCAGAGGTGTTGAGGCGTAGGTCTTTCAGGTTTAAAGCAAGATTGCTGAAGGTCATCGAATCGGTCAATGCTGCAAGGGAAGAATATTGCAAGCTTAAATCACCCTCAATGCTTGAATTGGAGGTATTGGCCTTTAGATTTTTTACAGCCAGTGAATGCTGATCCATGCTGAAATCTGTTGTAAAGCTTTCAATGGCAAAGTTGTTCTGATCCGTGGCCTTGAATTCCTTTACCGAGACCCTTGTTGTATCTGCTGAATAGAATAAGTTCCTGGCATCGAGGGTCAGATGGGAATATTCGAGGTACCCGGCATTAAAGGCATGGGTCGATTGAGGCTTGATTCCCACCTGGTAAGCGAGCGAATTATCATCAAGCGATATTTTATTTACTGAAACTTTCCACGTGTTCTCAGGTGCATTCACCACGGCTTGTTTTGCCAATGAATCAGGCGATTGTTGGATATCAGGAGTCTGGTACTGAATCTCACTTTTGGATAAATCCAATTGGTCAACAGAAATAATTTCATGCTGCAAATCAATCGATCCATCTATTAATTCAAACCGTTTAACAGAGGCCTGTAATGATAGCTTTCCAACCGAATCGGCAAAGTCTACTGCCGTATTGCTGATTTGTATCTTTTTGGCTATAATCTTAGGCAGGACACTTTCTGATTGACTCTGCGAGGCTGTGGAGGAGGATGCTGTCATCAGCAGATTGGCTTTTGAGCCATCAATCAATAACTTATCAATCCGGTAGATGGAATTCTCCAAATCAAGCTCATCCATTTGCAATTCCAGGTTTTTGAGAATCGCACTCACGTTCATCCCCCCGAATTGATCATCGTAACGAAGGCGGATATTCTTCATACTCACCTCATCCAGGCTGAAGGTCCATTTGGAGGCCGTTGTATCGGCTTTCACCTGTACGGTGGTATCGCCAAAAGCCGTTAGCAGGAAATTGTAGTTAAACAGAGAGTCTGTGGAAGAGTTGTAAAGGTTTAATTTTACATCATCCAATCCAAAATAACTGATCGCGATCTTGCTTTTTAACAGCTTGTAAAGGGTCATATTTACTTTGGCTTTACCGGCATAAACCAAGGTGTCATGTTGGAGATCTTCCAGGAAAAGGCCTTCCAGAACGATTGATTTTGGAAATGAAATGCTTAAGTGTTTAATTTCAACTTTTGTATGGGTTTTGTTGCTCACATATGAGGTGGCATACTGAACGACCCTGGTCTGGATGGATGGTACCTGAATGAGTATGGCAATGAGAATGAAGATAAGCACAAAGCTTAGTAATACCCACATGATCACTTTGAGGGTTTTCCTTACATATGACTTTACTTTACTCATTCACCAAATGCTTAGAACGTTAAACAGTTAAGTTAATGAATATTAATGAATATTGCAAGGGCTAAATTAGATATCTTGTATCTTGTAGCGTTACATCCTTTTTAAAAAGAGTTACATCATTCAGTCATTTCAGCCATGCAGATCCTTTTCTTCTCGATGCAGGTGTTGTGCCCCTTGTCTATAAATCTCACCAAAGATGGAATAACATGGGAAAAGCTTTCAGACTTATACCATGAGCCTCCCGATAGGTATTCAGGAGAACGATCTCTTTTGGCATTTGTCTTCGCATTTACAGGGATTTTTTACCTCCCATTTTTAGAATGCCGGGCCCCGAAATGGGTTCAGTTACTGCCAGGCCATTGGTATCTGTAAGGTAACTGTAATGTATCTGTAATGTATCTGTATTATACATTACAGATACATTACAGATAGATTACAGTTACCTTACAGATACCAATGGCCTGGCAGTGTTTTAACCGTATTCCCATAGAGGGGAAATCGTGTAAAGCGCATGGGGGGAGGATAATAAAAAGAGGAAATTCAGGTAATTTGCTCAGTGGATTGCCACTTTCCATGAAATAACAGGGCGTTTGATCCAGGGACAAAAAGCAAGACAGGCCATTTGTCTGCCACAGAAAACTCAAACAAGCAAGCCAATGGATCTTTAGAAAAATAGGGGAATGCTCATATGGCAGTAATTCGTTGGACGGAACAGTTGGGTATGCTTTACAATTCAGACATTGGCCTCAAGCTGATAAAGTGAATCACTGAAATTTCTCCTTAGAATGGGTACCCGATGGCTACATTCAGCACCAGGTTGTCTCGTCTCCAGATGGAACTGCCGAAATTGATTTGGTCGGTCACCCACTTGTTTCCTTCCAGCCAGGGTTTTCTCAAGGGCATGGCCAAATCGAACCGCAGGATGAAAAAGGAGACATCCACTCTTAGTCCCACCCCTGCACCAACGGCAAACTGATTCATGAATTGGGAGAGCATAAATGGGCTTCCCATCGGTAGCGGGGTTTCTGCAGGTGTCACAGGTATGGTGGTTGTGGTGGTTTGTGAAAGAGCTGGGTTGGATTTGAGTAGCCATACATTTCCTGCATCAACAAATAAGGCTCCTTTAAAGAAGTTATAAATGGTAAAACGGTATTCTACATTGGTTTCCAGCTTTACATCCCCTCCCAATTGCAGAAATCCTACTTTACGGGTATCCTGGTGATAAGTACCAGGGCCCACAGAATTAATCTGGAAAGCGCGGATGCTGTTTGGTCCGCCACTGAAAAACTGCTTGGTATAGGGAAGGACAGAGGAGTTTCCGAAAGGTTTGGCCAATCCGGCAAAGACTCTCATGGCCAGTTTGTTGTGGCTTTTGAAATTATAATAGGTACGACCATCTACACTCAACTTTGTAAATTGTGAATAGACCGAACCCACTACTTTGGAAGGGTTGTCAGAGGATATTTTTTCGCCTCCAATGCTTTTTGCCAGTGAAAAGGCGTTCCCTGCAATTTCAGTGGATAGTCGAAAGTAGGATTGCAGTTTTTTGCCCGTTAACATCTGTTCGTTGTAGGTAAATGAATAACTTCCGCCAGCAATGAATTGCTCCTCGTAGCTTTTCTTTAGAAACGGATTGGCTTCAAGTAATTTGTTGAAATCATCTGATTTATTTCCAACAGTTGTAAAACTTACATCTATGGGATTCAATTCGTGCTCTTTGCGTATTGTTTCTTTCCATTTATACCCATATATGAACCGGAAGGTATGCATGTCAAAATAACCGACCCGGTTCATGTAATTGTAGGAAAGTTGAAGGGTTGTTTTTGGAATATACATACTGCTTGTTCGCTTGAGTTTGAAGGGAACAAGAAAGCGTGGAATTGTCAACTCTACCTGAGGACTGTAGGAATAAGAATACAGGTTTTTAACTCCACCCAGCTGAGCCTCAAATGATCCGGCCATGTTGAGATTGAGGAGTTCCGCCCCGTTAAAGGTATTTCTATTCAGGACACTTACATTCATGCGTGGGCCCATGAAATTGTTTGATTTTGAGACCAGGTCAAGTTCAGCCCTGAAAGTATGTTTTGGCATAGGTGTCATTAGAATATTTACATCCAATAGGCCTGGACCCGAATCATTACTGACCGAAAAGTTGATCTGTACCAATTTGAAATTACCCATCGACATCAAACGGTTCAATGTGATGATATGATTCTGCCTTGAAAAGACTTCGTGTTTTCGTAAATAGATGGACCGTGAAAGTACTTTGGGCCTGATGGGCATTCTTTCCAGTTTGCCAAGAAATATGAGATTTTCCACCATCACGGTGTCTTGTGCATTTCGATAACGCCTTTCATTTAAAGAGTAGTTCTGGTTGATATACACATTGTTAATGCGGTAAGCCGTTAAAGCATTCTGGGGAATGCTGTCTTTTAAAGTTAACCGGAGGCTGACCGTTTGGTTGATGTGCGAGGTATCGGCTTTAAAAAGCAAATAATCGGGGTTAAAGTAGAAGTAACCCTTGTTTTTTAAGATGGCATCAATGCGTGTGCGTTCTGTTTTCAGGATGTCGAGGTTATAATCCTGGCCTACTTTCACCAAAGGTTTATCTTTGTCAGAAACAATCATGTGACTTATGCTGTCATCTGAGATGTCATAGGTCAGGTCTTTGACAATGTATGGTTTGTGAAGATGACTGGTGTAGATTATTTTGGCAGTATGCTCTGTTTCTACCGTTTTGGATTCAGTGAAACTATCGAATATTCCCATGTTGAACAACCTTGCATCGATGATCGCCGAAGTCACACCCGGTTTCACACTGCTCATGAGTACAGGTGCTTGTCCTGTTCTTTTAAGCCACTTTTTAAATTTTGTATGAGGTTCTGCCCCGGCAATGTTATACAACCACAGTTTAGGACGGATTCCAAAAATTGCAGCATTGGGTAAAGGCCTAACAGCTTCCTCCACCTTTGTTTTGATCAATCGCTTGTTAACCTTAACGGGTGAATCGAGTTTGATTTCCGCGCCAGTGTACAGCTTTTCTCCCTTTGGTAAATGCCTTGTACCGTTGCAGGCTGTCAGGATCAGACAAACCATTAGCAGGAGTAGATTATTTTGTTTGTATCGTGGCATCGGGTTCTTGTATTTTTAAGGTATCTTTTCTGGGTTTATAGGTTTTAAATATTCTGCTCCATCGATTGAAATCGCGAACAAATACAAGTCCAGCTCCTGTTTCAACCAGCTGACCTTCAATGGCTCCTTCGTATTGATTGTGTCGGAATCCTTTCATTCGGAAACGTCCATCGGGAGTCAGTTTGTATTCCACCGTTACATCACTGGTAATATCGCTGGCCGAATTTTGCCTGGCCTTGTCGCCTTCAACATCAACGGTACCGCCAAGCTCAACCGACAGCCGTTCATTAAAGAGTTGCTTCTTGACCCCAATTTCGACCTGTGTCCTTCCTTTTGCCTGCCCGGTCTGATAATCATCATAGGATTGAATATCAAAATTCAACTCCACGCCGGGTAACACTTTTGAGCTGAGTTGATTTAATTGGGTAGATAAAAATTTGCTCACCGTTGAACGTATCAGGGTGGATGTTCCTCCGGCGGCTTCACTTTGGAAAGGATTTTCCTGAACAAACCTGCCCAATACCAAAAGGGCAAAGACCTGCTTGTTTAAGGCGGATTCATCTTCGTTTAACATGTTTAGTTTCTGATCGACAGCTCCGCCTAAGATTCCTTTATCCTCTGGGGGTAATTTGATTTCAAAGCTAATTTCAGGATGTAATATTTCACCCCGAAGTTTCAATAAGACCAAAAATGGATATCGTTGTTTGTATCCCCCCTTGTCAGCTTCACTTAAGCCTTCAAGCTGGGCAGAGACCAGATCGATCGGGGAAGCCCTGACTGTATAGGTTGCATCGATCGATATAGAAGCATCCATTGGGTCGCCATTCCAGATAATTGTACTCCCGGCACTGATATCAAATTTCTTTTTGATGACTGATTCCAAAGATACCAGGTAACTGCCATCATTTAAATTATAGGCCCCCGTCAGGCTCATCTTACCGCTTTGATCCATGGTAAAACTCAATGCAGCCTCCCCTTTGACCACCAGGGAGTCAGAGGAAGCTGGATCCATCAATAGTTTGAGTGTTGCTTCTTTGTCTATCTGTATAATGGACGAGAGGTCAAAACCACTCATCCCCGTTGCCTGGCCACCCTTTTTGGCACCTCTGTTGAGAATGGGGTTGTAAATAATTTTATTTTCAAATTCCACCACATCTTCTCCCTTGTCGGTGGAAAGCTGGTCTTCGGGCACTGAAAAGGTAAACTTTGAGCCTTTTTTCATTTTTACCCTTGCACTTATCACAGGAAGGCTCATTGGTCCTTTAATATCGATCTTGCTGTCAATCACCATGCGGCCAAAGAAATTTTTGTTGTCCTTCGCTTTTGTGTTGAATAATAGAAAGTCCTTCGAATTGACCTCCAATGCAAAGAAGAAATCTGAGAATTGTTTCATTTGAACTGATCCGTCAATGATGGCGGTATGCTGATTGCCATCTGAGAGGGTGAATGTTTTGAAGTAGATTCCATCCTTCTTCAGTTCAATTTTTTCGTGCTTTAATTCCAACCGGTTATTGAGGAAAGTAGGTTTGATAAAGGCATTGTTAAAAACCAGTTCACCTGAAATGCCGGGGGCATCGGTTGTTCCGTCAATTAAAAAGTTTCCCGTAAGGGTTCCGGCTGCTTCCGTAATTTGTCCCATTGAAAAGGCCTGTACGGTTTTCATCGAAAGCGATTGAATGACCGTCTTTATATCAATCGAATTAGCTACAGCATTGGGGATATAAGAACCTTTCGCGGTAAGATTGTTATCTTCCCCTGACAGGTCTAACTCGATATTAAATCTTTCAGTGGTCGGATTATCTGCCTTAAGGGTCAGATTTCCAATGGGAATGTTGCTGAATATTAAGTTGGCTATTTTGGCATCTGCGATCAGTCCATAGGAATTGTTAACCCTTTTTAGCAGCACATTTCCTTCCAGGGTACCTTTGACAAGGGCGGTATCTTTTTCTATGATTTTGGAAATGTCATCCAACTTAAAATTACGGATGGCAATTTTCAGATCATCATTAAACCGATCATTGACAGAGGCGATATTCACCTGGCTTTCTGCCTGGGTCATCAATAAATGGTGAATCCTAAATCCCTGGTTCCCGAATTCAATATAATTATCGGCAGCAATGGCCCATTGCTTATTCATCAGATAGAATTCTTTTGGATCGAGTGTAAGCTTGTAGGTCCCGTTGGTCTTTGTAATCTGCGAGCGCAACAGTAGCTTTTTATTGTCTTTTCCCTCTATGGATGAGATGTTTGCAGATATCCGATTGTTTGCCAGTTTGCCGTCAAAGGATAAATTCTCCAGGTTGACTTGAGAGTTTGAAATTGAGCTGCTTGTAATTTTATAATTCAGCGCAGTATTGTCTGAATTCAGATCAACAGCAAGGTTGGTAATTTCAGTAGTGCCATAGACCATTTTACGCAAGGTTGCACTTAACTTCAAGTCATTTTTCTCGCTGTCAAAACTTCCTTTAATGACCCCAGGTTCAAATTCTTTAAGATCCGGGAACAGAACCTTTGAAAGAATGGGGTGATTGTGAAATTGAATCTCGAAATTAAAGTTAGATGCATCACTTTTCTTTACGTGCTGTATAGAATCAGAGAGGGGGAAATAATTATTGATGAACTGATTGAGCAATGCAGGCAGTGCAATTGGCGAAACCGTGCCTGCATACTTGATATCGATCAATGCACTGTTGACTTTGATTTCACTTTTGTTGGGCTCATTCACCGAAGCGGTCAAAAAGGAATCGAGGTGATATTTCTTCCCGTCACGGGCCACAATGATATTGGTGATCCCGGCCGTACCGTTCATTTGATTCACAGATCCACCTTTTAGATCGGCTGAGGAAATAAAACTTATCTGTATATTGTCTTTGGATAATTTGAGCTTCTGAAGGTCAGCGCCCAATACGTTCAGCTTAAACTGATAGCGTTCCTGGTTGGGATTAAAGTTCACCAATCCATCAAAATCGACCACTGCATTTTCATCATCCAGGTTGATCGTTCCCTCGAATTGCATGCCAGAGACAGCACCATCCATTGCCAGTTTGTGGTAGGTGTAACTATTGAGGTAAATTTCTGATACATCAGCCTTGATTTTACCTTTTACAGTCTTTAAATCCAATCCTTGCCCCTCGGCTTCTGCCGTTAAGGATACAGGGCCATATAAAATGGTATCTTTTAAGAGCCTGCCCAAATTAAGACCCATTAAGTTTACTTTGCTGCTGAAATTTTCATTCGGATCAATGGACGCAACAAGATTGGCATCACCAAAACTACTGGTCATGTTCATCGTTGATTCAAAGTTTCTCATTTTTCCTTTAAAAGCCCCCTCCATACTGATATCTTCTGGAACTTCAATGCTCTCGGGAATATATGGACCAGCCATCATCACGATATCCTGTCTGCCGGATTTGAGGCTTAGGTTGGGGAAGGCATAAAAGGCTGTTTCATAATCTGGCAACCCCTGGATGCTGAAATCGGTTTTTAGAATGGTTCGATCCCCTGTTTGAATGAATAAATTTTTTGCATTCAGGTTATTCAGTGGCCCACTGATGATCCCGGAAGCGGTAGTTTGGTTGTCCCTATTTTTAAAGAAAGGTTGTTCGATGAGCTCTGGTCTGAAATAGAGAATGTCGGAGTTTTTGAACCTCAGATTATTCAGGTTCAGATCCATGTTAATGAATTCCAAGGAATCTATTAATGTTGTAAGGGAAGCGTATTGCAGGCTAAAATCGGCATCAATGCTTGAATTGACTGTATTGGCCTTTAGCTTTTTAGCAGTAATGGAATGTTCGTCCATGGTGAAATCTGTCTCCAGAGAGGTGATGGCAAAGTTATTCTGATCGATGGCACTGAATTCCTTGACCAAAACTTTGGTCTGCTCCGGGGAATAGGATAGTTCTTCTGCATCAAGCGTTAAATGGTTGTATTCAATATTGTTCGCATTAAAAATATTCTTTGTTTCAGGTTGATTCCCTACCTGATAAACCACTGAATTATTATCCAGCCTTATGCTCTTAACTGAAACTTTCCACCTATTGGATGTGGTTTCAAGGGATTGCACAACTGTCGTATCAGCAGTTGAGGGGGTATCAGAGGAATAGTATTCAATTTTGCTTTCCGATACCCCTACATGATCGGCAGAAACAATTTCTTTGGGTAAATCAATCCTACCATCCTTTAATTCCAAATGAGTAAGCATTGCCCGTACCGATTGATGGTAGATAGAATCAGCATAATACACCGTTGAATGATTGACCTCAATTCTATTGGCTGTTATGATCGGTAAAGTGATTCCAGATGCCGACTGCTGATTCTGTGCACTTAATGATTCTTTCATTAGGACATGGGTCGTTAGACTTTCCACCATCAATTCATCAATCTTATATATTGATCTTTCCAGATCAATCTCATCCATTTGCAGTTCCAGCTTATCGAGGGCGGCATTTACAAGTATGCCTCCATATTCATCATTGTATCGAAGGCGGATGTTGTTCATGTTCACATCCTCCACGCTGAAGGTCCATTTGGTGGCTGTCACTGTATCAACCTTCACCTGAACAGTGGTATCGCCAAAGGCAGTCAGCAGGAAATTGTAGTTGAAAAGGGGATCTGTAGGGGTGCTGTATAAGTTAAGGTTTACATCATCCAAAGCAATTGAACTTACATTGATCTTGCTGTGCAGCAAATCGTAAAGAGCAATATTCACTTTCGCCTTTCCTGCATATATTAGTGTGTCTTTATGGAGGTCTTCTAAATACAGACCTTCGACAACCACTGATTTGGGGAAGGCTATGCTGATATTTTTTATCTCAACCTTTGTATGGGTTTTTTTGCTGACAAAGGAAGTGGCGTAATGAACGATCTTTGTTTGGATGGATGGAATCTGTATGAGAAAGGCAATGAGAATGAATATAAGCACCAAGCTTAGTATCACCCACAAGATTAATTTGAATGTTTTCCTTAAATATGATTGTACTTTATCCATTCACTGAATCGATCCTATTGTTACTTGGATTATTATAAATTAATTTGTTCTGCTAGTCTTTTAGTCTCATCCTATCTGTCGAGGTAATTCGTCATCAGGCCCATAGCTTAAACAACAGATTGCAACCACAATTGGTTTACTGCTCTGTATTCAGACTCTAGTCTCGTGATTCTCATCTGCGTTATAAGTAATTGCCCTTAATTGGCAAGGGCAACTGCTTATGTATCAGATTAGATATTGATATCTTTCAAATAATTGAGTACACCAAATACGTTGAGTAACCAAATTACAACAACAATTACAATGACGGCATTCAAAATTCTTTTAATGGTGCCCTGCATGGGAATGAACGTGTTGATAAGCCAGAGTATGACTCCAACTCCAATAAGGACAAGGATGACGGTTAGAAGTGGCATAGGATTAAAATTTAGTGATAACTGAATTGTTACCTTGCAAAGGTGGGCAGGTATCAAGCATAAAGTGTTACATATCTTTAGGAATAGATTACAGAATTCACACATTTAATAACCTTGGTTCGAAATAAGAAACATGTTCTTCAAATGGAAGTTACAGAGCAACAGAGCAACAAAGTACCAAAGTGCCAAAGCAAAACAGGTTTAAATGAACGATTTCTATGTCATATTTTAGAAGCAATAATCCCTAATGGGGTGAAATGCTTTGTTACTTTGTTGCTTTGTGGCTTTGCTACTTTCAATAATTACAAATTCCGATTTATCGAAGATATTGCAAGTTTAATAACCTTGCAATATCTTCAATATCTTCAATATCTTCAATAAATCGGAATTGAAATCAACGATCAAACGGTTAGTGACAAGTATTGATAACGGGAAGTCGTTTCAAATGCAATTTTTAATGAAGCTCCATTTTATCTGCTCATCCGCTCACGTGAATAGTAAGAAAATTAAAAAAGAGGACAACGATTGTTATCCTCTTTTTTAAATTTATGCGATTCCTCTACTGAAATAGGTTCTTATTCGGTTCTGCGCCCATGGTAAATTCAAGGGTGCCACCATCCATTATTTCCTGGTGGGTAATGTAGGAACGATCTATTTTCTGGCCGTTCAGTTTTACCTCCTGGATGTATTTATTGGCAACCGATGCCAGCGGAGCTTTCATTGTGAAGTATTTATTGGGCGCGATTTCAATCCTGGCTTCCTGCACAAGGGGTGATCCAAACTGGTAAGTCAGATCAGATGGATTGACAGGATAGAAGCCCATGGCGCTGAATACATACCAGGCCGACATTTGTCCGCAGTCCTCGTTGCCACACAATCCTTCAGGCTTGTTGGTGTACATTTCGGTCTGGATCTGGCGGTTAAGTTCCTGGGTACGCCAGGCACGGCCTGCATAGTTAAACAGGAAGGTGGTATGATGACCTGGCTCATTGCCATGTGCATAGGCGCCAATCAAACCTGAAATATCGGAGGAGGCCTCTTTCCCTTTGACGCCTTCTTCCACCTTAAACAATTGATCGAGCTTATCGGCAAAGGCTTCTTTTCCACCTAGCAGTTCAATCAATCCGCTTACATTCTGGGGAACCAGCCAGAGGTACTGCCATCCGTTTCCCTCGGTATAATCACTGCCTTCATGTTTTGAGAAAGCTGGATCAAAGGGCGTGGTCCACTGGCCATTGCTCAGCTTGCCGCGCATGAATCCAGTTTCCTTATCAAAGTATGCTTTAAAGCTTTCAGCCCGTTTATTGAAATAAGCGGCATCATCAGTTTTCCCAAGTTTCTGGGCTACAGCAGCCACACACCAATCGTCAATGGCCACTTCGAGTGATTTGGCTACCGACTGCTGGATCTTATCAGCTGGCATGTATCCCTTTTGATCGTACAATCCCATGCCATCCCGATCGTGCATCGAGGTAACTTTCATGGCTTCGAAGGCCAATTGTTGGTCAAAATCGCCGATTCCTTTTAGAATGGCTTCAGCAATCACAGGGATGGAATGATTGCCCACCATGCAGAATGTTTCATTTCCTTCCAGCTCCCACACGGGTAGCAATCCTGTCTGACGGTAATGGTCGAGCATGGTTTTTACCATGTCGTTTACCCGTGGTTGCTGGGTAAGGGTAAATAAAGGGTGTAAGGCGCGGTAGGTATCCCACAAAGAGAAAACGGTATAACGATTGTAGCCTGTTGCTTTTTGAACGTCTCCCTTGACTCCTTTGAATTCGCCATTCGAGTCGGAGAACAAGGCGGGAGCTACCATAGTATGATACAAAGCCGTATAAAAGATGGTTTTTTGAACCGAATCATTTGACTGGATCTTGATTTTTGAAAGTTCCTTCTCCCAGGCATCCGATGCGGCCTTCTGAGTGGCTTCAAAATCCCATCCTGGCAATGAACCATCGAGGTTGGCCAGTGCATTTTCAACGCTGACGGACGAAACTCCTACTTTGACCATCACCTGCTTTTCCTTGAATTTGAATACCCCCACGGTTCGGCCTTTGCCGCCAACATTGACTATGTCAGTTTGTGTGATCGGTTTCGAAAAGCGGGCTGCAAAATATACATGCTGATCGGCTGCCCAGCCATTCGATAAACGGGAACCGGTAACCAGTAAACTGTCCACTTCATTCAGGGTAGTCTGGTAGGGTTTGTCCCAATTAATGGCAAAGCCAAGATTGAGAATTAAGTTATTTTCGCCTACCTCAGGAAAGGAATATCGGTGCAGGCCAGCCCTTTCGGTGACGGTAAATTCGGCTTTTACACCATTGTTCTTTAAGGTGACGGCATAATAGCCAGGGTTTGCAGTTTCCTGCGCGTGGCTGTATTTTCCTGAATAGCGGGCAACAAAATCAATATTCTTCTCTTTCTCCTGAAAGGTGACTTCTGAGGTAACCGGCAGAAACGAGATATCGGCCAGGTCGCCAATCCCCGTTCCACTCAAGTGAAGATGACTAAACCCGGCAACGATGCTATCCGAATAATGATAACCCGAACACCAGTCCCAGCCTTGCGTTCCATTGTCGGGGCTGAGTTGAATCTGTCCGAAGGGAAATGCCGCTCCTGGATAGGTATGTCCATGGTAGCCAGTCCCGATAAAAGGATCGACAAAATCAGTCAGCCGCTCTTGCTGGATTGTTTTGGGTGTGGTGCCATTGCAGGCTGCCAGGAGTAGCAAACCTCCTGAAAGGAAGGAAAGGAATTTATTCATTGGTTCTATTTATTAAATCGGGAGCAAAAGTACTTCAAAGTAATTGATCAGGATGCTCATTTGCCTAGAAATTGAATGGTTTTTATCTGCCAGCTATTAAAATCCATTTTACCATCAATGTTTCTCAGGAACTTTCCATCCAGGTTGGTTTCAATCATTTTAGTCCCTTTCTTTCCAAATTGAATGGCGGTAACTGGAATCTGATCGCCTGATTTAAAGAAACGTGCAACAACCATTCCCTTTTGGGGATACAAGGCCGTCAGAAGGACATCACCTGAAGTTTCCAGATCAAAAGTATTGATGTGGTTGCCCAGTTTTCCTTTGTTTGGCTTACTCTCCACCGAAGGGCCCTGAAAGCTGTATTCAAGCGCATGGGTGTGTATATTGGCATTTTTCCAGTTCCCGTTAAACGGGAAAATGGCAAATTCATAGCTGTATGATCCAACCAACATGCGGGTTCCCCAGATATAATACATGGCATAGGTCAATGGAATCGAAAAGCTTTGGTCCTTTTCACGGATGCTGCCCATATTTCCTTTGTTAAAGAAGGCAATGCCTGATTTTCCATCTGATAAGGCGGTCCAATAGTTCCCCTCAACGTATTTGTTACTGGTCTCTGCGATGGCAAATGGCAGATCGCGAATCCCTGTTGCCAGAGAATCGAGCCTGGGGAAAAATTTAAACCGTAGTTTCTCTTCGTGTACAAATGGCGAGTGACTATCGCGCTGATCGTCGCTTAACAATCCTATCTTTTGTCCATTGAAATCAAATTTAACCTTGCAATCAATCCGTGGATTGTCTTCATAGAAAGTCATTTCAAATTCGTAAGGAATGGTGGAAATGAACCCGTACTCCACCATCTTTACCCATGGGGTATTCTCGCCCGATTTTTGAATGATCCATTGACCGCTTGACTGACAATCGACCCCATCAATTTTGCCTTCAAAAAAAGCTGCTCTTTTGCTCTCCCCGGTAATTAATTTTCCTGTTTCGCGGTCTTTGATCGAGGCGATCCCACCGTCTTTCGAAAGCTGAATTTCATAATAGGGGGTAATGGATAACAGGCTTTTTTCATCCGTGTGGATGTTCGATTTGCCAGGTATCATGGGCTCCTCCTGCGGCAGTATTGAATAGGAAGTAAAACTTAATGGAGCCAATTCAACTTTAAAGGCAATGCGGGCATCCAGGATACTTCCGTCTGAGAGCTTATTGGATGTAATGATGTTGACCGGTATTTTCTGATCTCCACATTTTGCCACAAAATTCTTTGCTTCTCCTTTGTGCAAGGCCATATCTGCAAAAATCCAACGTGTTTGTTTCCATGAGAAGGGGTTGAAAACCGTCACCTGCCTGAGTCCCTCTCCGGCCATATTCTCTGCAAACCAGGCCATTGATTCATGAATGATTTGCTGCGATTGATTGATAGAAAGGGGCAATAATCTCCTTGCTTCAGGCAACAATCCTACTATTTGAATGTCATGGTGTTGTGCAAGCAGCAGGTTTTTCCATGAAATATCGAGGTCTGCTTCATGCGATTGCCCTCCGTTTAAAACTTCCATCGCTGCCAATCGTTCAGCAATCAACACGCTGGTTTCTGCTGTCCTTGAAGTATTCCAAATTTCATTTCCGCAGTACCCCCATGGCATCCTTACCGTGAAATCATTGGGTTTGGTTACCATATCAGTTTGTGGGACAGGATATTTACCCAGCAAATCATCGAGTAAAACCCATTGGAACTTTGGATTCTTGTCGTATTCCTGTACCAATTCTTCTTTCCGCAGGCCAGAGTCATCAGCACGGGTTGCCAGCAGGGGATTGATAGATTTGAATTTTTCCCTGTAATTTTCCATTGGATCTTTACTCTCTTTGCCGGGATAACGCGTGAGTATCCAATTGTCCATAGTCGTTGTTCCAAAGGTGGCCCCTTCACCGGTATAGGTGGGGATGGTGGCGATTTTGGAACCATCAAGGCCTACCCACCATCCAATGGGAACATTGAAGGTAGGATTATAGCCATACATCATGTAATGGGTCCGCATGATGGCCCCCTCAAACCCAAAGCCCTTGATAATCTGTGGTATTTGGCTGTGCATGGCATGTTCGCTCATTAAATAGACAGGAGGTCTGTAATGAAAGTATTTGCGTTCGGCTTCCAGGGCATATTTGATTTGCCGGATATTTGATTCATCATTGATAAATTGAGACAATGGCTGCCCATAGGTGCACGAGCCGATGGCAAACCGATCCTTGTACTTTTGAAGGTAGCCTTTTAACTCTTCCAATAAGGCAGGCTCATTTTCAGCAAAATAATCATAAATCTGGGCCTCATTGTCCAATCCGATTTTAAAGCCGGGATACTTGTCCAGCCATTCCATGGCATTTTTCAGCCGCTCCCTGAAATGATCGCTTCCCCATAGGATCAATCCACCATGATCATAGGTAAGCATGTAGGTGATATCATCTATTTTTGAATTTTTCTGGGCTTGCACTGGAGCAACAAGGCCAACAAAAATAAGGATTAGAAACAAGCACAGGTTGCAAGAAGTCGCTTTCATATTGTTTTCAGGTTTAGTTTGAATTCAGAATTACTAAACTAACCTAAGTTTGGTCTGATTGACCAGACAGACTGGTTTGGATAATTAGTAATCATTTCTTCTTTGGTTGAACCAAAGATAAGTGTTGTGAAGTTATAAACCTGAGCAATGGTGAATTTTGCTTCTATCTGCAGTATATAGCATATTGAACTTTCTAATACTGTTGTGTATGACTGAATTGGATGGATTATTTTCAATGGGAAGGGGTAATTGTAGTCATAAAAAAAGAGGACAACTTTCGTTATTCCCCTTGTTCCTCAGGATATTCACCAGTCGCTTTAAACAACACGGAAATAAATCGTAGGATTAAGAGGGTAAACTCTTTTGCAAACTTAGATTTAATGGTTGGCTTGTATGGTTTGCATATGTGATTGACCTTGTGTGTAGCCCTTTTTAGCTGATTTTTTAAAGCTTCTAATCCTTTTATAGTAATTTATATGTCCCACTTTGGACTTGCTTTTCTCATCTGTAATGGTATTCATTTTGATTTTAAATTCAGTAGTTGCATCTAACCTATTTTGACCAACCTGAACTCCAGTAATAATAGCATTTTTAGTTTTGTAATGTGTTTTCTTATGACTAATTTGGAAACCTTCGTTTTTAATAAAATCTAAAATTTTTAAAGTTTCAGTTTTGAAATCAGTTGGCGAAGAAAAACTTAAATCATCTACAAAACGCGAATAAGTAATATTTAGTTGACTGCATAGCTCAATTATTTTTTTGTCAATTGAC
>DASXUZ010000155.1:0-5073 GCA_036504555.1 Prolixibacteraceae bacterium | reverse complement strand
ACTTCAGTTGCCCGCATCGACATGAAGGATATGACAGCGCTGATGTCGACCTCGGTGGAAGATTTACTGCAGGGTCGTATGGGGAACGTGGATATCTCTTCCATCTCAGGAGACCCAGGGGCTGGATTGAATATCCGTATCCGTGGTACAGCTACCCTGAATGCACGCAATAACCCATTGATCGTTATCAACGGGATTCCATACGATGCACAGATTGATCAGAACTTTGACTTTGCAAGTGCAGACGTGGAAAAATTCGGTAACCTGATTGACGTATCACCCGAGGACATTGAGACCATTGAAGTATTGAAAGATGCTTCCTCAACAGCTGCCTGGGGATCAAGAGCCTCAAACGGTGTATTGATGATCAAAACAAAGCGTGGGATCAAATCGAAACCAATCTTTGAATATACCTTTAAAAACACCATTGCCAAAGAGCCCAATCCAATTCCAATGCTCGATGGTGCAGGTTATGCCCGACTGATTTCTGAAGAATACTACAATGTGGATCGAAATAACTTCTCAGAATCTGACAATTACAAGCAGATTTCATTTAACCCTGCCAGCTGGGATGGCGAACCAGTGAACCTTTACAACAATTATTCCCAAAACACCAATTGGGTAAAGGAAATCACCCAGGTAGCCCATACCAAGCAACACGATTTCTCGGTTCGAGGAGGGGGTGAAAAATCAAGGTACAACATGTCTGTTGGATTTTTTGATGAAACAGGTACAACCATTAACAATGGATTGAAGAAATTGAACCTGCGCAGTTCATTGGACTACGACTTGTCGTCGAAGCTTCAATTTAAATCGGACATCATGTTTACCCGGTATGACCAATACAATACCTATGACGCAGAAGATGGTGACTACAGCAACACAGGCCGCCTGCTTCGTTCGATTGCTTACAGAAGAATGCCCAATTTATCGGTTATGTACCGTGATACTGACAACATTTCCTATGGCGAATATTTCACTCCAACCCAAACACTTCAAGCCAATGCAAAGGACAATTACAACCCTGTTGCATTTGCAACCCTTGGTCAGAATAAACAGCTAAAGGACAATGCACGTGCCTTGTTCAATGTGAGATATACCATTTTGCCCACCTTGATTTTCAATTCAACCGTTACGCTGGATATTTTTGACAACAAGCGGGAGAAATTCCTGCCTTATAAAGCCATTGGATACAGCCTGACGGATGACATCACCAACCGGGCTACCAACGAATATACCAAGAAGAGTTCTATTTATACGATCAATCAATTGATTTACAGTCCTAAATTAGGAGAAAATCATGACCTGGCCTTCAACGGTCAGTTTGATACAGAAGAAACCCTTCAGCGTGGTTTATATATCGCCACCAGCCAATCAGCCTCACCCGAAATTCAACAACCAGTTGGGGACAAGCACCTGAATGGGATTTCATCTTGGTATTCCAAATACCGTTCCATGGGTATGTTTGCAAGTGCCAACTATAAGTACAAAGATAAATATATCATTTCAGTGGGTGCAAAATATGAAGGAAACTCCAAGTACAGTGCCGATAGCCGCTGGGGCTTATTCCCCACCATATCGGGTGCATGGCGTATCAACAAGGAGAATTTCCTGAAAGATGTCACCTTCATCGATGACCTGAAGTTAAGATTAAGCTGGGGTCAGAGTGGAAACTCTCCGGATGATCAATACCTGTATTTCAATACCTATTCAGCAGGTTCCGATTTATCGTACATGGATATGCAGGGTGTTAAGCCAAGAAACCTGGAATTGACCAGCTTGAGATGGGAAACCATTGATCAGATCAACCCCGGAATCAGCTTCTACGGCTTGGATAACCGCATCAATATTGAAATCGACTATTATCAGAAAAAGACCCTGGATTTATACCTGAAAGATTCAGGTATTCCTGATCAAACCGGCTTTGGTAGCTTAAACCAGAACAACGGTGAATTGGAAAACAAGGGTGGTGAATTCATGATTGACTATACGGTGGTTAAGAAAAGGGATTTTCAATTGAACTTCAACCTGAACTTATCACAAAACAGGAACATGGTGATCAGTCTTCCTGACAACTACAGTTTAAAGTATGGGAACATGCTTGAAAACGGGAATTACAAAATCAGTATCAAGCCAGGAGAACCCATTGGAGGATTTTTCGGATACCATTATTTGGGTGTTTACAAGAACGATGCCGATGCTGTTGTCAGGGATGCCAATGGAGACCCTATTTATGGCCTGAACAAAGATGTGCCTTTAAATATGATCATGGGTGGTACCAGTGCCTATGTATTTCAAGGGGGCGATGCCAAATATGACGACATCAACCACGATGGTAAAATTGACGAATTGGATTTGGTATACCTGGGCGATTTAAATCCCAAATTGATGGGTGGTTTCGGTAACCGTATCCAATACAAGGGATTTGTAGTAAATTCATTCTTCTACTTCAAGGTGGGTCAGAAAATCATCAATCAGACCATGATGGATACTGAAAAAATGTATGGTCATGACAACCAAAGTAAAGCAACCAACTGGCGCTGGAGAAGAGACGGTGACGAAACTGACGTACCAAGGGCCTTGTACAACAAAGGATTTAACTGGCTGGGTTCCGATCGTTTTGTAGAAGACGGCTCCTATTTAAGGTTAAAGACATTGTCATTAAGCTATCTGTTTAAACCAAGTTTTGCACAGAAACTAAAGGTCAAAGACCTGAAAGTGTATGCAACGGCTTATAACCTGTATACCTGGACCAAGTACTCAGGACAGGATCCAGACGTTTCGCCACCGAGCAAACCAGATAGGTTACCTAAAGACGAAAGTAGAACTCCACCAAGCAGAAAAATTCTGATGGGTGTAAATATTACATTCTAAAATTTTAAAAATTACTACGATGGTAAAATACCGCATATTAAACCCGATATTCTTTGCAATTATCCTGATGGCCCTAGCCTTGTCATCGTGCAAAGATTGGTTATCGATCGCACCTGAGAATGATTTGATCAAGGAAAAATTCTGGACCAAAACAGAAGATGTTCAGGGAGCTCTTGCTGCCACCTATGATGCCTTCAGAGATGGGGCCGTTAAATCATTGCTCTTTGGAGAAGTTCGTGCTGACCTGGTGGTGATTGGAGGAAATGTCTACGATGGCAATTTTGACAGGATTGCAAAAAGTGATATCAATTCCAGCAATGGAGCCGTTAAATGGACCGATTACTATCGCACCATTAACTTGGCCAATACCCTGATGTTCTATGACAACCAGGTTTTTGCAAAGGATGTTACCTTCACCAAGAAGATGAAAGATGGCATCGATGCCGAAGCCATGTTTCTGCGTTCATTGAGCTATTTTTACCTGGTAAGGGTATGGAAAGATGTCCCCCTGGTACTCGAACCTTCTATTTCAGATACATCAGCCCTCTTTTTACCCAAATCGCCAGAAAAGAAAGTAATTACCCAAATCATCAAAGATTTGCTGATTGCAAAGGATATGGCCTATACCACTGAGTTCAAAAACGACGGAAAGCATCCCGGTTATTTTAACGGACGGGCCAACAAGTATTCCATTATGGCCCTCTTGGCCGACGTTTATCTATGGGATCAGCAATATCAAAACTGTATCAACTATTGCGATTCAGTTTCCAATTCAGGTCTCTTTAGTTTAGAGTCGACCGAAACATGGTTCAATTTATACAACCCGGGGAATTCGCCCGTTGAGAGTATTTTTGAAATCCAATACAACGACAACCTGAACAGCCAGGAAAATCCATTCTATGAAGATGTTCTCAATAAGTCGAATGGACTCACTACTGGTAAAATTGTGTCTACTTTATTTACCCGTGATGACATGAGAATGTTTGGTATTTTAAATGGTGCCTTTAAATACCAGGGAATCATGCTCAATAATCCGGTGCTCAGGAATGGTACCCAAAGAGATGCTAATTTTATCTATTATCGGTATGCCGATATTTTGCTCATGAGGGCTGAGGCTGCAACAGAATTGGGCAATTTCGGATTGGCCAATGAAAACCTTAGGCAGACCGCCGAACGGGCAGGCTTGTCGCCCATTGAAATCACCGTAAAAGATGAATTAAGAAAAGCGATCCTGGACGAAAGAGGCAGGGAATTTGTGGTCGAAGGAAAACGCTGGTTTGACCTTTTACGGGCTGCCAAGAGAAATCATTTTGAAAAGAAACAGATTATCATTGACATGATCCTTGCCGGAGCTGATATTCAACGCCAGGCAGTCCTCAAAACCAAGGTCTTTGACACCATGAGTTACTATCTACCCATCCCGGAACGTGAAATTCTTTACAATCCGAACATGGTGCAGAATCCATTTTATAGTCGGTAATCACCTTGAAAAAAGAAAATATGAAAAATATTCTTTTGCTTAAAATCACAGGATATGGTGGAGCACTCCTTTTGCTGTTGACCATGTTTAGCTGTGTTCAGGAACCGGTATTATGGAACGTGAACTCACAAGAACAAGTCATTACAGATTATGTGGCCACCCATGACCAATATTCTGAATTTGGTAAATTGCTGGAAGGTGCAGGTTTGAACAGTCTACTGCGTGTACGTGGACCATTTACCCTGTTTTTGCCCGACAATGAAGCAATGGCAAACTATTACCAGCAAAACAATACTTCATTTGAGCAGTTAAATGTTGACCAAATGAAAAAACTGGTGTACAATCACCTGGTATTAAATGAAATCCAGTCCAGCGATTTTGGACTTGGAGCCTTGCGTGATACCAATGCCATCGGCGACTACCTGGTCACTGAATTCCAGGGATCGGATGTGATCATCAACAAGCAGTCCAAAATCATCAAAAGAGATATCAGGACGGCCAATGGATTCATTCATCAGGTGGATAAAGTGATTGACCTGGTTACCATCAGTGTATACGACCAAATTAAATCAGATCCTGCCTTTTCATTGTTTACCAAGGGCCTGGAACTGACCGGTCTGAAAGACACCCTTCAGAAGATCACTTCCGTTTACGGGAAGAAGTTTGGGATAGACCAATATATGCGCACCCGGTATACCCTATTGGCCGTACCGGATAAA
>DASXUZ010000154.1:0-14381 GCA_036504555.1 Prolixibacteraceae bacterium | reverse complement strand
ACAGGCAGACAATACCTGCCCCATTGGCCCGTGCCGCTTGTTTGCAAGCAGTGGCTTTGGATTTTACTACTTTTTTATAAAATCACATAAAAAATTCAATCTCAACTGCTTATATGTAGTTTACTTTCCTTAAATTAGTAGGTACAACCCAATACACCTGACCCATGTCCTACGTCAAGATCTGGCTTCACTGCGTATGGAGCACCAAGGAAATAGCCTGCAGCCTGCCCCTGTCATTTCTTCCGGCTTTGCTCAAACACTTCAGGGATAATGCCCAGGAAAAGAACATTGATCTGGATTTGATCAATGCCCGTGAAGACCATGTCCATGCCCTGATCAATTTAGGAAAGGAACAGAACCTTTCGACCTTGATCCAATACCTGAAAGGGGAGAGTTCATTTTGGATCAACAGCCAGAAGATTCTACCCTGTCAATTCTCCTGGCAATACGATTACATCGCCGTTTCGATCGGTCACTCCCAGGTTGACCGGGTTAGGGATTACATCAACAGCCAGGATGAACAACATAAAAACATGAGTTGGAAACAAGAGTCTGAGCTGTTTATTAAAAAATATGGCTTTGAACGAATTGAAAGTTAAGCGGTAAGGGTTTTTAAACCAAGGGCTGTGAACCGATTTGCTGATCTTACGTATATAGGCAGGAATGATTGAATGCAGGCATGGGTGTGCGGCAGCGGTTGGATAGGAATACGGCAATAAATAGTTGATCGATGGAAAAATTATCGGGCCTTGTATCGGTTGAATTAGTTGGAAGCTTTACGAAACTAGCCAAAAAGTTGGGGATTGATATCGGAAGATACAAGCCTGTCAGGTATGAAAACTATCCCTTCTTTTCCATTTATTGCGTGGACAGAACATTGAGTACTGCGGAAAAGGAATGGATTACCAAGTTTGAAATCCTGGTATTTGAAGCCGATCAAATTGATGAGTTATTCGATGAATTCAATATAAACCTTGCCCTTCATGAAAAGTACCTCAAATTGGAACAGGACTCCTTCAACATTGTGAAATTTCCTGTTTCAGAGGATTGAAAATGAGGGGTCAATGTCAGTTTCAGCATTTGACGGCACAGAAATCAGGCAAAGAGTTGACCGTTGCCTAGAAGGGTTTATTTTTTCGAGGTGGATCTTTTGTCAATAAACGGTGCAGGGAGCATTAAACCACTGGAAATTTTTTGACATAACAATTGGTCGGTTGGAAAACAAGTGATACTTTTATCAGGAATGCTGGCCGTTGTTGTGATGATGGTGGCATCAGTATTGTTTACAAATATGTACTTGTAAGGATGTCTGCTTGTAGTAAATGGGTTCATGTCAATTAAAAAAAACCAGCTGTTCCACCCTGGCGAGGTCACCGAAACATCCACGACCTTAAAAGTTGTGTTGGCCAGAATAACTTGTTTGGATACACTGACATTGTATTTTAAAGTATCAACGATTCCTTTCTTTTTTAATAGCTTGTAGATTTCATCTCTTGGAATCGTCTGCTGTGCAGATGCTTCTTGCCCAAATTGAACAAATAGAAGGAAAAGGATAACAGTTCGTATATTCATTTCATTCGTCGGGATTTAGTAACAACAAATTTATCTGATACTATTAATTATAAAAGGAATTTCCCAAAGATGGAAATTTCTTTTATCAAGGTTGTTATAAGTTAGTTCCACCAAAAGTAAAATTCTTTTTCAATATTTGGTTAAGCTGAGCATGTTATTTTTAATTTTCAGCTTAATAACCAGGGCAATCAGGAATTGGGCAAACCAGGATTGACAATTGTTGGTTTTGGGATTGACATAAAATAAATCATTACAACCAGCGTGACCGTTGCTGTTACAATAAATGCGGTTGCAGGGCCATACCGAAACCACATAAGGCCTGTCAGCGAACTAGCCAACATGGTGCAGATGCTTTGCAGGCCTGAAAATGTTCCGATGGCAGTTGCGACGTCTTTTGGGTTAGTGATATTTGAAATCCACGCTTTTGAAATTCCTTCTGTGGCTGAAGCATAAATGCCGTACAGAAAGAAGAGTGCGAAAAAGAAGTATAGGTTTGTGTTGAGTGCCATCCCAAAATAGACGATTGTAAATATAGCCAGGCCGGTGATGAAAATTGTTTTCAGTCCCAGCTTGTCGGCAAGTATGCCAATGGGAAAGGCAAAAAGGGCATAGATCAGATTGTAAAAAATATAAACCCCGATGACCATTGTATCGTCAAGCCCTGCTTGCTTGGCTTTGAGTAAAAGGAAAACGTCGGAACTGTTGAACAGGGTAAAAATGAGCAGTCCGGTTACCACTTTCCGATAATCTGGCGAGCTGAGCTTCCAATATTTCAGGAATGAAAAGAAGGGGGTTGAAACCCTGGCTTTGGGAACCTTTAATTTTTTGTCTTTTAACAAGGCAGTCGACACCACAGCCAGCAGGCCTGGAATGAATGCAATGAAAAAAAGTGTCTTGTAATCTTGCGGATAGTAATACAAATAGATCAGGGCCAGGGATGGACCCAACACCGCTCCCAGGGTATCCATCGAACGGTGAAATCCAAACACCTTTCCTTTTGTTTGGGGGCTTGCTTCCTCTGATAGAATGGCGTCTCTTGCCCCTGTGCGGATTCCTTTTCCAAACCGATCGATGGTACGGGCAAAAAAGATCCACACGGGGAAAATGAAAATGGCCATCATGGGCTTGGAGATGGCACTAAAGGCATAGCCGATTTGCACAAATGGAACCCGTTTGCCTGAATTGTCAGAAAGCTTGCCGAAATATCCTTTACTCAATCCGGCGGTAGCTTCGGCAAATCCTTCCAGTATTCCGATCAGCACAATTGAAAAACCAATTGATTTTAAATAGATCGGCATAATGGGGTAAAGCATTTCACTGGCAGTATCCGTAAATAAACTGACCAGTGACAGTATCCAAACGGTTCTAGTAATATATTTCACGATGGTCTCCTTTTTCTTTTGGGTGTTACAGTTATCAGCCAATGGGTTCACTTCTTCCATGATTGGACTGTTTACAAGCCTCATCCCAGCACGAGGGATATTGCCTATAAATGTACCCTTTATTTTTAAGTTTCACTGCAGCCACTTCGGTTTTTGGATGGGTAAATTCATCTTGGTGAATATCAATGGATAAATGGAATTATTTCTATAGTAATTGACAGATATACAGATCATTGATGGATGATAGGAGACTTCGCAAATGGAGGTTCAAGCCTCAGGAGAAGGACAAAAAAAATCCCGATACAATTGTACCGGGATCCTCACTAAACCAAACTAAACCTACAAAATAACCCAAAACATTTTTTCATCCACCCTTTCAAATATTTTTATCTGTCATGTTATTCGTGTGCCTTGAAAGTGTAATGGTTAAAAATGACATTCATTCAAGTTGATTTTATAGTGTTTTGCCGGGTCATATGAAATGTTCTTATTTGATGAATTCGAATTCAACTCTACGGTTCTGAGCGCGCCCAGCTTCGGTATCGTTGGTTGCATCTGGATTGGCTTCACCCTTTGGTTCGGATTGAGAAATACGATCTTTCTTGATTCCACCTGCGGTCATTGTTTTAGCAACCGAATTCAGACGTCGTTTAGAAAGAGCCATGTTGTATTCTTCAGTTCCCTTGCTATCGGTATATCCGATCAGGTTAACCTTCAAATCTTTATTTTCTTTCAACAAGGATACCACATGGTCGATTTTTTTCTTTTCACCGGTGATATAATTTGATTGGTCGTAATCGAAATATACATTTTCAACCACTGGAACTCCTGGGTCTTTCACTGCTGCTTCAACAACAGGGCATCCCTTGTTTTCAACTGTTCCGGCAACTGTTGGACAATTGTCTTCAGAATCGGCTACACCGTCTTTGTCTGAATCCAATGGGCAACCTGAAGCATCTACTTTGAATCCTTTTTTAGTGGCAGGACATTTGTCATCCTTGTCGGCAACACCATCACCATCGCTATCTGGGCAACCTTTCAGGCTGGCAGGTCCGGCAACATCGGGACAAGCATCATCTTTGTCGGCAATACCATCTTTATCCGTGTCAGGACATCCTTTCAAAGAGGTGAGACCAGCAACGGTTGGACAATCGTCCAGGTAATCAGCAACGCCGTCACCATCCGAATCAATGGCACAACCATTGGCATCAACTGCAACTCCTGCAGGGGTGCCAGGGCATTTGTCTTTTCTGTCAACGACACCGTCCATGTCCGAATCTTTGGCTTTACCGAAGTCAAATTCAAGACCTGCGGTCGCTTTCCATAAATTGTCATGGATATTGACTGCGTCTCTCTTATACTCAATACCGTTGATGTATCCGGCTTCCAGATAGAGGGCCAGACTTTCATTGAAATAATGTTTGGCTCCCAATCCTGCATCGAAATTGAAATTTGAAACTGTATTGTCAGCCAAATAACCTGGACCGGCAAATAAGTAAGGTTGGAAATTTTTTGTTTCGTCCGATAATTTCAAACGTAAATTAAGGAAGGCATTGGCAAGATCAAGATTGCTTTTTAATCCACTTCTAAAAAGACCCAAGTCTCCTTTCAGCATCAAGTCCAGGCGTGGACTTAAAAACCGACTGAAATACAATTCTGGCATGAGGCCAATTCCACCACTTTTCAATGTGCCATATGCTCCGGCACCGGCTCCGATGGCCCATTTTTTATCGGAAGTTTGGGCATTGACGGTGAAAGCGAAAGCCACCACCAGCGAAAGCAATAAAATTTTCTTCATAATAATTTGGTTTTTTTGTGATTAAATAATAGTATATCTTGGGGATTTACATTTTGATGGTTACTCCAAATTTGCCACCATTAAAAGCGTTTCCGCCACCGAATTCAAGATTTAAAGCCACTTTGTTGGAGATGTAATATCGTCCGCCAATCTGGCCGCCTAATCCTACTCCAGAATTATTGTTACCGTGATAATTATCAAGAGAATTCCAAACATAGAATCCAACATTTAATCCGGCATAGAAATCCCAGTTGCTCGGAATTTCAAGAATTCTATTAAAGTGATAATTGGCATTTCCGGAAAAGCCCATGATATTGCGGTCATAATAATTGTGATCCCAATTTTCACGATAATTACGATAAGAGAATTCGCCACCAAGGGTAACATCATTGTTGATATAATGGTCGAATCCAATATAAACCGGAACACCCCATTGTGATAATCCAACGCCCAGATTTAGTTGATTGGCTCCATGTGAATACTCGTTGTGTGATTTCTGGCTAAACGAAAACCCTGAAATTAAAGCCAATGCAACAATTAATAATAACTTTTTCATAGTAATTTATTTAAATGTAATGTTTATAATTTGGTTTTGTAATCTTCTCGCATCATCTTTTTCACCCTACATACCGCATTAAATCTGCTTTACCCTACTTTTTATTCCTGGATAATTACTTTGCTTGGGGTGTAATTCAATCCCTAACGGCTGTTAAAAGTCGTTTAACTATTCGCTTGTTCAAATTGTGCTTGTTGTAATCCTCAATGAAAGTGGAAACAACGTTTCAAATAAAGTGGAACTAACGTTTCAAATAATCCGTTGTTAATACAATATCCGAATTATTTGGGTACTGTACACTGGCATCGTTTTCAGCAGTCACAAATATCTTTTTTGGTTTGACTGGAGATACGGTCTCGAAAGAACCTTTCAATTGTTTCGATATGATGGAATGGGAACTTTTTATTTGACCGATGTTTTTGGTTTCATTGTTATCACCTTCCATCCAAACGACATACATATTTCTTGAAGGCTGAAGTTTTGAAGGTTCTGCCAGGTTAAATATATTGACCTTTATGACGTAGTTTTTATTGTTGTCTTTTTTAACTGCAACAGTTCCTTCAGCTGCCGGCACTATGGGTGATGATAAAAAATGCGATTTAGTTGCACATGAACTAAAAGAAAAAATCAGGATTCCAGCCAGCACAGTTAAAAAGATATTCTTTGTAACTGAATGTTCTTTTTTTGTTTTCATATTTTTATTTTGTAGTGGTTTGTAATTTTCTATTTAATTTGGTCTTCAATGAGTGTCCTTGAACCAGCCAGAGCAGATCATCTGCTTTTGAAAACCGATGATCTCTCCCGGCAGGTTTACAGACTATTGGTTTCTTGCTTTGAATTGCGATACTTGAAAGCATCCACTTTTTCCTTGACTTTATCTGTCAGGTTGTGAATCTTATCTTCAGCAAGACTTTCAAGTTGTTCAGCTTTACTGATCAAGGCATTTGCCTCCTCTTTCAATTTGGCAGAAAGATCATTGGTCAGATCTTTGGACCTGCGAGCAATCCGGTTGCGGGTTCTACTTCCTTTATAAGGAGCAAATAAAATTCCGAGGGTAGCTCCCAAAAGGGTTCCAACTATAACTGCTCCAACCACTTTTCCGGTAACATTTGAATTTTTCATTTTTTAAAGTTTTAAAGTTTGAAATCCTCCATAATTGATGAATGATTACGCTACAAAGGTGTACGTATAAGACCTCCTTGTCGTTATATAACTTTGGAAAAATGTTACATAATTCACACATTTTCATATAATCAATGTTATTGTGCGTTTAATTTTGAAAATAAGCACCACTTATTGCGCTTATTTTCAGCAAAATCGGAATCCTGCAGACCTGTCAGGAATCAGGGGGTCATTTCAGTGAACTTTAATGCTGCTTTTTTTTCTGAAAAGTGCCCCAGTGAGTCGGCCGCCCTGGCCATTAATTGCTCTTCTGATTGGTTATGTGGTCTGAAGTATTCCGTTTCTATCACCATTGAATCTTTTTTTAAGGTTCGTTTCCACAATCCGCTAATTTGCCCGTTTACCAACACAACCGGCCTGAAAATACCGTTCTCTGAAATGGCTTTCTTGTGATCTTCGGCTGTGATGACAGCGCTCCTGTTTTTATAGCTGATCAGGAATTCATCGAATGCCGGCAACAGGTATACCGAGTCGGGTAGTTTTTTAACATGGGTCTCCTGTTGTGAAAACCAATACGTATCCGGTCCCAGAACAAAGGAGTTCAAGCCTGGTTTATTCATTTCCAGTCCCTTCCTGGCAGCTGTAACCGGTAAGCCCGACCACCATACAAAATCAGGCAATGTGGCAGGTCCATGACTGGTAAAGTAACTTTTAGCCAATTTAGCCAATGCCTCATCCTTTGACAAGGTTTTTTTCACGGGAACCCGTTCGGATAGCAAGGCATAGGTTTGTTTTTTCCCCTGGATCACACCGCTGCAAATGAGCCCGTCAATTTCGGCACGCAGCATAAAATGGGAGGCCCGTTGAAGATCGGTTGGAATGTTGGCTTTCTGAAGTTCCTGGAGCAGTGATTCCCGGCTCATGGATTGGTTGCCGCTCAAGGCCTTTTCGATCACTGCATGGCTTTGATTGACAAGTGCTTCAGTGAGTCCCAGCTCCCGATGCCTTGAATTTAAAACCGATTTGATTTGAGGGGCAGTGAGTTCGAGCATCCAGTAGATATCGTCAGCCGAAACAAAATGCCAGGTCGGTCGCATCAAATGGGTCCGGAAGATTTCTCCCCCGTTAAAGGCCGATTCGATTTGTTGTTCGGTCAGATGAGGTAAACGTACCCCAATGGCCCATTTGGCCTGGGTGTAATCCTGGGCCTGCATGGCACCCATCCAAGCTACCAGTTCTTTGGCCGTATTTAATTTACCGCCTGCAAGTTGCTGGTTGATGAGCCGAAGGATAATAATGTCCATTTGATTCATGGTCGTTTCATATTGCCTTCATTATTGATACTGCAAATGTAAACCTAAATATAGTAAAATTGTTCAATACATGCAAAAATGATTCATTTTTAGTCCCATCACCCCCAGAAATCGAATCTCCATATCAATGTCCTACCCGCTAGCAAATTCCCAGCGTTTATTGGTTTGTAGGAATGATTTAAAAGTCTATTTTTGCTAAAAATTGTTATTTATACAATAAATGATAAGTTGTTTTGATACTGTATAATTTTTAGCTATCTTTCTGAATCTTCCATACCTTGATGGCCCGGTCCATTGAATTATGGGCCATTTTAAACCTGTTTTACTTATGAAGAAAATTTTGTTTCTATCGATGGCAGTGCTGCTCCTGGTGGCCTGTTCACAAAAAGTCTGGGAGAAAACCTCCAATGGGGTAACTATCCATCCGAGCTCGAAAACGGAGAATGGGCCACGGACGATCCATCTGGAGGTGATGGGTGAGAAAATTATTCGGGTAGTAGCTTCTCCCACTGAAGCGCTTTCGAAAGCCAAGAGTCTTTGTGTGGTTGAAAATGCAGCCCAGCCTGTCAAATTTGATGTGGTTGAACAGAACGACAGTCTAATTGTATCTACCACTCAGGTGAAGGCAAAAGTATCATTGAAAACAGGGGTGGTCAAATTTTACGATCCAAACAACCGGCTGATCCTTCAGGAACGTACTGCAGGAAGGGTATTTTCTCCCATTCAAGTGGAGGGAACGGATGGATATTCGTTTTCACAGGTATTTGAATCTCCCGATGATGAAGCCTTTTACGGTCTTGGACAGCATCAGTCTGATGAGTTTAACTACAAAGGCCGCAATGAAAGCCTGTATCAATACAACACCAAGGTGTCGGTTCCATTTGTGGTATCGAATAAAAATTACGGTATTCTGTGGGACAATTATTCACTGACCAAGTTTGGTGATCCCCGCGACTATGGGGATCTAAACCAGTTTAACCTGTACAATGCCAAAGGCGAGGAGGGCGGATTATCAGCCCTCTATTACACCAATTCAGACACCAACCAGGTGTATGTCAACCGCAATGAACTTACGGTCGATTACGAAAACCTGACAACGATCAAGAATTTCCCCGAAGGATTTCAGTTCAATCATTCGACCATTGTCTGGAAAGGTCAGATCGAGCCCAAGGAGAGCGGTGAATTCCATTTCAAGCTCTATTATGCCGGCTATACCAAAGTTTTTATCAACAACGAGCTGATTGTTCCGGAGCGTTGGCGCACGGCATGGAACCCCAATACCTATAAGTTTACCAAGGAACTTGAACAGGGTAAACGATATTCAATCCGCCTTGAATGGAAACCCGATGGCGGGACTTCCTATATCGGGCTGAAAGCACTCAGCCCACGGGCAAAGGCCGATCAGAATGCCTTGTCGCTTTCATCTGAAATGGGAGACCAGATTGATTATTATTTTATCCGGGGCAACAACATCGATGATGTAATCAGTGGATACCGCCAGGTGACGGGTAAGGCACAGATCATGCCCAAATGGGCCATGGGTTACTGGCAGAGCCGTGAGCGGTATAAATCAGCCGATGAGTTGGTCAATGTCGTGAAGGAATACCGTAAACGACAGATCCCGCTCGATAATATCGTTCTGGACTGGAGTTACTGGCCTGTTGAATCATGGGGATCACATGATTTTAATCCAAAATATTTCCCCGATCCTGCAGGAATGGTCAACAAAGTACATGAGCTGAATGCCAAGATCATGATCTCGGTGTGGCCCAAGTTTTATTATACCACCGAAAATTACAAGGCTTTTGATAGTAAGGGCTGGATGTATCAGCAGGCAGTCAAAGACAGTGTGCGCGACTGGATTGGCAAAGGTTACATCGGCTCTTTTTATGACGCCTATAATCCTGATGCCCGTAAATTGTTCTGGGAACAGATTCGTGAGAAGCTGTATACCAAAGGATTTGATGCCTGGTGGATGGATGCCTCCGAGCCTGACATCCTCTCCAATGCGAGCATGGAATACCGCAAGAAGCTATCCACTCCAACCGCCCTGGGGCCTTCCACCAAGTATTTCAATGCCTATGCCCTGATGAATGCCGATGCCATTTACAATGGTCAGCGCAGTGTGGATCCCAATAAACGGGTATTTCTGCTGACCCGCTCAGGATTTGCAGGATTGCAGCGTTATTCAACAGCCACCTGGAGTGGTGATATTGGTACCCGTTGGGAAGATATGAAAGCACAGATCTCTGCTGGACTGAATTATGCGATCTCGGGAATTCCCTATTGGACCATGGATATTGGAGGTTTCTGTGTTGAAAACCGTTATGTCCAGGCAAAGGAAGGCTCTGAAGATATGAATGAATGGCGTGAGCTGAACTCCCGCTGGTACCAGTTTGGTGCATTCTGCCCCTTGTTCCGCAGTCATGGACAGTTTCCTTACCGCGAAGTCTACAACATTGCTCCTGAAAATCATCCTGCCTATAAAAGCATGGTGTACGCCAACAAGCTGCGCTACCGTTTGATGCCATACATTTATTCGCTGGCAGGCAAAACGCATTTCGAAGATTATACCATCATGCGTGCCCTGATCATGGATTTTAACGGCGATGTGAAAGTAAACAACATTGGCGACCAATACATGTTTGGTCCTTCGCTGATGGTAGCCCCTGTATATAAGTACAAAGCCACCACCCGTGAAGTTTACTTCCCTGCAGCCAATGGCTGGTATGATTTGTACTCAGGCAAATTCACCGAGGGCGGACAGAAAATCAGCGTGGATGCACCTTACGAACGTATGCCATTGTTTGTCAAAGAAGGTTCGATCGTTCCTTTCGGCCCTGAGATTCAATACACAGGCGAGAAGCAGGCCGATGTCATTACCTTGTATGTGTATACCGGTAAGGATGCCCAGTTCACTTTGTATGAAGATGAAGGGCTGAACTACAATTACGAAAAGGGAGCCTACAGTACCATTGAATTCAAATACAATGAACAATCCGGCAAACTAAGCATCGGTGATGTAAAGGGATCGTTTGATGGAATGTTAAATTCACGTACTTTCAACATTGTATGGGTGAGTAAGGAAAAACCCGTTGCCTATGATTTAAGCAAGGGGGCCGATAACACTGTTACCTATGCTGGAAAAATGATAGAAGTTACAAGAAAATAGGGAAGTATCCATTTCCTATCCTGATACCCTTTTCCAGGAGTTTTAGAACTTTGGAAGGGGGACTTAATCAATTACAAAAAAGAAGGCAGCCCAATCGGGGCTGCCTTCTTTTTTTGTAAACAATGATTTTTATTTTCCCAAAATCTTTAAGTCGAAAGGGGATACCAGGGTCATTTTCTGAAACTTTCCTGCCATCAATTTACGGTTCCTCTGTCATGGGTATTTTGGAATTAAAATCATTGGTGGATACTTAGATTATTCGAAGATTATTCGAAGGTTATTCGAAGATTATTCGAAGCTTGTTCGACTGTATTCGAATAATCAATGAATAACTTTCGAATAACTTTCGAATAAGCTTCGAATAATTCAGGTACCCGACGGATACCGCGCCATGCTTCCAGCTATGTTCTGCAAATCATTGAATGAAGTTGGGACTTTGAGAATAATGTTCGGTTTGCACAAAAAAAGAAGGCAGCCCGATTGGACTGCCTTCTTTTAATATCAATACCTTCTTTCGAGGTTTACCGTTGGATCAGGTTGATGAGAATCGTTTCAGACAATACTTCTTTTACCTGTTTGTAAACGTTCTCGGCTGTAAATCCTAGTTTTTCATCCAGTACGTTATAGGGAGCAGAGTATCCAAAAGATTCCAATCCAAATACTTTCCCATCAGCACCCACTAATCCTTCAAGGTTTACAGGCAGACCGGCAGTCAGACCGAATTTCTTCACCCCTGCTGGCAATACACTGTGCTGGTAGGCCTTGCTTTGGCTTCTGAACAATCCTTCGGAAGGAACAGAAACGATCCGGCATTTGATGCCTTCTTTTTCGAGCAGTTCGGCTCCTTCAACCAGGGTACTTACTTCTGAACCACTGGCCAACAGGATCACGTCGGGAATTGCTTCTGTATCAGTTACAATGTATGCACCCATTACGGCTTGCTGAGCTTCAGCATAACGATTGCCTTTGGATGGGAGGTTTTTAATGTTCTGACGCGATAAGATCAGAGCAGTTGGTGAATCGATATTTTCAAGGGCCAGCTTCCATGCAACGGTTGCTTCTTCGCTGTCAGCCGGACGGAGTACCAGTACTGAGTTTTTGCCATGGTGGTTCTTTAGTTTTTCCATCAGGCGGATTTGCGCTTCCTGTTCAACTGGTTGGTGGGTCGGTCCATCTTCTCCCACACGGAAAGCATCATGGGTCCAAACATATTTCACAGGCAATTGCATCAGGGCAGCCAGGCGTACGGCAGGCTTCATATAGTCTGAGAACACAAAGAAGGTTCCACAAACTGCTACCACACCACCATGCAGGGCCAATCCGTTCATGATACAGGCCATGGTCAGTTCGCAAACCCCAGCCTGGAAGAAGGAGCCAGAGAAATCACCCTTGGTAAATGCCTTTGTCTTCTTTAAGAACCCGTCGGTTTTATCAGAGTTGGAAAGGTCGGCCGATGAAACAATCATGTTTTCAACCTGGCCGGCAAATGCAGCCAGCACGGTGCTTGAAGCGGCGCGTGTGGCAGAGCCTGCTTTTTGTACGATCTGATCGAAATCAAAGGCAGGGGCTTCTTTGCTGAAGAAGGTAGCCAGCTTGGCGGCCAATTCAGGATTTGCAGTCGCCCATGCTTGTTGGGCTGCTTTCTTTTCAGCAGATGCAGCGATCAATACTTTTTTGCGTTGGTCAAACAAGGCCTGCACATCATCAAAGATAATGAACGGGTTCTTGGGATCGCCCCCAAGGTGTTCGATTGATTTTTCGAATGAGGCGCCTGATTCTCCCAAAGGCATACCGTGAGTGGCGCATTGGCGTTCGAAGCTGGTACCATCGGCTTTCAATGCACCCAGTCCCATGATGGTTTTACCAATGATCAGGGTAGGTTTTTCCTGTTCGGCATTGGCTTCTTTCAATGCGGCACGAATTTGTTCCGCGTTGTTGCCTTCAATGGTGATGACTTTCCATCCCCATGCTTCGTATTTTTTTGCAGTATCTTCTCTTGTAACTTCATTTGTTCCAGTTGAAAGCTGAATGTCATTGGAGTCATAGAACATGATCAGGTTGTTCAATCCGAGGAACCCGGCAATACGTCCGGCCCCTTGTGAAATTTCTTCCTGAACGCCACCATCAGAAATGAAGGTGTATGTTTTATGGGCCATCCATTCACCGAAGCGATGCACCAGGAATCGTTCTGCGATGGCAGCACCCACGGCCATGGTATGACCTTGTCCGAGTGGGCCTGAGGTGTTTTCAACTCCCCTGGCAGGTTCAACTTCCGGGTGTCCAGGAGTTGGACTTCCCCATTGGCGGAAATTGGCCAGCTCTTCCATGGTATAAAACCCATTCATGGACAGGATTGAATACAGCATGGGTGACATGTGACCTGGATCCAAAAAGAAACGGTCACGGTTGATCCATGTCATATCGCTTGGATCATAATTCAGAAATTCAGAATACAATACAGTTGCAAAGTCGGCTCCACCCATTGCACCGCCCGGATGTCCAGATTTGGCTTTTTCTACCATCGCTGCCGATAAAATGCGAACATTGTCAGCGGCTTTTGTTAAGAGGTTTTTTTCCATTACAATTATTTGACAAATATTATATGAAGATTCAAAGTATTTAAAGTTTAATGTTTAAGGTTTAAAGTTTAATGTTTAAGGTTCAAAGTTTAATGTTTAAGGTTCAAAGTTTAAAGTTTAAAGGCGCTGAGGCAAGACATTGCATTTCTCTTTTCTCATTTTCTCATTTTCTCATTTTCTTCCTTCTCCCTTTTCCCTTTTCCATGCCCCAAGCCCTGAGGCTCTTTACTAAAAAAATACCCGGCAAAGATAACAATTAGGTATCATTCACCGGGTACAAGATGTTGTATAAAAGCTTATTTTTTTGGAGGAAGTATCCGAACCATCACGACCCCTTCAATGGCAGAAATCATTTCCTTGATTCCAGCAGGAACCATACCATCAATATCTATAATGTTGTAAGCGATTTCTTCCTTATTCTTATTCAGCATATTGGAGATATTCAGTCCTTCGCCTGCCAGCAGGGATGAAATCTGACTCACCATCTTGGGTACATTCTTATTGGCCACCACGATCCTTGTTCCGCCATTGCGCTCCATTTCAGCTGCTGGGAAATTGACTGAATTCACGATGTTCCCATTTTCAAGGTAATCCATCACCTGATTGACAGCCATGATGGCACAATTGGTTTCCGATTCTTCTGTCGAGGCACCCAGGTGAGGAATGGCGATGATGTTTTTTACATCGATCAGTTCATCTTCAGGGAAATCGGTCACGTATTTTCCAACTTTACCTGATTCAATGGCTTCCAGCAGGGCCTGGTTATCGACCAATCCGCCCCGTGCAAAGTTCAGGATCTTGACGCCTGGCTTCATCATTTTCAATTTATCTTTATTGATGAACCCGGTAGTTTCAGGCATTAAGGGGATTTGTAAGGTTACAAAATC
>DASXUZ010000153.1:0-7017 GCA_036504555.1 Prolixibacteraceae bacterium | reverse complement strand
CATGGCTGATGAGGAATTGTGATTGATCTCGAGGCATTTGGAAAACAGGGTTACGGCCGCAGGCTGATTCCCGATCATTTTTTGCTTCAAGCCCTCGATAAAAGTATATTCAAACTCATTTTTATTATCCTCCGACATGTCTGCCTCCTGGCTGGCTTGCTTGGCCTGAACAGTTGACTTGACTTGTTTATGAGCCGTTCCACAGGATGAAACCAGCATCGAAAAACCGGCAATATAAGTGATAAATTTGTTCTTCATGTGTTTTTATTTTTTACCCGTATGTCCAAAACCCCCGGCTCCGCGTTCAGTTTCTTCCAACACTTCAACCACTTCCCAGCCAATATGTTCATGCCTGGCAATAACCATCTGACAAATGCGCTCGCCGTGCTGGATGACAAATTCCTCATTCGACAAATTAATCAGAATAATGCCCACTTCTCCACGGTAATCGGCATCGATGGTCCCTGGCGAATTCAGCACCGTAATTCCCCTTTTCAATGCCAGTCCGCTCCTGGGGCGGATCTGGGCTTCATATCCAACAGGTAATTCGATGAACAGACCCGTTGGGATGAGCGCTCTTTCCAGGGTTTTTAACACAACTGGTTCGGCAAGATTGGCACGAAGGTCCATCCCTGCCGAATGAACAGTGCTGTACTCAGGGAGCGGATTATTGGATTGATTGACTATTTTTACGATCATTGGATGAGGATTCTGGTTGATGAAATCAAAGGTTTTTTCAAGCTGCTAAGATATAGATTTATACCTTGAATAAAAACATGCAACCAGTTCAATTAACAATATTTAAGACGATTCAACTATCATAAAATCAGCCATGATCTTATCGGAAATAAACAATCCCTCAGGGCTGATGCAAACTTTACCTGAAGTGCATAGAAGATGGCCCGAGCGCTGGTACTTTTCTTTGAATGTCTGAAAATGAGTGAAATATCCCGGTGGAAAAGAGCTTTGGATCAATTCTTCGGAAACTCCCCAGATGGTGCGCAAACCGGTAATGATAAAATCATTGTACCGATCCTGTAGGGTCAATATTTCAGCCTCGAAGTAGGGCTGACCGTTCTCTAGTCCATCGAGGTATTTAGAAATGGACGATACATTCCAACGACGGCTTACCAGGTCATAAGAATGGGCAGAGGGGCCAATTCCCAGGTATTTCTTGCTGTTCCAGTAAGATGAATTGTGCTGTGAATAAAGACCTGGCTTGCAGAAATTGGAAATCTCGTAATGCTCGAATCCCGCTTCCTGTAGCAGGAGGTTTAACAGTTCGAATTGCTGAAGACTCAACTCATCGGGCAATTCTTTCAGTATTCCTTTTTTGAGCTGTTCGTAAAAAACAGTACCTTCGTGGTAGGTAAGGTTGTAGGCCGAAATATGCTCCACATCCAGCTCTACGGCGATGCGCACATTGCGTTCCCATTCCTCCAGGCTTTGATTGGGCAAGCCGTAAATCAGGTCGATGCTGATATTTGAAAAACCAGCCTTTTTGGCCCATTTAACTGATTGCACCGCCTGCATCACTCCATGGCGACGGTTCATCAATTTCAGATCCGCTTCAGAAAATGACTGAACGCCCATACTGAGCCGGTTGAAACCAATCTGCCTCAATCCTGAAAGGATGGCCTGTGTCAGATCATCTGGATTTGCTTCCAGGGTAATTTCTGCATTTTCAGCAACCTGATACAGTTCACCGATGATGTTTAAAAGGTCTTTTAACTCATCAATCAGTAAAACCGATGGGGTACCACCCCCGAAATAGATGGTATTTATTTCTTCGGATTCCAACTCAGAAGCCCGGCTTTGTAGTTCCGATTTCAAACCTTCCAACAACCTGGCTTTCTGGCTTAGATCGGTCGATTTAAAAAAATCGCAATAGTGACATCGCTTTCTGCAAAAGGGGATATGAAGATAAATTCCTGCCAAAATAGATTGCTTTACAGTTTGATAAGATCCTCGAATCCAGTCATGTCACCCAGGATTCCTTCAAGGCTTGTTTCCTGATAAAACAACAATAACTGAGCCCTGATAGGGCCAAAGCGGCCATGAACGGGGCATGGTTTTTCATTGTTCTCATGCGTTGAACAAGGCTGCATGCCAATGAGGCAATTTCTGAAAAAATCATCTCCGTCAACAATTCTTACAATGTCGTAGAGCGAAATTTCGCTTGTCTTTCTGCCAAGGCCAAAACCTCCGTGAGGTCCCTTGGTTGAAACTAAAATCTTTTGTTTGACCAGGTTCTGAAGAATCTTCCCTAAAAAAGGCGTTGGAATCAACAGGTCAGAAGAGATTTTCTTGATACCAATCTTGGTTCCATCGACCGAATATTTTCCCAGATAAATGAGCGCCCTTACAGCATATTTACACGTATTGGATAGCATAGGTTTTATTTTTTAGAGGTCCATTGTTTACTAAACGACTGATCCGCCAATTTTGGAAGTTGTTTCTGATCTCCCAGGACATTGGAACCTAAACCGGCCAAAGCATTTTTTGTTTTCCCGCCCACTAAATCCAGTCTGCTTCGCTTTGAAAAAGCATATTCATAGGCTTTCATTCCCTGGTTCCATGAAAATCCCCCCGCTCCTGCCCTGACCGCATCGCGCCTGTTAATGAGCAACATGTGGTGCAATGGAATTTTGACCGGGCAAACCTCCGTGCATTTACCACAAACCGAACAGGCCGAGCTCAGGTGATTGTATTCCTTTAAGCCTTTAAAAAAAGGTGTAATGACTGAACCGATTGGCCCGCTGTAAGTTGCATCATAGGTATACCCCCCAACGTTTCTATAAATGGGACAGGCATTGAGACAGGCTCCGCAACGGATACATTTCAAAGCTTCATACTGGTCATCATTTTGGTAAAGCGCCGTGCGCTTGTTGTCCAGAAGAATGACGATCATTTTTTCAGGGCCATCTGTTTCACCCGTCTTTTTAGGTCCTGTAATGAGTGAATTGTAAACCGAAATCTGCTGCCCGGTGCCGTGTGCAGCCAAAATAGGCCACATCAAACCAAGATCCTTCATCCGTGGAATGACCTTTTCAATTCCTGCGATCACGATGTGGATCTTTGGAAACGAAACAGTCATCAGCGCATTGCCCTCATTTTCAGTCAAACAAATTCCCCCCACATCGGCCACCAGGAAGTTGGCACCGGTAATTCCAACATCAGCAATGGTAAACTTCTCGCGCAATTTCTTCCTCACAAAATCGGTCAGGTACTCCGGACTACTTCCTTCCGGGGTATCAAATTTTTGCGTGAAAAGCTCAGCAATGTCCTGCCTCGATTTGTGCATGCAGGGAGTTACAATGTGGTAAGGTTTTTCGCCAGCCAGTTGCACGATGTATTCTCCCAGATCAGTTTCAAGTGATTCAACACCAATCTGTTCCAGATGGTCATTCAATTCAATTTCCTCGGTAGTCATGGATTTGCTCTTGACCACTGTTTTTGAATTGTTTTCAATCAGTATTGTTTTAATGGCTTCAATGGCCTGAGCTTCGTCTTCTGCCCAGATCACAGAAGCTCCATTGGCCGTGATATTTTTCTCAAACTCAAGTAAATAATCGTGCAAATGATTGACGGCCAAAGATTTGATGTAGGAAGCACGTGTTTTTGCCAAATCAAGATTGGAATATCTTTTCATGGCACGGTCCACAGCGGCATCGTACTTCGAGATATTAAACTTGATCGTTGCACGGTGCTTCAAATCGAAGGCAACCTCTTCAGACTTTTGCAGGAATATTTCTTTTTGTTTTGACATTTCTAACAGGGTATCTTGTTGATCCTTCTTTGATGACGGCCACCTTCAAATTCAGTTGCCAAAAAGATATTTACAATTTCAATGGCCTGGTCATCAGTAATAAAACGCGCTGGAAGGGCACAAACATTGGCATCGTTGTGCTGACGCGCCAATTCAGCTATTTGAGGCATCCAGCAAATTGCCGAGCGTATTCCCTGGTGCTTGTTGGCCGTCATGTTGATCCCGTTTCCACTGCCGCACAAGGTAATTCCAAACCTGAATTCTCCCCTGGTGACCGCCTCCGCCAATGGATGTGCATAATCGGCATAATCGCTGCTCTCTTCAGAGAACGCACCAAAATCCTTGAATTCGATTCCTCGTTCCTGAAGGTATTTCATCACCGCTTGTTTTTGTTCATACCCGGCATGATCGCTCGCTATAGCTATTTTCAGCTCTTGCATAATTAGATAAATAAAATGTAAAAATAATACTAAAAAGTATTCTATTGGACTATCGTTTAATAAAACTTTGTAATTCCTTTTTTTCGGCAAAATAAACCACCACCAAAAAGGCAGAGAACAAGCTAAAACTTAAACCATACTGAAATATAGAGGTCGAAAAATGGATATAATCCGACATGAAATAAAGTCCAACTGCCACGGCAAAATAGAATAAGATACGTTTAAGGTCATAATCCACGCGATAGTATTTCTGGCCAACCACATACGAAATAACGGTCATCAATACAAAGCATATCAGGGTTGCATAGGCCGCTCCCATGTATCCCATGATCGGTATTAAAACCACGCACAACACAATGGTGAGCAATGCCCCGATACCGGCAATAACGGCTCCCATCCATGTTTTGTCTGATAATTTATACCAGAGTGAAAGATTAAAATATATCCCCAAAAACAAATTTCCCATTAAAACCGAAGGGATTACTTTTAATCCTGAATGATATTCTGGTCCTATTATAATTTTAAAAACATCTATAAAGAGGGTTATTCCCAGGAAGATAAACAATCCAAAAATAATAAAGTATTTCATCACCTTTGCATAAATAACCCTTGAATCGCTGGTTTTCTGGTGACTAAAGAAGAAGGGTTCGAAGGAATATCTAAAAGCCTGGATAAACATGTTCATCACCACAGCCAGTTTGTAATTGGCCCCATAAATTCCCAGCTGTTCCATGGGCTTTTGGTTGGCGGGTATCAACTCCGGAATTAATATTTTATCCAGGTTTTGATTGATCATTCCTGCAATTCCAACCAGTAGAATAGGGAAGGAGTACCAGAACATTTCCCTTAAAAGTCCCCAGTCAAATATAAGCTTAATCTTCCTTATTTCGGGTATCAGCATGATGAGCGTAATGACCGATGCAATCAGGTTTGATAGAAAAACATACCCTACGCCGATGGAAGGATCATAGACCAGGCGGATCAGGCTATCTGGATTTGACTTTAGAATGTGGGGACAAATTGACAGAAAAAAGATGTTGAAGAAGATGTTGAAAAAGATGTTCACCAGTTTTAAGGTGGCAAATCTGACAGCTTTTCCTTCCAGGCGTAAATTGGCAAATGGGATGGAAGTTGCAGCATCAAGAGCTACGATGATGGCCAGCCACTTGATGTAATTTTCACTGTTGGGATAATCCAAAAATCCGGAAAGTGATCCTGAAAATAAATAAGTCAGCAATACAAAAAGTACGGAACTCCCCAATAATGAGATGGCACTGGTCGAATAAATCTTTTCGTTTTCACTGTTGCTTTTATTGGCAAACCTGAAAAAACCAGTCTCCATACCGAAAGTAAGAATCACCAGGAAGAAAGCAACGTAGGAATATAAATTCGTTACTACGCCATATTCTTCAGGTAGAAATATACGCGAATGGTAGGGCACCAGCCACCAATTAATGAATCTGCCAACAATGCTGCTCATTCCATAAATGGCAGTTTCGCCGGCAAGTTTTTTTAATGAACCCACAATCTTTAAATTTTGGCCAAATATAGACAAACCAAATCTTTTTGTCCGCTTCAATGGTTGGAATCTGATCCCATTGATTTTTATAAACTGTTGATATTTTTTGCTGTCCTATAAAAGTCAGTACTCTTTGTAGCCTGATTGCCTGATACAAATTCAATATTCGATAGGTGATTAATACCTGGTTTTTACTTTATTTCAACTTAATTTGAAGATAGTTTGTATAGGTTTACATACACGAACCATGCACGAACTAAGTACGATCTTTGTATAAACCATGAATTAGGTAATAATTAAACAGCAGCCAATCAGGTGGTAGATTCTGAAATAAAATTGTAAAATCAAGCTGAAATTATTTCAGAAATAAATCAACACCCAGGTTGAAGGGCTGATATATGCCGAAGGGCTGAATAGATTTGCCCTTAAATAAATTGATCCTGCAATTTCATTATTGTGAAAAAAAACAATCTCTAATTTTTTATCTTTGCAGCAGGTTATTTAATTTAATTTTTAAGGGAATGAACTTCAGACTATCCATCACATTTATTGCATTGTCTCTTTTTATCAGCTCTTTTTCATGTTCCAATAAATCAAGTCGTTCAAGAAAAACGGCAGTCCAGATAAAAATTGAGTCAGTCAATAGAAAAATTGCTTTTGGCGATGATATCAACATTGGCATTTCGGTCAAAGTGAAGGATGGTGAACTGAAAGATACCAGAATTTTTGTGGATACCGTTTTGGTAACCTCCAGCGGCGAAACTGAGTTTACTTATTCGCTCCATCAATTCAAAACCCTTGGAAAACATACCCTGAAAGCGGTTGTAACCAAAGCCGATGGGGTAGAAGAGATGTATTATAAAACTTTTGAGGTCTATTCTGATTTGGTGCCTGAAAAATTAGGTTTTGAAATGGTTCAGTCCTATCCCCACAACGAAGCATTCTTTACGGAAGGATTGGAAATCCACAATGGATTTTTATATGAAAGTACCGGGGAAAATGGTTCATCGGCCATCTATAAAACAAATCTGAAATCTGGTAAGGTATTGCAAACCACCAAACTGGACGGGCGTTATTTTGGCGAAGGAATTACCATCTTCAACAACCGTATGTTCCAGCTCACCTATAAATCCAACATAGGATTTGTGTATCAATTGGATAACATGGCATTGGTCGATAGTTTTCATTTTGCCTCCAATGAAGGCTGGGGAATGACCCATGACGATAAATACCTGATTATGGACGATGGAACCAATATTTTAACTTACCTGGATCCCGTAACATACCAA
>DASXUZ010000152.1:0-25799 GCA_036504555.1 Prolixibacteraceae bacterium | reverse complement strand
TTAATAACCGTTTTGCTTTTTCTATAGAGGCCAAGGAATGCGCAATATCACCAACCCTGTATGGATTATTGATACATTCAATCTCATTTATTTTTGCATCGAATTCCGATAAAAAATATTTAAGGTGTATGACCAATTGATTTAAGGTAGTCGATTCCCCGTATGCTGTATTGTAGACCGTATTAATTGCCTCTGTATTTTTGGTAGCCAATGAAAGTAAATTCATTTGGACCACATTGCTGATATAGGTAAAATCCCTGGAATATTGCCCTGTACCATTAATTGTCGGAGACTGGTGATTAAGTAATTGTTTTATAAAAAGCGGAATAACTGCTGCATACGATCCAGAAGGATCTTGCCTTCGTCCGAATACGTTAAAGTATCTTAATCCTATGCATTCAATCCCATAAATATTTGAAAACACATGAGCATATAATTCGTTCACATATTTTGTAACTGCATAAGGAGAAAGCGGGTTGCCAATTTTTTCTTCTACCTTTGGTAAGGATTCCAAATCTCCATAAGTTGAAGAACTGGCTGCATATATAAAGCGTTTTATTTTGTTGTCACGGGAAGCAATCAACATGTTTAGAAAGCCGCCAATGTTAACTTCATTGGTAGTGATTGGATCGTTAATTGACCGGGGAACCGAACCCAAGGCTGCATGATGTAATACATAGTCTATTTCTTTTGTAGCTAAAAAGCAATCTTCCAGGTTTCTGATATCTCCTTTTATTAATTTGAAATTTCTATCTTTAAGCAGGACTTCTATGTTTTCTATTTTCCCTGTTGAAAAGTTATCAAGGCAAACTACGTAATTATCTAATTCCACCAGCTTTTCACATAGATTTGAACCTATGAATCCAGCACCACCAGTTACCAAAATCCTTTTACCGGATATCATTTTGTAAGGATTATTGAATTATGACTGCCTTTTAGAACTTAATTGACTAGAACACCTGATAGCAGGATTCACAAATGAGTTGCTTAAAAGAATCTCTTACAATGTTTATATTGTGGTTCCGATTGCCAACTGATTTTGCAATTTCTGCAATTTCTATCCTTTTCATATAATTATTTCTGATTTCAATCAATAGTTTTTCGATATCTTTCTCATTATTAGTAGAGTTAATAAAGGCCCAATTTTCTGATTTGGCATATTTATACAAGGCCGTTATTTCGTGTGCCAAAACCAGGATTGGTACTCCACTAACCAGGTATTCAGGAACCTTGGTGGGCATTGAGTATTTCAAATAAGTTAGGCTGTCCTTATCAAAATCCATTGGTAGTACCAGTAAATCAGCTTCTGCATACCTATCAGGCAAACTATTATATGGGACTGCTTTGAAAATTTTTACACATTTATATTTTGAAAATTTCTTTAACAATTTAGGTACCGGTGAGGTCGTTTGAATCTGAAATTCAAAGTTGCTTTCATTATTTTTATTGCAATTATCTATTGAATTCGCAAGAAGAAACAAACTATTCATTGTTCCAATACTGATTCTGCCTGCATATAAGATTACAAATGGATTGGGATCTTTTCGAACTTTGTAATTTCTAAACCAGAACTTGTCGTCGACAGCATGTTGAAATGAATAAAATACCCGATTAAATCGCTTACTGTATTGAGTTGACATTTCTATGCATATACCTAAACATAAGTTGGATTTTTCAACCAATTCTTCAATGATTTGCTGGGCCTGAACAATATTTTTTCCCTTTAATTCTTTGGTGTGAGTATTTATTTCAAGAAAATTATCCATCACATGAATGGCATATGGAATCCCGCTGAGCTGATGCAATTCATTGAAAAATTCTATATTTTGAATCGTACTTGGTTGAAAGTAAATGATATCCGGCTTTATCTCTTTAATCCATTGTATGAGCTCCTTCGAAACATTTAGTTGGAAAAATAAATTATAAATGCCAAGGGTATTTAAAATAAAAATGAATAACTCTTTTAATTTAAAATACAAACTACCTTTAAAAAGACTATAACCTGAAGAGGTAATGGTCTTATGTGATTTGGATTTATTTAGGACAACTGCTCCAGATTTGTTGCCGGTAATAATCCCTAATTTATGCAGAAATGATTTGTTTTCGAGATGACCTATTTGATAATATCGTGTAAAATGTACATCTGAGGTTTCTCCAAATTTATCGTTTAGCATAAAGATGTGGTCTGGGGGCCATATTCCAAACAGTGTATTCAATGTAATCCCACCACCGCCAATTTTCCTGAAAGTTTCTCCATATATGAGTACTTTTGGTAAATCAATATTTCCGGCCATTCGATTTAAAAATTTATTAAGCTATTTGGAATTTTTACCTTTGAACTGTATTCTTCTTTGTTGTTGGTTGATAATTGCTGATAGGTTTTAATGAGTTGATTTAAAATCTCATCTTTTGAATGTCGTTTTTGAGCTTTTTCTCTTGCATTGCCCGAAACGGTTTTTAATAAAACTGGATTATTGCAAAGTTCTACTATCTTGGATGCCAGAAAATACGGATCATTTGCAGGGACTAGAAACCCATCCTTCCCGTCTTCAATTAATGAAGATACCCCACCTACATTGGTTGCAATTACCGGTAACCCTACTATCTGGGCTTCACACAAACTGTTGGGGCTGTTATCAATTGAGGAGGTATGAATATATAATGTTGTTTCAGATAATAAGTCTATAATTTCAAATGTATTTTTAATCCCCATTAAACTGATATTTAATGACGAATAGTCTGAATTAAATACTTTTCGCAAGAGCAAAGCAGATTTGGAATGGTTCGTTACACCAATGATCCTCCATTCAAATTCAAATTTTTCTTGCATTAATAATGCACTTGTCTTAATTACCAAATCCAGTCCTTTATACAATGCATCTGAAAGGGTGGAAGTGATAATAGCCTTGTTTTTTTTATTATACCTCCAGGGAGTAGTTGAATAGAATTTATCCCTTAAAACTTCATCAACATGAAAATAAATGGACTTTGGTGACAGGAATCTAGAAATACTTTTATCCCAAATTGTTCTTCCCATAAAGTAGGAAATTTCTTTAAAGAATTTGTATTCCCGTTTTGACTTTTTATCGAATACTCGTCTATGATGCCATATGCTTATTCCTTTTATAAATCCGATCCAATTGACTTTCATTAAATCATATGTGGATATGCCAGCAGGAATATATGCATTTAAATAAGGTAGTAGTAGCCCCTGTAAATGAACTACGCATGGCTTATTCGTCATTTCAACAGCATGGCATAACCAACTTTCGGTGCCAAAAATATGAATCACATCCGGCTCAAATTCTTCAATAATTGCCTTTAAAGTATAAATCTCATTTTCATGCTCAATCTTATTTTTCCAATTTGAAATTATCCATGATACGATATGTCCGGGTCTAATACTTTTAATTGGATAGTAGGTAACCCTCCCTTTGATTAGCTTCTCTGAATCTAAGGAGTGGGGAAATACAATTCCCAACTGATCGATCTCTGTCGATTTTTCAAGTAAAGATTGTAATGATTCTATCCAACCTCTGCCGTTATATCCAAATTCTTCTGGTTTATATTTTGATGGAGTTTCTGTTAGCCAAAGTATTTTCATTTAGAAAATAATAAAAGTGAATATTTTAATTCCGCCTCAGATAAATTACGTATTACCTTTGAATAACAAATGCCTATACATGTCCAAACTAAGATATATCTGATATTTATTGCTGGCATACCCCATGGAACCATATCAATCAACCATAAAATGATTATGGTCCCAGATGCTTTGCTTAGAATATTCTTTGATTTTATTATCCCTAAATAGGCAGCCGGTAGGGCAATGAGCAAAAAAAGTGCGAGGCTGATAACTCCCCCTTTAAGAATCGTTTGTAAATAGCCGCTTTCAATTAAAAACCGATTATCCACACCCTTCTCCGCACCAGGACAGTAATATTCTCCAAGAAAGCCTTTACCAATTATTAAATCCTTTGATGTCATGTCCTGATAAAATGCATTAAATACTAATTCCCTTGTATTTTTGTCAATGTGTTCAGAAATTTTTCCAAACAGCTTTTCCTGGTAACTTAAAAAGATAAAATAGGCGGCTATAATGATGCCTAGAAACATTGTTAAAATATAAATCTTACTTTTAATTGACTGTCTTGAGCTCAACAAGACGATAATCACTGAGAAAATAATGAAATCGGCAAATGTGATCATAATATTTCTGCGTGCGGTTATCGTTGCAATAAACAAGCAAAGCATCACCGCCAACAAGGCAAGGAATCTTATTTTTTGATTGTGATAAAACCAGGTTAATAATAGAAATCCAGCACCAGTGCCGAGTGTCCAAACCGTTTGTTCGGAAAAGTTAGGATTTGTAAATAATAAATCGTTTTCGAAAAATACAAAATCAATGAATAAAAATATCGAAAGAAAAACAAAAAAATTAAACATCCTCTTTACAAAAAAAATATTGGCAGGAATAAGTATGATTAGTGGAACTAAATAATGAAGAAAAAAATAAGGCGCGAATAAAATATTTAAGAACATATTATAATTAAAATCATGTATCCCTCTCATTATTATATATATCTGCCAAAACATATATACAATAAAAATACTTCTGAAATAAATATTCGTAATATTTAACTTCCCCAGTTTGATTAGTGACAAGCCAATGCCAGTAATGCCAAAACCCATTATCAAAAGACATATTTGACTCAGAACATGATCTGATACATAAAATAAAAATCCCAATGAATAGATAACTATAGAAGTCCAAAGTATTGAATAGTTAGTGCCATTCAAATTGTCCCATAGATAATGTGATACGATACTCCTTGAATTCAACATTTTACCTTTCAATTTATACCTCAATAAGCTTCCAATCGGGTGGAATTATTTCAGAACATTCTACTCCATTAATCCATATATTGGGTGCTATCACTATTTTATCCTTGTTTTGATTCAACCAGGCCCCCCACCAACTGAAGGTACTGTTTGCAATAATATTGTGTTTACAAATACTCATTAAATACATATCAATGTAATTCTTCTTATTTGTATTATGACTAATATATGTGGCGTTGGGGATACCATTAAGTGCTTCTTTTGTCCAATTAATATCATCCGAAAAAATAAAGAAAAATGGTTGGGCTACCTGGCTGTTGATATATTGGATGGCTCTGAAATAGTAATCTGCTTTTTGAATCACATGATGGGTCGCATTCCATCGCTTATTTAGATAATCCCCTTTTCTTACATGGATACTGACTGAATTGGTATTTTGAATCGAATCGATGATTGCCCTGTTGTTGTTGTCATTGGGTTTAATAAATGTGAATTCTTTTAAAATGATATCCCTGATGCCATTTAAATACCAATAGGATTGCCAGGTTCCGATCAGAAAAGAGGATTTGACATTTAAAATATCCTTATCCATCAAAAATTCCTTCTTTTCTTTATATATGGACAGTTTGTACTTCTGAATTTTAGGGATCGTTTTACGTAAAAAGAAATTTACATACTTGTTTCTAATCAGAGGATTCACATGTTCTAACAGGTAAAATAGAATTCTATTTTTAATCGTTAGTTGTATTTTGAAAGCCCGCGGTAAATCAAATCCATTGTGATGATTCTGGATTAAAAAATTTGAAAATGATATGCTGGATTTGATGCCATTATTTGTGAGAAACAGATACAAGGCATACTGAAACATTTGATTTCCCAATCCTCCATATATGGATATTTTATTGGCAATATTTTTCATTGATACCACACCGGAGATTTACTCCTTTTGATAATAATATTGTAATATTGTATCGGGGCGATTATGTATCCATACACATTTGCAATAATTGATGAAATAAGAATAGATTCAATACCAAAATGAAACCGCTTAATCATTAACATAGAAAGAACGACAAATCCAATGGCTGTAATAATTGAAGAATAGAATTGAACCTGCAAAGCGCCAATCCCGTTAATTACAAACACAAATACGGTTGCAAACATCCCTGTTGCAAAAAAGATATAACAAAGCAGGGATATATTGAACGAGATCTGAACAACACCCTTACCCAACCACATTTCATAAACTGTCCCTGCAACAGCAAGCATAATAGCCCCTAGCAATATAAATGGAATCAAAATATACAGGTATGTTCTCACTACGTTTTTTATCCAGTCAATATCGCCTGAATTATAGGCATCTGTAACTCCGCTCCATAATGGGCTTACCAGGATCACAAAACCCATTTGCAATATACCAAAATACTTATAGGCAATATTGTATGAGGTCGCCTGAAGTGGATCGAAATAGTGTGTGATTAAAAATAAAATAGATTGATATTGTACGATGGCTGCAATTTGTAAAACAAAAAATTTCAAGCCCAGGGTTACAATATCTCGTGCATATTTCTTTTTTACAAACCGCATCGAAGGGGCATAGTCTTTATAATTTGTCCTAAAGAAATATAAATTTGCTCCTACAATAACCAGGGTAGGGGCCACTCCAAGCGCCAATGCAAGATATATGAGGGACCCTGTGGTGAGCTTGGTTAAAATATATATGGTAATCAGTGAAAAAAATTGTCCAAAAAGATCAAGCAGTACTGCCTTTGCCGGTTTCTGATCTGCGATCAATATAGTACTGATGATTTTAAATACAAACTGAAAGCAGAAGTAGGAAAAAATGATGTAAGCCAATACAGAGACCTCCCGGGCCGATTTTTCATTGACATTAAGCAATCTCCCCCAATCAATAAACTGATTTACAATGAGTAAAATGATCCAAATACTAATAAATATAATTCCTATAAAGAAATAAGCCGTACTCACATAGGTTCTTGCCAATTCCTGGTCACCTTTGGCCTTTGCTTCCGCAAACCGATTTCGAAGACCCTGGGTAAATCCAATATCAAAGAATGAAATCCAGGCCACCATCGAACTCATGGTAATCCAAATACCATATTGCGTGGGATTGATATAATGGAGTGTCATGGGGACCATTACCAGGCTAATGGCAATGCTCATAACTTTAATCACCAGGGAACCAATCACATTTTTTTTCGCTTCAACACTTCGTTTATTTCCCTGTGTAATAAAATTTTTGAGCTTACGTATCATTGCTTTTAATCCTATCTGATTTTTATACTCCAATCTTTTACCCATTGAAAGCCTTACTCAACGCGTTATTCAGATTTTATTTCCTTTTGGAATTTATGAAATTGTCTACATTTATAATCCATTGAACAAGTTCCCCTGGTATTTGCAATAGATCGATTTATTCATCTGGATGACTGGTTTTTAATGATTTAAGCTCCCAAGCCAGGATCAGGTCAAACCTATTGGCAGCGTAAATATTTTCAGCCCTTAACTATAAGAATTGAGAAGAGCTCTTTTGTATAGAAAGAATCCTATCAATTAAAAGGAAATGCTTGGATTGATACTTTGAGCCCCTGATTATCTGATCTTAACAGTGAAATACAAATGAATCCAATCAGCTATTTAATGATGAATCTGTATTCTCATTTGTATTTTCAGAATGGATAAGGGGGATATATAGATTGAACCACCCTTCAATAAAGAATGGCTTTTATTGAATGAATTAGGCCAGCAGATGCGTCTTTTGATGCGTCTTTTCTTCCAGGATCTTTACTTCTTCCCTTGAAATATTGGCATATAGACTGCAATTCATTGAATCAATTCGCATAACCAGCCTGGTTTGTCCGTATATGTTTATTACTTCTCCCTTAACTCCCTTCAGGGAACCATACAGTACCTCCACTGAAACGCCTTTTTGAATTCGTTCATAGGTTAATGTTACCTCATGATCACATTGATTCAAGAATGATTTAATGTCTGAAATCTGGGTTTCTGGAATGGGCTGGGCTTTCCCGCCGAAACTAACATAGCAAACCACGCCTGGTGTATTTAAGGCAGTAAAGAACTCTTTGTAACTGACTTTTACAAAGATATAACATCTAAAGAGTGGTTCTTCTACCCATTTCTTGCGATCGCTCCATGATTTAAGCGACTTTTTTAAAGGCAAATAACATTCGATATTCTTATTTACCAAAGTAGAATAAAGTTTCTTTTCTCCATTCGCGCGGGTATAAATTGCATACCACTGATAGTTCGCTTTTTCCAGATACATAGGTGTTTTGGTGTTAAATTTTAGTTCATTCAGACAACCCATAAAAATTATAGAATTTATAAATTCGAATTGGAAACACTCCAATTAAATCTTAGAAATCTATTTACAACTAAATTTATAGCTATTTAATCCTAAATAAAATAGGTATTTTCCGCCGTATGTTTGGTTGCATTATTTCTGAAATTGAATAGAATATTTGACGAATCATGTTGATTATTAATGTTATATGTCTATAATGTAATGCATAGGGGAATTAGAAAAGGAAAATAGAAATTATCAATATATATCTATATTGAATTATATTAATAAAACTATTTTTCCTTTTCAAGCTTGGATCGCAAGGTCAAATTCTCCAGGCTTAAATCCGCAAACATGCGTTTTAGCCTGTCATTTTCATCCTCCAATTCGTTTAACCGACGGATTTCTGAAATATTCATGTCGCCGTACTTGATTCTCCAGTTATAGATGGTCGCCTGGCTGACCCCATACTTTTTGATCAGGTTTTGAATGGGAACGCCCGCTTCATTCTCACGGAGAATGTGATAAATCTGTGATTCTGCAAATCTCTTTTTTGTCATAGCATGCTGGATGGTGTAAAGTTTTTAATTAGTTAAAAAACACGTAGTAGTAAAATAACATCATAGTCAACCAATGGCCTCTGTGAATAAGGAATTGATAGCTTATAAATTAGAAATGATTGTTGAATAAAAATTTGAATTCTAATTGCTTGGATGAGTAATTCTACCTGGTAAAATTAGAGAATGAATTTAAATCAAACAGGCTTTTGGGATAAACCGGTTAAACCCTTTAAATTCAATTATAGACTGTTTAGATTGTATCAAAACCAAAGGAAATCCTCATGTTAGTCACATTTTGCCGTGATTTAACATCAAATACAAGGAGCAATTTTAGCAACTCTTGAAGGACCTTTGCAAATAAAAACACATCGTAAAACATCGTGTTTCCGAACATTTGACGTTCTTTCTAATTTAGTTCCTTCACAATTAGAATCTTTCTAATCCCAATTGTATTATTCAAATATAAAACAAAAATCGGTCATAAGCAATTTTTTAAAAGGTAAAATGGTATCCCCCTGTATATTTTAACAATGAATTTACACAATTTCTATTTATTGAGGCCCGCGATCTGCATTCAATATGCCAGGCTTATTTAGATTCATTGGATGCACTGGAAAATCGATTGCAGAGCGACGAATTCGACCCCGGTCGGATTGGAAACCTGCCCAGGCCAGGTCTGCTCATTTCTAATTAATCGTTTATATACAAATTTGTAATCTGTGGATAAGCAAAAGAATTTTGCTTCCACACTCCTGGATCTTCTTCTTTTATAGCTTGGTCAAAATCAATCTGTTTGTTTCTTGACAAAGGAATCTCCCAGGATCTTTCTACCTACCTTCAATTCTCAACAGCTGGATAGGAATGACATGCCCGAGACGTAGCTTCTGTAAGGTAACTGTAATCTATCTGTAATGTATCTGTATTCTACAATACAGATACATTACAGATAGATTACAGTTACCTTACAGAAGCTACGTCTCGGGTATTAAAATGGCAGGTAGATCATGGGAATTAGTAGTAAAGAAAAGAAGGTTTAGCTGGCTTTTAATGGACTGGAAAACAGGATACAACGAAAAACAGTATGGTGGCAAGCAGATTTCCCGTGAAGAGGGAAGTAGGTCAGGGGATTTTCAAAGTGGTCTAGGCTGATAAATGCCCAGGTGATGGAAATTAAAATTTAAATCCCCGAACTTTATAATTGATCATTGGACAGGCAAGCTAGACATTTTAACACAAGACCATTGAATTTGGAAAGCAACTGTTTCATGGTTTTCAAGGCCCGCTTGCCAGGCCAATAGTCGAATTGATCGGCTCTGATGTGAGGGTATTTTTAAAAGTTTTGTATTGAACTTCTCATTGGCATATTTTTTATAATTTTGCAACAGTTTTTACCTAATGAAAATCTTATAAATAGATATGTTTGAGAATCTGAATGAAAAGCTGGAACGGTCGTTTAAACTCCTGAAAGGTCAGGGGAAGATTACCGAAATCAATATTGCTGAAACATTGAAAGAAGTACGTCGGGCATTACTCGATGCGGACGTTAACTTTAAGATAGCAAAAACATTTACTGAAAATGTCAGGAAAAAAGCCTTGGGGATGGATGTTCTGAACGCCCTGAAGCCTGGTCAGTTGATGGTGAAAATTGTTCACGATGAACTGGCTGAGTTGATGGGTGGGAAGTTTGTAGACATTAATCTAAAAGGAAATCCTTCTGTCATATTAATTGCAGGTCTACAGGGTTCGGGTAAAACTACTTTTGCTGGGAAATTGGCTAAATTGCTGAGCACCAAAAAGGGGAAACATCCTCTGTTGGTAGCCTGTGATATATACCGTCCTGCTGCTATTGAACAACTCAAGGTGTTGGGCAGACAGGTGAATGTGCCGGTTTATACAGAAGAAAACAACCGTAACCCGGTCAAGATTGCCCAGGAAGCGATCCGCCATGCAAAAACGAACGGATATGATGTTGTCATCATCGATACGGCAGGTCGTTTGGCCATTGATCAGGAGATGATGAATGAAATCAGCGCTGTGAAGGATGCTGTGAAGCCTCATGAAATTCTGTTCGTAGTCGATTCCATGACTGGACAGGATGCTGTGAATACGGCCAAAGAATTCAATGACCGGCTGGATTTCGATGGGGTCGTCCTTACCAAACTGGATGGAGATACCCGCGGTGGAGCTGCACTATCGATTCGCTCGGTGGTTGATAAGCCGATCAAGTATGTCGGAACAGGAGAAAAGCTAGATGCACTGGATAATTTCCACCCAGAACGTATGGCCGACCGAATTCTGGGCATGGGTGACATTGTATCACTGGTTGAAAAGGCACAGGAACAATTCGATGAAGTAGAAGCCAAAAGACTTCAGCAGAAGCTGGCAAAAAATACCTTCAGCTTTACCGACTTTCTGAAGCAGATTCAGCAGATCAAAAAGATGGGTAACCTGAAAGATCTTGCAGCCATGATTCCAGGAATGGGGAAGGCTTTGAAAGATGTTCAGATTGAAGATGATGCCTTCAAACATATTGAAGCCATTATTTACTCAATGACCCCGGCCGAACGGGAAGATCCAAGCCTTTTGAATGGATCACGCAGAAAGCGCATAGCCGATGGCTCGGGTACCGATATACAGGAGGTAAACCGTTTAATTAAACAGTTTGCTGAAACCCGAAAGATGATGCGTGTGGTATCGCAGGGAAAAAATATAAATAAAGTGATGGGCAAAGCTGGCCAAAGACGATAAATAAAATAGGATGATATTAATTGACGGAAAAAAAACGGCTGATGATATTAAAAAGGAAATCGCCGAAGAAGTGAAACAGATTGTTGCCTCGGGGAAAAGAGCTCCCCACTTGGCAGCTGTTCTGGTTGGACACGACGGTGGAAGTGAAACCTATGTGGCCTTTAAAATAAAAGATTGCGAAGAAGTGGGCTTTCGTTCATCGCTTGTCCGTTTTGAGGACGATGTAACGGAAGAGGTATTGTTGGCCAAAGTACATGAATTGAATCAAGATCCTGATCTGGATGGGTTCATCGTACAATTGCCATTGCCCAAGCATATTTCGGAACAAAAAGTGATTGAATCCATTGACCCCCGTAAAGATGTAGATGGTTTTCATCCTGAAAATGTTGGCCGGATGGTCATTGGCTTACCTGCATTCTTTTCTGCAACTCCTTTTGGAATCGTGGAGTTACTGAAAAGATACAAAATACCTACCTCTGGTAAAAATTGTGTAATTGTTGGAAGAAGTAATATTGTTGGAAGGCCATTGAGTATTTTAATGTCCCAAAAAGGTGTGAATGCAACCGTTACGGTTGCTCATAGCCAGACCAAGGACCTTGAAAAGGTATGTGCCGAAGCTGATATCCTGATTGCGGCATTAGGTTCGCCCGAATTTATTAAAGCCAATATGGTGAAAGAAGGTGCTGTTGTAATTGATGTAGGAACAACACGAGTAAAGGCCCCTGAAACCAAAACAGGCTGGCGCTTGAAAGGAGATGTCAAGTTTGACGAAGTAGCTCCCAGGTGTTCTTATATTACGCCAGTTCCTGGGGGTGTTGGGCCAATGACACGCGTATCACTTTTGCTCAATACGCTGCTAGCTGTTAAAAAGAGAATTTAAGTCGAATAACAATATCAAAAAAGGGTGCTCATTCAGCACCTTTTTTTTTGCCTGGAACTGAAATATGGAAGCAAAAGAGTGATTATCAGGTGGGGGAAATGATCTTCAGTAAAATAAATTTATACGAAATGCTTGTGAATCAGCTTAAAAATGAAGGTTCTTTTCAAAAATACACATTCATTTACGGATAAATTATTGTTCGCTATGTTAAATCATATCGGTGCAAAAATATTGATTGCACGGAACAAATAAATCATAAAACTTTGATTTATCTACCAAATTGTACATTTTAACCGTCAGATTTAATCTAATTGAAGAAATAAATTTAACTTTTCAGGGCTATTTTTGTTTTATGAGATTGTGTTTAGTAACATTATTTGTTTTTTTTATCAATTTTTATTTATATATTTGGTAGTATATGAATTGATTAATCTTAAAAAGAGTAAGATGGAAGAATTTGAAAAAAATGAAGGATTGATGGAAAATGACAGTAAGTTTCGGGAAGAGATTTATTCGAAGGCTGTCAGAGCTGGAAAAAGAACGTATTTTTTTGACGTTAAATCAACAAGAAGAGATGAGTTATATTTGACCATCACTGAAAGTAAAAAAAGATTCGAGCAAGATGGTAATTTCCATTTTGAAAAACACAAGGTTTTCTTGTACCGGGAAGATTTTGAGAAATTTGTTGATGGATTGCAGGAAGTGATTTCATACATTGACCAGAATCAAGGTGTGGAATATGATTCAGCAATTGCTTCTGAATATGAAGGAGTAAATAGCAATAAAATAAATGATCTCGAAGTCGTTGGTTCGGCAAAGGATTATACGAATATTGATTTTGATGATTTATCCCATTAGAATTGGTACGTTTTTTCTTTTTCTCTGACAGAATTCGTATTCATTGAAGTTTTCCAATTCATAAATCTTTCGAAGCCATTCGGAAGATACATATTATTCTTTGGGTAGTTTAAAAATTCCCCACAAATATCAATCAAGTTACTAAAAGCCTGATCGGTATTTTATTGCAAATAGAAATAAGGTCCCACAAAAGAAATACCAATAGACAATAGAAAAAAGAAAAGGATTATCAGAGCCTGATAATCCTTTATTCTACATTTAGTTTAGTTTGTTCCAAGAATAGATTCTGGTTAAAAGAGAAAAGGGTATTTCATTTAAAATTGTAAACTATTATTCTATTGCGATGCTAATATAAGAGATATTTGTTAACTCTTTTTATGATATTTTAATATTTTAATAATGTTATAAATATCTATTCATGTAAAGTACTGTGATTCAATTTATAAATTTTCGAAACATGTTTTATAATATAAATTGAATATTTTCAGTTTGAATGAATCTATTGCCTGTGAATAAAATGAACTGCTGTTGTAATTGAAGTAATATATTAAGACATTCATGTCTTAATAATGATCCAGGTGTTATATATTTGCCGAAAAATAATTCAAAATGTTTTTACACAATCGGATTAACAGCGAAGTCCTGAAAGCGAAATTGCGAACCGAACTGTTTTCAAGGAGAACGATTTCATTTTATAGATACTTCCTATTGGACAGTCCTGGGGAATTACGAAATCAACTTTACCAGGATTGGTATGAGCTCAATTGTTTTGGTCGAGTTTACCTTGCAAGAGAAGGAATCAATGCCCAAATGAGCATTCCTGAAGATCAAATGGAAGCTTTTTTCCTATGCCTGAAGAATTATCCACTTTTTGATCAGATTCCCGTTAAATACGCCATTGAAGATGACGGTAAGTCATTTTATAAACTTACTGTCAAGGTTCGGGATAAACTGGTTGCTGACGGCTTAAGCGACAAAGCATTTGATGTGACCAATGTGGGTAAACATCTGGGGGCAGAGGAATTTCATGATCTGGTCGATTCAGGTGAAAACATTGTGGTGGATATGCGAAACTATTACGAATCTGAAATAGGACATTTTAAAAACGCCATTTGCCCCAAGGTGGATACTTTTCGGGAAGAAATTGCCTTGATTTCAGAAATGCTTGCAGGACAAGAAGATCGAAAGATATTGTTATATTGTACTGGAGGAATTAGATGTGAGAAAGCCAGTGCCTATTTGAAACATCAAGGTTTTAATGATGTCAATCAGTTACACGGAGGAATTCTGGAATATGCCCGTAAGATTAAGCAACTTGACTTGAAGTCCAACTTTATTGGTAAGAATTTTGTGTTTGATGAACGAATGGGTGAAACAGTCAACGGGCAGGTTATTTCACATTGCCACCAATGCGGAAACCCATGCGATGTTCATGTTAACTGCGCCAATGACCTCTGTCATTTGTTGTTTATTCAATGTGCAGACTGTGCTGTCAAATATGAAAATTGTTGTTCTGAGGAATGTTGGAAGATTAATCGGGGTACAGAGGAAGATAAACAAAGCTATCTGCTGAAAAAAAAGCGTAGATTTGGAAACAGGCAGGTTTACCGAAAGAGTTTCATCTTGGCGAATAATAACTTAAAGGACTTGTGATTTTCATGTAAGTCCAAAAATAGTACAATCTATGGCTAATTTCTGGGAATTACTTCCCAAACCATTTTTTGCCCTTGCCCCAATGGAAGATGTAACTGATACTGTTTTCCGTGAAGTTGTGGCTGGTTTGGCAGACCCATCGTATTTGCATATACTTTATACTGAATTTACTTCTGTCGACGGAATGAACCATCCTATGGGTAAAATAAGGGTAGGTGAGAGGCTGTTGGTAAGTGAATCAGAAAGGCAACTATTAAAGCAAAAGAACATTCGTCTTGTAGCCCAGATATGGGGTAAAAAGCCAGAATTGTTTTTCAAGATTGCCCGTGAAATTAGCCTTGAGTATGATTTTGATGGTTTGGATATCAATATGGGTTGTCCCGCAAAGAAAATTGTTAAAAATGGAGGCTGTTCTGCATTGATCGATCAGCCTAACCTTGCCAAGGAAATTATTTTGGCAACCAAAGAGGCTACGCATCTTCCTGTTTCAATAAAGACCAGAACCGGCATTCGGATTCATGATACTGAAAATTGGATGGCCACCTTGATGGAGACAAAACCTGCTGCAGTAATTCTTCATGGCCGAATGCAAAAACAACAATCTGAAGGGCTTGCTAATTGGGAGGAGATTGCAAAAGGTGCCCGCATTAGAGATCAGCTCAGCCCAGAAACTAAGTTTATGGGGAATGGTGATGTAATATCTGTTTCACAAGGTATTGAATATTCAGAAAAATATGGACTGGACGGTATCATGATCGGTCGGGGCATCTTTCAGAATCCTTGGTTCTTTAATCTGAACCAGCACATCCCTTCGAGATCGGAGAGACTAGCGCAGTTGCTTTTTCATACACAACTGTTTGAAAAAACATGGAATGGTCAAAAGAATATCAATATTCTGAAGCGCTTTTATAAAATTTATACCTATGATTTTCCCGGGGCAGCAAGGCTTCGTGTTTTATTAATGGAAGCCACTACCTATGAGCAAGTGTATGAAATTATTGGCCATGAGCCTTTTGAATGAAAGTTCAGCCTAAAGTATTTTCATTTTTGAGAATCAGGAAGGAAATTCAGTGAAACTGAATTCACACAATGACGTGTATTCTTTGGTGTCAAACCTTCCCCAATAAAAACATGCCCTAAATGGGCTCCACAGTTTGCACAGGTTATCTCTGTTCTTCGGCCATCGGCATCAGTGGTACGTTTAACTGCACCTTTTATTTCATCATCAAAACTTGGCCAGCCGCAGTGAGCATCAAACTTATCATTAGACCTGTATAGAGGGGCATTGCATTTTTTACACAAATAGGTACCTTTCTCATCGAACTTGTAATACATGCCCGTATAAGGACGTTCAGTGCCTTTGCCTTCAATGACTGATCGTTCAATTTCATTTAGTTCGTTGAATTTCATGAGTGTATAGTTCTTTTGTTTGTTTATATCTTGTCCATTTGCTATTAATGCCAATCCGGTCATTAGTATAATTACCAATCGTTTCATTGCTTATTTTTATAGAATACAATTGGGAAAGGAGAATTGTTTAAGTCAATCATAACAATTATTTAAAGCTCCTGAGGTTGCTGTTCCTTATCCCCAAATCTAAAAGTTGTATCTTTCGAAAAAAAATATGAAACAAATTTTTAAATATTTTCTTCAGGGATTATTGTTGTCAGGGCCTTTGGCATTGACCCTTTATGCTGTATTCCTGATGTTTAACTACGTGGATCGGCTGATTGGAGACCCATTGAAAGAGCATTATCAAATAGATACTCCAGGTATCGGAATAGTGATTTTATTCATTTCATTAACGTTGTTGGGAATTATTGGACAAACATTCATCGCACGTCCATTTACGTATTTTACCAGAAGACTTTTAAAACGGACTCCATTATTAAATGTTATCTATACCTCCATCCAGGATTTGTTTACAGCTTTTGTAGGAAAGGAGAAAAAGTTTAATGTCCCAGTGATGGTTTGTATGAATAAGGAAAACAATTTATGGAAATTAGGGTTTGTTACAGAAAGAAATCTGAAAGATTTTGGATTTGAGGACATGGTTGCTGTATATTTTCCACATTCATATGCTTTTTCAGGAATTTTATATTTTGTTCCTGAAAGTTCCATCAGAACAATCGATCTTAGTCCATCAGAAGTAATGAAATTTGTGGTCTCAGGAGGAATAACAAGAGTTAATTAAATAATTATGTCGACAGAAGTAATTTTAATGAGTGGTTTTCTATTGATGATTGTATGTGTCCTAATGATTGATTTATTGATCGTCGGGCGAAAATCACACATTGTTTCATCCAAAGAAGCCTTGGGCTGGACAAGTATCTGGGTACTGCTTTCACTGGGCTTTTTTGTATTCCTTAAATTCTATGGACATTTGCTCCATGGAATTGAAACGCCTGCCGATTTAAGTGAAGTAGTTAATAAATATGCACCTGAGCTTAGGTTTAAATTAACTGATTTTGAGGGGATGTTGGTCGAATACCGCGATCACATGTCGATGAATTACCTGGCTGGGTATTTTATTGAACAAACATTGTCAATTGACAATGTGTTCGTCATTCTGTTGATTCTTCAGGGATTTTCCGTTCCACAGAAAAATTATAAGACCGTATTATTCTGGGGCGTATTAGGTGCCATTGTATTGAGGTTTATTTTCATTTTTGCAGGGGCTGCTCTAATTCAGCGTTTCGATTGGATTCTATATGTTTTTGGGGCCTTTTTGGTATTTCAGGGAATCAAAATTCTGGTAAAAAAAGAAGGACATGACAATGATCCACACGATTCTGTAATTGTTAAATTTCTTTCTCGGTACTTTAATATTTCAAAGGAATATGTTGGTAATAGGTTTGCTTTAAAACACCATGGGAAAGTGTTTTTTACTCCTTTGATGCTTGTTGTAGTGCTTGTTGAATTTACCGATGTAATATTTGCCCTAGACTCAATTCCTGCAGTATTTTCAGTAACCCGTGATCCGTATGTTGTCTTCTTTTCTAATATTTTCGCCATCATCGGGCTCCGTTCTTTATTCTTTCTACTTGCAAATATGATCGATAAATTCAGGTTTCTCAATGTGGGGGTAAGTGTATTGCTTGTTTTTGTAGGGATAAAATTACTTGCCCATACATGGCTTGAAGAAATTGGCTTTAAATCAACTTATTCGTTGTATTTTATTGCATTGACTTTGGTATTAAGTGTCGTGTTTTCAGCACTTTTCCCTGAGAAAGAAAAGCGTCGGTAAAAAAGTCTTGGCTCAAACGATAAACTATGAAAAATAATGAATTCTCGTGAGTTTATTGTTTGAAATATTTATAAGCATGCGTTTCTAATTGATTAAAAAGTCCATCGATAGCTAAGTCCCATTGTTCCCTGGCCTAAATATACAGGAGTTAATGAGGAAGATATACCATGTTCAAGAAGTTTTTTTGTGATGACCTGTCTGCCATGTGAAACGGCAATTTTACCACAAGTATAACCAATTGCAATTGCCAATGGGTAATCACTTATCCAATGAACACCATTGTTGAGCATCGAATAACCGAGTAAGCCCATAAGTGAATAACCTACAGGTTTAATGTACTTGTTGTCTGGATAATTACTTGAAAGAATTGTAACTGTTGCCATCAAAGTTGCCATATGCCCGGATGGAAAGGCGTCGTATTTTGATACATGTTTCTGATAAATTTTAGGATTTGGAAACAAATGCCAGACACCTCCGTTTTTCTGTGACTCACTTGGATCCATTGCCACAAAGGGAGTTTCACGTCCTGTAAGCCGTTTCAAAATCTGAGTAGTAATGCCCATGGTTAGAAACATTTCCGTCATTTGTGAGGTCGTTTGCAATGCTCGATAATTATTGGCAGTGAGGCCATAGGTGTAAAATCCAGCAGCAACCAGTAAACTAGGCCAACCTTCACCTAAAAAATATATGGAATTGTTGACACTTGTGGGAACCTCTAAAACAGTGGTACCACCAATTTTGACAAGTGATTTCGTTTTGCCGTGATCGGTATCAAGATTAATATATCGGCCAAATTGTTGAGCCGCATTTGTAATAGGCTGATCAAAAGCCATCAATATGCCCGTTGCTGCCAGAACTACACCCAATTTTGGTAGATTTTTTTTTGAGAAAGATGTTTTTCCGAGTAGATAAATATCCAGAGGTGCATTCTTAATAAACTGAAAATGTTTTGGCTTAAAATACAACATCGAATCACCTGAATCGAGAATAACAATCTGAGCTTTTTGTATCTTTACAGTATCTCGAAAATTTCTAAAAACCAAGGTGTCTTTTTCAGATTCTGCATGTCCATTTAGAGCTGCAAGAAAAAGAAATAATACAAAAATTAACCCCCTTGAAATTGGATGTATTATAAGTGTAATTTTCATTTTACATCCCATTTATCAAGTTTATTCTTGTACAAGTAATTGGCAGATTGGTAATAGATAATTGCTTCATTTTGTAATTTCTGGTCTATGGGTTCAGGTTTCATCTCTCCGGATTTTGCATCAATATTATATTGTGTAACTTTTTGTTGAGGGCTTAATATTGTCAATTGGTTGTTTTTGATATATCCGAGTTTTTGATAGTTGGAAATAAATGCACGTTCTTCATCTGGAACCATTTTGAGGATATCTTTTCCGAAGAATTTGCTCTTGTAGGTCCAATTCATTAATCCTAATATGGTGGGAGCAACATCAATCTGACTGCAAAGTTTACTTATTTGTTGTGGATGTACCAACCCGGGATTATAAATGATAAGTGGAATCTGGTATTCCATAAAAGGTAATTCAGCTTTTCCGGCGCTTCCAGCACAATGATCGGCCACAATTACAAACAAGGTGTTTTTGAACCAGGGTTTAAGACTTGCTTTTTTGATAAATTCTCCGATTGCATAATCGCAATATTTGACTCCTCCGGCACGGCTAATATGAGACGGAATATCGATAACACCATCAGGGTATGTAAATGGACGATGGTTGGATATTGTCATGATATGATTCAGAAATGGTTCTCCAGCTGCATAAGTTTTGTCACATTCTTTCAAGGTTCGGTTGAAAATATCCTGGTCGCAAACTCCCCAGGTGTTGGCAAAAGTGATTTCATCTTTATCCAGGTCATTACGGTCGACAATTTCATAGCCATTATTTGAGAAATAATAATTCATGTTGTCAAAATATCCATAACCACCATAGATGTATTTCAAATGATAACCACGCTCTTTGAAAACCTGACCCAATGAAAACATGTTTTCATTGTTGGGACGTTTAATTACACTTTGACCAGGCTTTGGCGGTGCTCCAAGAGTTGTCGCTTCAAGTCCGTAAATGGTGCGAGTTCCAATGGCATATAGGTTAGTAAAGAGCAACGAACTATCAGCCAATGCATTTAGATTCGGAGTGTTTAAACCACCTTTATAGCCCAAAAATTCGGCACTTAAACTTTCAACAGTGATAAATACTACATTGTAATGTCTCTCTTCGCCTGAATTGGTAATTGTTCTGGAAATATCAAAGGTATTGTTGTTCAAATATTGGCTGTTTTCGCTTTTCAGCAATGCATGAAGCTGATTGAAATTTTCTTCCTGATTTTGAGTTGTATAAAAGGTTTCGTAATCTAGTTCATTGTTCAGAAAGGCAGCAAAGAGGGAGTGAATTCCATTTTTGGCAAGTTCATTGTTATATCGATTTTTTGTAACTTCAACAGTTGTATTTTTGATAAGTAATATTGACAACACAGGAATAGCTAATAAGGCCAGTCCAATCAACAAACGTTGTCGAAGGTTGCTTTTACTTTCAAGGGAAACAGCCAGGAGCTTTTTCTTTACGACAAAATAAGTCAAAGCGATGTCAGCCACTAAGAGGCTAGAAATCAGAAGAGGTAGAGGGTATGATTCCTTAATATTCCCCAAAACCTCGTTGGTATATACCAGGTAATCAATTGCTATAAAGTTGTACCGTACTCCAAACTCTTCCCAGAAAAAATATTCAGCTACGCCATTGAATAACAGAAGATAGAAGATGATGAAATAGAATATAAAGGCAATTGCTTTGTGAAGCGCTGAATTTAATAACCGATCAGGAACAAGTGTCAAAAAAAGCACCCATGGAATCATGAAATAAGAAAAAGTCACCGTATCCATAAATAATCCTGCTCCATATGACCACAATAAACTCAATGGATTCAAACTCACTTCATCCACCGACATTGTAAGTAATACTGACCTGCTGATAAATGAAATACCTATAAAAATTACATATAGAAGCAGGATTCCCCCAAATCGACTGTGGAGTATTTTTCTTAGATTTATTGAAATCATCATTTATAATTTTTGTTTGACTGAATGGAAAATGTAAATTTGCATTCGTTTTCCCAAGTGAGCAAATATAGAATATTTCTAGTGGTTCACATATAACAGCTATCCAATAAATCGCTTTTGAATTTTTTGTTAAAACTCTTATCAATTAACGGTAATATAGGTTGGAATTATTTTAAATCATACCGGATTGCCTATATTTGTTTCGTTGCAAACCCAATATTTTGATTGTAACTGAATTTATTATTAACTCATTCACAGCACAATAAAATGTCCAATTTCATTTATCAAAAACCGTTCCCTATTAAAGAAGATACCACTGTCTATCGTCTTTTGACCAAAGATTTTGTATCTACTGTTGAATTTGATGGCCGTAAAATCCTAAAAGTTGCTCCCGAAGGGCTTGAATTATTGGCCAAAGAAGCTTTTGCTGATGTTTCATTTTATCTGCGCGCTTCGCACCTAGAAAAACTGGCCAAGATACTTCAAGATGCTGAAGCGACTGACAATGATCGGTTTGTGGCTTACACCATGCTGCTCAATCAGGTGGTAGCTGCAGAAGGCGAATTGCCCACGTGCCAGGATACCGGCACTGCCATTGTCATGGGTAAAAAAGGAGAAGACGTTTATACTGGCGTTACGGATGCCGAATATCTTTCAAAAGGTATCTATGAAACATACCAGGAACGTAACTTGCGTTACTCTCAGGTCGTTCCACTTACCATGTTCAACGAGAAAAATACAGGGACTAATCTTCCTGCCCAAATCGATATTTACTCAGAAAAAGGAAATACCTATGAATTTTTATTCATAACCAAAGGTGGTGGCTCGGCCAATAAAACGTACCTGTATCAGCAAACAAAATCATTGCTGACCGATGAGAACCTGGCCAAATTTGTAAAGGAAAAGATCATGGATTTTGGTACATCTGCCTGTCCCCCTTATCATTTGGCACTGGTAATTGGAGGCACTTCTGCTGAATCGACTCTGGCTACCGTTAAAAAAGCTTCAGCTGGTTATCTTGACCATTTACCAACTGAAGGAAACGAAGGCGGGCAAGCTTTCCGCGATTTGGAATGGGAAGCTCGTGTTGAAAAAATATGTCAACAAAGTGCTATTGGTGCCCAGTTTGGCGGAAAATACTTTGTGCATGATGTGAAAGTGGTGCGTTTGCCACGTCATGCAGCTTCTTGCCCGGTCGGTATTGGAGTTAGTTGTAGTGCCGATCGTAACATCAAGGCTAAAATAACCGAGGAGGGTATCTTCCTCGAAGAACTGGAAAAGAATCCAGCCCGTTTCCTTCCTGAATCTGCACCTTTCATGCAACCTGCAGTGGATATCGACCTTGATCAGCCGATGGAAGACGTACTGAAGATTTTATCTCAATATCCCATTAAAACCCGCTTGAATATCTCAGGTACTTTGATTGTAGCCCGTGACATGGCACATGCCCGTTTGAAAGAAATGCTGGATGCCGGAGAGCCAATGCCTGAATATTTGAAGAAATATCCCGTGTATTATGCCGGTCCTGCTAAAACACCCAAGGGAATGGCTTCTGGAAGTTTCGGCCCAACAACTGCCGGCCGTATGGATCCATATGTTGACTTCTTAATGAGCCTGGGAGGTTCAAAAATAATGGTAGCAAAAGGAAACCGTACTCAAATGGTTACTGATGCCTGTAAAAAGCATGGTGGTTTTTACCTCGGTTCCATTGGCGGACCTGCTGCTATTCTTGCCAAACAAAGTATCAAATCAAGTGAAGTGATTGACTTCGAAGAGCTTGGAATGGAAGCTATCCGTAAAATACGTGTAGAGAACTTCCCGGCTTTTATTATTGTTGATGATAAAGGAAACGACTTTTTTAAGCAGTTGTAACCAAACATCCTTCCATTAAAACAAGGATACGAAACACAATTTATTGCTTCGTATCTTTGTTTTTTATGGACTTTCAATCTTTTCTTTTCTCAACTTATATCTATTGAATACTGACACATTTTAGATTGAAATAAAGATTTTGACACGCATTCAAATGAACACATTGCATTTTGGGGTGTTATTCTGGCAACATAAAAAATTAAGTAAATACTCTGATGAGTGAAGTTGAAAAGAAAAAGATTACCCGTGCAGGCCTTCGCAATGCATTCAAATTATATAAATACCTTAGACCTTTTCGTCGTGAATATTTTATTGGGTTATTCTTTCTGCTTGGATCAAGCTTGGCCAGTCTGGCCTTCCCAAAATTGTTGGGTGAGTTAGTCAATGCAGGAAATAAAGTAGCTAAGGCATACACGGTCAATGAAATAGCTTTACTGTTGGTGGGTGTACTGTTAATTCAATCCACATTTTCATATTTCAGGATCGTGTTGTTCAACAATGTAACGGAAAAAACACTTGCATTTTTACGCCAGGATACTTATACCCATTTGATTAAACTCCCGCTTAAATTCTTTGATCAGCGAAGAGTAGGGGAGTTAAATAGCCGCATTTCGGCTGACGTCATCCTGCTACAGGAAACATTGACAACCACCCTGGCTGAATTTATCAGGCAAATTATCATTATCATTGGGGGCATTGTTTTACTTAGTATCACATCACCGAAACTGACTTTATTTATGCTGGCAGTTTTACCGGGAATCATGATACTTGCCCGTATTTTCGGTAGATTTATCCGAAAGTTCTCAAAGCAAGTTCAAGCCAAGGTTGCTGAATCAAATACCATCGTGGAAGAAACACTGCAAGGCATTCAAAGTGTGAAATCATACACCAACGAATATTTCGAAATTGACCGTTATCAGAAAAAAACACAGGAGATTGCCCAAATCGGTATCCTGAGCGGTAAATACAAAGGTGCTTTTTCTGCTTTTATCGTATTTGGCCTCTTTGGGGCCTTGGTAGCAGTCATTTGGAGGGGTTCGGCTTTGCTCGCCAATGGTGAACTCGTTGCCGGCGATCTCTTCTCATTTGTTATCTATTCCGCATTTGTAGGCGGTACCATTGGTGGGTTGGCTTCTGTATATACCAGCATTCAGAAATTTATTGGCGCTACTGAAGATTTATTCGGCATTTTCAATGAACCTGAAGAAGATATCAGGGAAGTATCCGTTTTAAGTGCAGCTGATACCATTCAGGGTGAAATCAGTTTTAAAAACCTTACATTTGCATATCCTTCAAGGCCCAATGAAAATGTACTTCGTAATATTGATGTGCGGATTCCGGCCAATCAAATGATCGCCCTTGTGGGTGCCAGTGGAGCCGGGAAATCAACCATCGCCTCTCTTTTACTGCGATTGCATGATCCTATTTCAGGAGAACTGCTTTTTGATGGTAAAGATTGCCGGGAATATTCCCTTTCAGCCCTACGCAGCCAGATTGCACTCGTACCGCAGGATATATTCCTGTTTGGGGGTACAATCCGTGAAAATATAGCTTACGGAAAAACAGGGGCCACGGATGAGGAAATCATCCAGGCAGCCCAAAAGGCAAATGCAATGGAGTTTATCGATCGTTTCCCGGAAAAGCTGGACACCTTGGTAGGAGAACGTGGAACTCAGCTCTCTGGAGGTCAGAGGCAGAGAATTGCCATTGCGCGCGCGGTATTGAAAAATCCTAAAATACTGATTCTTGATGAAGCAACCTCATCGCTTGACTCTGAAGCTGAGCGTCTGGTGCAGGATGCCCTTGAGAAACTGATGAGAGGCAGAACTTCAGTGGTGATTGCTCATCGTCTGTCAACAGTTAGAAAGGCCGATCAGATTTTTGTGCTCAAACAGGGACAACTGGCTGAACGGGGAACCCATGATGAATTGATACAACTTCCAAATGGAATCTATCGTAATCTAAGCGATTTGCAATTCAATGTACACCAAGATGTAAAAGTATAAAGGTGAAACCTGGAAATAAACAATGGAATAAGTACTATATATTTTCATACCTTAACGGCATCCATAGAATTTGAAGTGCTCTTTTCTAAATGGTTAATAATTAAACAATCATGAATTTACCAGATCTGCAAAACAACAACATCGCTCATTTCCTGGACAAGGAAGATATCGTTCGCGAAACAGCCGAGCAAATTATGAAAGACTTTGGTATGTTCGGCATCGAAATTACCTTTTCAGGAAATAGTGAAAATGCCTATCATGAACTTCATGAGCAGTTAGTCAACCAGATTTCGATTTCGCTCGAACGTGATTATAGCAGGCTGATGGCTGCACTTTACCAGGTTGACATTACAGAAAAGGAAATTGCCAAGGCTGCAATTGAACTGCCCCATTACAACCAACTGGAAGTACTGGCCCACCAGGTAATATTCAGAGACCTCAAAAAAGTCCTCTTCCGTAGGTATTACAAGCCCTAGCCAGAGTAAGATTAAATCAACGTATTTCAATTTTTATATAGGTCATACAAGTTGTCTTTTTTCTGTCCGCTTTCAATATTTCCGGTGTAATTTTAACTAAGTTATTTGCTGTCCTTCTGCTGGGAAGCCCCTTGGAACAGATGGTCCACAGACCATCTAATCAAGGTATGCCTTCTTTTTTCATCTTCCCCCAAGGCCATTTGCCTGTTTCCCTGGTGCCAAAATAAGGTCTGGATACCCCCCGGTAGTTAGC